>NZ_CP102951.1:1233750-1562500 GCF_024741815.1 Pseudomonas sp. LS1212
TGCTGACGGCTCGCTGGACTCGATCCTGACCCTGCCCACGCATGCGGGTGAAGAGTGATGGCTGCCCGAGGCCGACCACCGGGCCAAGTCAAATCTGGCGGCAGGGTCAAAGGCAGTCTGGATAAAAACCAGCGGCAATTGATCACAGGCGAAATCGCCAATGACATTCTGCAAACTTATAAAAAATTAGGCGGACCTAAATTTTTATTAAAATGGGCGACCGAAAACCCGAGCGAATTTATCCGGCAGTGTTTGGCAAGGCTGATGCCGCCCATGGCCCGCGACGGTGACGGCGATGTTGTGCAGGTCAACACCCAGGTCAACATCGACAGCGAATTTGAAGCCGCTCGCAGAATCGCCTTCGCCTTGTCCAAGGCTACTTATGCATTCAAAGAGCGGGAACCGGTGGCGACAATGACACCGCAAGAAGCCTGCAACCCCAGGTGGCAGCGTCCAGACGACGTGCCCGACACCATGCCCTTGATCCAGCCCGAACCCATCGACACCCCGGATCAGGCCAGATGGGCGAGTGAGCTAAAGTTGAGCCCTGAGCAAAGGCGCGACAACGCTCTGATCCGGGAAACCGAGACGGCCACCTTGGAAAGCTACGCGGGGTCGTCAAGTGAGCAGGCACTGGCGCGCAGACGGTCAGAGTTGTTGTGAAAGTCCAGTTCTAACTGAACCCATTCAGCAACCGCCAGTACCCTTGGCTGAATCGATTTTGTCAGTTCGACGATTTGACCTGTCTGAAGGTCGATTGCCGGATGGATGTAGCCTGGCAGGTCGATCTCGACATAGATGTGCATGGTGACGGTTCCGCACTTAGCAGTATTAGCACCTTGCAAATATGGGAAAGCGGTGCGGTTGTTGAGTGTAGCCTACATGTTGGTGTGCCCCTTCGTCATGAACACGCAAGACGAGATCGTTCAGGCGATCAACGATTTCAACAGCTACGCTATGAGGGTTTTTCCGGCGGCCTGATCGTCGCCATCCCATCCGTGGAGAGTCCCCATGAGCACGCCTGCTAACTTCAACAACCAGAGACCTGCCATTGACCCATCCAACGCCGTCATGCTGCTGATCGATCACCAGAGTGGTCTGTTCCAGACAGTGGGCGATATGCCGATGCCTGAGTTACGCCTACGCGCGGCGGCACTGGCCAAGATGGCAGCGCTAGCCAAGATTCCGGTCATCACCACTGCCTCCGTACCGCAAGGCCCGAACGGCCCCCTGATCCCTGAGATTCATGAAAATGCCCCTCACGCTCAATACGTGGCGCGCAAGGGTGAGATCAATGCCTGGGACAATCCGGAGTTCGTGGCCGCAGTGAAAGCCACTGGCAAGAAGCAACTTATCATTGCCGGCACCATCACTAGCGTCTGCATGGCCTTCCCCGCCATCAGCGCCGTATATGACGGTTATCAGGTCTTCGCAGTGGTGGATGCCTCGGGCACTTATACCAAGATGGCGCAGGAAATTACGCTCGCTCGTGTGGTGCAGGCTGGTGTGGTACCGATGGATACGGGCGCAGTCGCTTCTGAGCTGCAAAAAACCTGGAACCGAGATGATGCTCAGCAATGGGCTGAGGTTTACACCAAAATTTTCCCGGCCTACCAACTGCTGATCGAAAGTTACATGAAGGCGCAAGATGTGGTGAATAACAAGGAAGTGCTTGATTCACAGCGCAAGTAATCGTATCCGCTGTATCGCCCCCCATCGAAGCGGTGGGGGGCTTTTTTGTTGTGCGCCAGTGGCTGGCCATGCAGGCGGCCTATGATTTGTGGCAGGCCGAACACCGAGGGCAGCCCGATATCGTGCGCTTGATCGAAGCGGTGTCGTGACCCCAACGTAACCCCGACCCGAAACGCCAAGGGCCTAAAAAGCCCGGTGTCTAACAGACACCATACAGATACGAAAGCCGCCAACTCAGCAAGGGACACCTACACCATCAAGCCTAACCATTTGATCTTATTGGTTTATCCAACAAGACCTGAACCAGTAGCCACGGATAGGTAGTACGTTGTCAAGGAATGCGGGCATGACGGGCTGTTGGAGATCGCCATTGGTGCGAGGCGTCCTGTGCCTTTTGCTATTTTGCCTCGGACCGTTCGCCCAGGCTGCGCAGAGCCTGCCATTCACCCTGGTTCCGCCGTTCTCCGAGCTCGAACCCATGGCTTTGCACAGCGACGAGCAGCAATGGCTGGGGCCGGATCGAGTGCTGCGCATTGGCATCTCGATTGCCGACTATGAGCCGGTAGACATCACCATCGACCGCAACCGTTACCAGGGCATCAGCGCCGATTACCTGAGCCTGGTTGCCCGGCGCCTGGGAGTGGCGACGCAGGTTCTGGGCTATGCCAGGCGTGAGGAGGCCATCGAGGCCCTGCACAGCGGTGCCATCGATATCCTCACCAGTGCCAATGGTTTTGAGCGCAGCGTTCCGGGCCTGGCGTTCTCCAGCGACTATATGCCGGACCGCTCGATGGTGGTCGCCCGTGGCGGTGGCAATTCACCCACCATGAGCCTGACGGGCAAGAAAATCGTACTGCTCGACGGTTATGCCGATACCGATGTGGTTCACAAGGCTTATCCGGCCAGCGAGATCATCGTTGCCCCCAATCTCTATAGCGGTTTCGAGGCGCTCAATCAGGGGGAGGTGGACGCCTTTATCGGTAACGAGGTGATCATCCGCGCCTATAGCGCTCTGCGTCCCTTCATGGGGCTCCGGATCGTCGGCCCCAGCGCCCTGCCACCCATCGGTTTTGCTTTCGCCACGCGGGCCAGCGACAAGCCGCTGGGGGTAATGATCGACCGGGCGCTGGCCAGTATCGATGAGTCGCTGCGGCGCGAAATCCTCGGGCGCTGGACGTCGGGCCTGGGGTCGGACATTGCCCGGCAACGCGTCACGCTCAGTGCCTCCGAACAAGCCTGGATTCGCCAACATCCCCAGGTGATCGTTTCGGCCACCCAGTATGCGCCTTATCTCTTTCGCAATGAGGGGCAAGCCTGGGTCGGACTCAACAGCGATGTACTGGCGACGATTTCGCAAATGACCGGCCTGCAGTTCGTCTTCAAACCCGCTGCATCCATTGTGCAAAGCCTGGACTTGCTTCAGAGCGGCCAGGCGGACATGAACACCACGCTCAGCGAGACGCCGGAGCGCCGCGCCTTTCTCAGCTTCACCCATTCCTTTGGCGGGCAGAGCTGGGTCTTTATCGTCAGGCCTGCCGATATTTCCCTCGGTTCGCTCCATGATTTGTCGGGGGGTGTGCTGGCCCTGCCAGCCCAGCATGCACTGGAAAGCACCATACGACGCGAGCACCCCGAGGTCCGGCTGCGGCTGGTGGACTCGCTGGATCAGGCCCGTGAGCTGGTTCGCAGCGGCCAGGCCGACGCGACTATCGACAGTGAAGTGGGCGCTTACCGTTCGGTGGGCCGCGACCCGCAAGGTACGCTCAGGGTAGGACGCGGTGTCGAGGGCAAATGGGCACCGGATCGCTTTGCAGTCAGCGCCGCGCAACCGGAACTGGCGAGCATCCTCAACAAGGCGTTGGAGGCTTTCCCGGTCGCTGGATTGCGGGCGATGCGCATGAAGTGGCTGGGCGCGGTGGCGACCCCGGCACCGGTCTGGCAGCGTATAGCGCCGTGGGTCTATTGGGCTGTGGCGGCGGCGCTGCTGTTTAGTCTGGCCTCCCTGGTCTGGAGTAGTCGGCTGAGGGTACAAATCCGTCAGCGCGAGAAGGCCGAAGAGGCGCTCAATGATCAACTGGCCTTCAAGAGGGCATTGTTCGATGGCATTCCCAATCCCATTTACGTCCGGGATCTGCAGGGGCGATTGATTTCATGCAACAAGAGCTATGAGGAAAGCCTCTCGCTCAGTTTTGAAGATATGAAAGGACGCAAGCTGCCTGATATCGATGTGATTTCCGTGCGCGAGGCCGCGCAAATACATGGCGATTACCTCGCGTCGTTGCAAGACCCGCAACCGACGTTTGTCGATCGGCAGATCGAGATCTCCGGGCGCAGGATCGAAGCGTATCAATGGACCGTGCCGTTTTATCGGGCCGACGGCCAGTTGCAAGGGCTGCTTGGAGGGTGGATCGACATCACCGAACGCAAGCAACTTGAAGCCGCATTGGTCGAGGCCCGCCAACAGGCAGAGCAGGCCAGCCAGGCCAAGAGTACATTCCTTGCAACGATGAGCCATGAGATCCGTACGCCCATGGCGGTCATTATCGGTCTGCTCGAACTGGAACGTGAAAGCGCACAAGCCCTGGGCCAGGCCCCGTCTCAGGCATTGGAGGTTGCCCACCAGTCGGCCCGAGAGTTGATCGCCCTGATTGGCGACAGCCTGGACCTCGCGCGGATAGAAGCAGGCGGCATGCAGTTATCGCTTCAAGCGTTGGCGTTCAAACCTTTTTTTGCCGGCATCGTCGAACAGTTCTTCGCACAAGCCAGGGAAAAGGGGCTCGCCTTGACCCTGGAGCTTGCCCCCGAGGCCGAGGGCGTCTTCTGGTTCGATCCGATGCGCTTGCGTCAGGTACTGGTCAATCTCCTGGGCAATGCGATCAAGTTCACCCGCCATGGCCGGATACGGGTTGTGGTGACCCGCCGCGCGGTTACAGGCAAACAGGCCAACCTGCACATCTTCGTGCAGGACGATGGCATTGGCATCACCCCGGAGCAACAGGCCAAGGTCTTCAAGCCGTTTGTCCAGGTGAGCCCGCAATCGGCCGGAGAGTATGGCGGGTCGGGCCTGGGCTTGAGTATCTGCAAGCAATTGGTGGAACTGATGGGCGGCCGGATCGCACTGCACAGCGTGCCCGGGCAGGGGACCGAGGTCAGCATCGAGTTGTCGCTGACAACAGTGACCCAGGCTGTTGGGCCCGAGACAGAGGTCTGCCAGGTCCGGCCCTCAACGCCTTCGCGGCGAGTCCTGGTGGTCGATGACCTTTGCGCCAGCCGTTTGGTCCTTGGCCAGCAACTCGAGTTCCTGGGCCATGAAGTAGTGGCTGTCGGCGATGGCGAGGCGGCTTTGAATGCCTGGCAAAACCAGGCCTTCGACCTGATATTGACCGACTGCAACATGCCTGTCATGAGCGGTTATGCATTGGCGCAGGGCATTCGGCGCATCGAAATGCTCGAAAAACGACGGCCCAGCGCGATTGTCGGTTGCACGGCCAATGCCATGAAGGATGAGCGTACACGCTGCCTGCAGGCGGGCATGGATGAATTGTTGGTCAAACCGGTGGAACTCGATCGCCTGGCCCGGGTTATCCAGCAGTTCACCGCGCAGCATTCGTTTGATAGGCAGACATTGCAAGAGATGACCCGCGCCAGTACGCCGGCTTTACAGCGAATGTTGGTGGAGCTGCACAAGAATCTCGACCAGGAACGCGGGGCGTTGACGACTGCTGTCGCGCAGCTGGCCTGGGAAAGCATCAACGCCTCGTTGCATCGTCTCAAAGGGGTGGCCTGCCTCATCGATGCGATTCCATTGGCGCGTGCCTGTGCGGACCTGGATGCCTTCAGCCGCGAACATCCATCGGCTGCACCGACCGGGCCATGGATGGCTCTCGAATCAGCCATTGTGCAGCTGCAGACGGAAATCGAGGGGGAGCTGGCGGAAAATCCGCGTGAGCTTTAGGACTTGTCCTATGGGTTATCAGGACCGTTTTTTCTAGAGTGCGGGCGCGTGTGCCGTTGTTCACGCCTGCAATTGCGGAGAAAACCCATGCATTCCCTCAAGGTTCTGATTCTTGAAGACCACCCCTTTCAACTGATGGCCTTGCATCAGATGCTCAATGCCAACGGCGTATTCGATGTGTTGACAGCCGAGACTGTCGAATCCGCACGCCAGTCTCTGGCACGCCGAGGGCGGGTCGATGTCGCCATCTGCGATTTGCAGATGCCTGGCGCCGATGGTCTGGATCTGATTCAGCATCTGGCCTGCGCTGGCCTGGCAGGGGCCGTGGTTCTACTCAGTGGGGCCGAACGCAACGTTCTCGACAGCGTGAGCCAACTGGCCCGGCAACAGGGACTGCGGGTATTGGGCAGCTTGCAGAAACCAGCCTGCGTGGCATCGGTGCGCAAACTGCTCGAGTCGTACCTGGACGAAACAGCGATTGACCACCCGGTACCCACGGCGCCGCAGTGCAGCGAGGGCCCCGACCCGCGCGCCTTGCAACCTGAGCAGCTGATGCAAACCATCGCCCAATGGGTCGTGCACTTTCAGCCCAAGGTCTGCCTGGAGGGCAATCTGGTTGGGGTCGAGGCACTGGTGCGCTGGCAGCATCCCGAGTTGGGGTTGCTGACACCCGGCCAGTTCCTGCCGATGATCGAGAATGCCGGGCTGCTCGCGCGCTTGACCTGGCACGTGCTCGATCGGGCGCTTGAGCTCAGTGCGGCGGTGCGCCTGGCCAATGCTCTGCACTTGCCGGTGGCCGTGAATATTGCACCCCGGTTGCTGGAACAGGAGGATTTCCCCCGGCAGGTGCTCGCAGCGCTTGCGCGCCATGGCGTACCCGCCAGCGCGCTGACCCTGGAAATCATCGAAGCCCAGGGTTGCCAGCTTGCCCCTGAACAGCTTGAGGGGTTGCTGCGCCTGCGTTTAGCGGGGTGTCAGCTGTCGATTGATGATTTCGGAGTGGGAGAGTCCAATCTTCAGCGGTTATTGGCGTTGCCTTTCAGCGAACTGAAACTGCCCAGCGAATTCATTCGAGGCATGGCCGAGGATGAAAGAAAAGCGGCGGTGGTGGCTGGTGCGCTGATCATGGCCAGGCGCATGGACCTCAAGGTCGTGGTCGAGGGGGTGGAGACGGTTGAAGACCTGCGGGCCATCAAGGCCCTGGGCAATCCGATCATGCAGGGGTATTTCATTGCCCGCCCCATGGCTAGCCTCGAGCTGAAGCGCTGGATCGCTGACCGCGAAGGGGTCTCTTGCGGGCAGGCCGGGTGGCTTCGGTAACCAGGTCCATCGGCAAATTCAATCTGTCATATTCAGCGGGCATGCTCATTCAAAACGAAACTGCGAAGGCAACTTTGATTTCGGACAAGAGAGTGGTGAACAAGATGGAAAATATCAGCTTGTTGCTAAGTGAAGCTTTGACGCCCTACCTGGTCACGCTGGGCCCATCCGGTTCGCTCCGGGAATATCGGATGACGCTCACCAATGCCTCAGGCGCCATTGTGATTGACCGAACAGTCAGTTGCTATCAGCTGCATGACAAGCGTCTGCTGACCGACGTTGTCGATGGCTTGCGGCGTGATCTGCTGATCGCCGAGGGGCGTTTGCAGCCCTGCGCCATTGCTGCTCTGCGCAATGCCGCGCAATGCAGGGCGTTTATCCTTTCGGCAGCCTGAGCAGGGAACCTTCCGGCCCGCAGGGACTCCTATTTTGCAAGGGCAGGGGATGCGCATTGAGCTCCGGTGCATGTTCCCTGTCGTATTGGTCATTAGCGACCCATGTCTACGGTGATCATGTTTGACCCCGAGCGGCTCCCCACCGTCCGGGGTTTCTTTTTGCCTGTCATCCAGGGTCAGGGACGCGCGTGCTGATCTTCAATGAAGAATGACTGCGCATCCTGCATATAGGTAGGTAATGTGACGATTACCGGCAAGCGAACAGGTCAAATCGTCCCTGATTCGCGCAAGCGCGCAACGGCCAAGGCGTCATAGCCCAGTTCATCGAGCAATTGATCGGTATGGGCACCCAATTCAGGGCCCACCCATTCGGCCGAGCCGGGTGTTTCGGAGAGCTTGGGCACGATCCCCGGCATCTTGAACGGCTTGCCATCGGGCAGTTTGGCCTGCAGGAACATTTCACGGGCGAGAAACTGTGGGTCATTGAACATGTCCTCTGCCGAGTAGATGCGGCTGGCCGGGACCTGTGCCTCGTTGAGAACGGCCATCAATGCATCGAGTGGCAGCGTTCGAGCCCAGCGGTCGATAACGCCATAGATTTCGTCGCGGCGCAGATCCCGCCCGTCGTTGCTTGCCAGGGTCGGGTCATTGGCCAGGTCTTCGCGGCCGATGGCCGACATGAAGCGTTTGAAGATCGCATCGCCGTTGGCACCGATCTGCACATGCCGGCCATCGGCACTGGTATGGATCGAGGAGGGTGTGATGCCCGGCATGATGTTGCCGGTGCGCTCACGGATGAAGCCGAACACATCGAACTCCGGGACCATGCTCTCCATCATCGCAAAGATCGCCTCGTACAGCGCGACATCGACCACCTGGCCCTGGCCGCCGTTGACTTCGCGGTGGCGCAGCGCCATCAACGCCCCGATCACACCCCAGAGCGCGGCAATGGAATCACCGATGGAGATACCGGTACGCACCGGTGGGCGATCCTCGAAGCCGGTGATATAGCGCAGGCCGCCCATGGACTCGCCGACGGCGCCGAAGCCGGGTTGGTCTTTCATCGGCCCGGTCTGGCCGAAACCCGACAACCTGACCATTACCAGCTTCGGGTTCAGCGCATGCAGCACGTCCCAGCCAAGCCCGAGCTTTTCCAGAACGCCAGGGCGGAAGTTCTCGATCAGGATGTCCGCCTCGGCCAACAGCTTCTTGAGGATTTCCTGGCCGTCGGGGTGCTTGAGGTTCAGGGTCAATGACTTTTTATTGCGCGCCTGGACGAACCACCACAGCGAGGTACCCTCGTACAGCTTGCGCCACTTGCGCAGGGGGTCGCCGCCATCCGGGGATTCGACCTTGATGACCTCGGCACCGAACTCGGCACAGATGCGTGAGGCGAAGGGACCGGCGATCAGGGTACCGAGTTCGATGACTTTCAGACCGGCGAGAGGTTTGGCGGCAAGTTGCATGGCAAGTCCGTGGCGGCAGGGCAGGATCGATGTTTTTAACACAGGCCGGGCCCTGGCTGGTACTCGATCACGCCCTTGCCATTCGTTCATTGGCTTTGCATCGGTTAGACTGGGCGACTTTTCTCGCCGCAAGAAGCCCGTTCATGGCCCAGCCGTCCACGACCTACAAGTTTGAACTGAACCTCACCGACCTCGATCGCGGGGTATACGAGAGCGTCAAGCAAACCATTGCCCGCCACCCATCCGAAACCGAAGAGCGCATGACCGTACGCTTGCTGGCTTATGCCTTCTGGTATAACGAACAGCTGTCGTTCGGTCGCGGCCTGTCGGAAGTGGACGAGCCTGCCTTGTGGGAAAAAAGCCTGGATGACCGGGTCCTTCACTGGATCGAGGTCGGCCAGCCGGATGCCGAGCGCCTGACCTGGTGTTCCCGTCGCACCGAGCGCACCAGCCTGCTGGCCTACGGCAGCCTGCGTGTCTGGCAGACCAAGGTGGTCGATGCGGTCAAGAACCTGAAAAACGTCAATATTGCCGGCGTCCCCCAGGAAGTCCTGGAGACGCTGGCCAAGGACATGCCGCGCGTCATCAAGTGGGATGTCATGATCAGCGAAGGGACGATTTTCGTGACCGACGACCGTGGTCAGCACGAAGTCCAGCTCGAGTGGCTGATGGGCGAGCGCGGTTAAGCAATGCGTATCGAACCACGCCAACTGCCTGAAACCTTGCCCTTTCTCGGTGACCTGCCGCCGCTGTTGACACGGCTCTACGCGGCGCGTGGCGTGCAGTCCGAGGCTGAGCTGGATAAAAGTCTTGCGCGACTGATTCCTTTCCAGCAACTCAAGGGCATCGACGCCGCCGTGGATTTGCTGGTCGTCGCCCTCGAGCAACGCCAGCGCATTCTCATCGTCGGCGACTTCGACGCCGATGGCGCCACGGCCAGTACGGTCGGTGTGCTGGGCTTGCGTCTGCTGGGCGCGGCCCACGTCGATTACCTGGTGCCCAACCGTTTTGAATATGGCTACGGCCTGACGCCGGAAATCGTCGAGGTGGCGCTGCAGCGCCAGCCCGATTTGTTGATTACCGTCGACAACGGCATTTCCAGCGTCGAAGGCGTTGCCGCGGCCAAGGCGGCCGGTCTGCAGGTACTGGTCACCGACCACCATTTGCCGGGCAACGAGTTGCCCGCGGCCGACGCCATCGTCAACCCGAACCAACCGGGCTGCGGGTTCCCCAGCAAGGCGCTGGCCGGGGTCGGGGTGATCTTCTACGTCCTGATGGCCTTGCGTGCGCGCTTGCGCAGCCTGGGCCACTACGCAACCCGGCCGCAGCCGAACATCGGTGAGCTGCTCGATCTGGTGGCGCTCGGCAGCGTGGCCGACGTGGTGCCGCTCGATGCCAACAACCGTATCCTGGTCCACCAGGGGCTGGAGCGGATTCGCGCCGGACGTGCGCGGCCCGGGCTCAAGGCCATTCTGGAAGTGGCCAGGCGCGAACACGGTCGCATCACCTCCACGGACCTGGGTTTTATCCTGGGCCCGCGTCTGAACGCTGCCGGTCGTCTGGATGACATGAGCCTGGGCATCGAATGCCTGCTCAGCGAAGACCCGACCCTGGCTCGGGAAATGGCGGTGCAGCTGGATGAGCTGAATCAGGATCGCAAGTCCATCGAACAGGGCATGCAACGCGAAGCGCTGGCCCAGCTCAAGGACCTGCCGCTGGAGTCGATGCCGTTCGGGCTATGCCTGTTCGAGGCTGACTGGCACCAGGGGGTGATCGGTATTCTGGCCTCGCGCCTTAAAGAGCGTTACCACCGTCCGACCATCGCCTTCGCCGATGCCGGCGCGGGGATGCTCAAGGGCTCGGCCCGCTCGGTGCCGGGGTTCCATATACGCGATGCCCTGGACGCCGTGGCGGCCGGGCACCCGCAGCTGATCAGCAAGTTCGGTGGGCATGCCATGGCTGCCGGCCTGTCATTGCCGGCGGAAAATTTCCCGGCCTTCGCCGCGGCGTTCGATGCCGAGGTGCGTCGGCAGTTGCGCGAGGAGGACCTGACCGGTCGGTTGCTGTCCGACGGCACGCTGGCGGTCGAGGAGTTCCACCTGGAGCTGGCGCGCGCCTTGCGCCATGCCGGGCCCTGGGGCCAGCACTTTCCCGAACCCCTTTTTCATGGCGTGTTCCAACTGGTCGAACAGCGCGTGGTCGGCGAGCGTCACCTGAAGGTCGTGCTCAAGAGCGAATGCGGTTCGGTGAAGCTTGACGGTATTGCCTTCGGTATCGATCGGGAGATCTGGCCCAACCCTTCGGTGCGCTGGGTAGAGCTGGCCTACAAGCTCGATCTCAATGAGTTTCGCGGCCAGGAAACCGTCCAGTTGATGATCGCGCACATGGAGCCGCGTTGATCGAATAGGGGGGAAGCCGATCAAAGTGGTCTAGGCTCTAAAGCACTGTCTGATTTGTCATGTGAACCTGCGGGGAAGATTCTCGTCTGTCGACTTTTCAAACAGAACCTGGAGCCTTACCACTTGACTTGAGAGGTGCCCCATGAGTCTGCTGCTTGAACCCTACACCCTGCGTCAGTTGACCCTGCCCAATCGAATTGCGGTTTCTCCAATGTGCCAGTATTCCAGTGTCGATGGCCTGGCCAATGACTGGCACCTGGTTCATCTCGGCAGCCGCGCCATCGGCGGTGCGGGCCTGGTTTTCAGCGAAGCGACGGCGGTCACCGCCGATGGCCGCATCACCGCCCAGGACTTGGGCCTGTGGTGCGACGAACAGATCGCGCCATTGCAACGCATCACCCGTTTCATTACCGCGCAAGGCTCGGTGCCCGGCATCCAGCTCGCACATGCCGGGCGCAAGGCCAGTACGTATCGGCCCTGGTTGGGCAAGCACGGCAGCGTGCCGGTCAGCGAAGGTGGCTGGGTTCCGGTCGGGCCATCGAAAATTGCCTTCGACCCCGAGCACACTGCGCCCACCGAACTCAGCGAAGGGCAGATCCAGAGTGTGATCGAAGCCTTTGTCGAGGCCGCCAAGCGGGCATTGGTCGCCGGTTTCAAAGTGGTCGAGATTCATGCGGCGCACGGCTACCTGCTGCATCAGTTCCTGTCGCCGATCAGCAACCAGCGTCGCGACCAGTACGGCAGCTGCTTCGAGAACCGCATCCGTCTGACCCTGCAGGTCACCGAAGCGGTGCGCGCCATCTGGCCTGAAGAGTTGCCGCTGTTCGTGCGGGTTTCGGCCACCGACTGGGTCGAGGACGGCTGGAATCCGGACGAAACCGTCGAATTGGCACGGCGCCTGAAAGCGGTGGGCGTCGACTTGATCGACGTTTCGTCCGGTGGCACCTCAGTGAATGCCGAAATCCCCACAGGCCCCGGTTATCAAACCCGTTTCGCCGAGCGTGTACGCAAGGAGTCCGGTATCGCCACTGGCACCGTGGGCATGATCACGGAACCGGCCCAGGCCGAACACATTCTGCGGACGTGCCAGGCCGACATCATCCTGCTGGCCCGTGAACTGCTGCGCGACCCTTACTGGGCGTTGCATGCCGACGACGATCTGGGCGGGCAAAAGGCCGTCTGGCCGGCGCAATACCAACGCGCCACGAGTCGGGACCAGCCGATTCATGAGTCGGATTTGCGCGATTGATCGCAGGGGCGGCCGAGCGGTGCCCAGCTTGGCCGCGAATGGTTCGAGTCACCTCCAACCAGAGCGGCCACTTGAAGTCAGGCGTGCGCCTCGCGGCTCAAAACATCACTGACCCATTGATTGATGCTTTTATGCGCAAGCTCTGCCTTTACTGCGACTGACGCGTGCAAGGCGGGCTCCAGCCGTAGGCTCAGTTTGCCCGAATAGGCTTTTTGTGGCGGGCGCCCGATGCGCGCACAGGCCGCCAGATAATCGTCTACAGCGTCTTCGAAAGCCTCGCGAAGTTCGGACACCGACTCGGCGTGAAAGCCAATCACGTCCCGAATTCCGGCGACTTGGCCGATCAGTAGTCCATCTTCGTCGCTGTACTCGATGCGGGCTGCATAGCCTTTGTAATTCATTACATTCATGGGGTAATTCCCGCCTGCTCCAGAAAAAAACGCGCATCGCGAACCTGGTAAGGTTTGGCTTCCTTGTCTGGATGAGGCCGATGGAAGGTGGCGATAACACCGTTGAGTTCAAAGCGAACGCGAGAGCCATTGCCCTCGATTGTTCTGGCTCCCGCTGCTACCAGCAACGATTCGATACGGACCCACTCCAGGCTTCTGGGGACAGGTCTGGCGAATATCACGCGGAGAGTAGAGAGCTGATTGTTATTCATGGTATCAGATTATGATACCTAGTAGAGAAGCTCAATTGGCATGAGATGGGAAAAGGAAGCGCGTTTTGTCGGAGATGTCTGCGGCAGGGCAGGGGAGTGAGTGCCCAGACGACCCGACCGCATAGCGGCCGGGTCGTTGCAGTTACCGGCTGACTTTCCAGCGATAAGGCCCCAGAGGGGTCTTGCCTTTTAATGCTTGAACATCACATGCCGCACAACCGTGTAGTCCTCCAACCCATACATCGACATGTCCTTGCCATACCCGGAAAGCTTCTGCCCGCCATGGGGCATTTCGCTGACCAGCATGAAGTGGGTGTTGACCCAGGTGCAGCCGTACTGCAGGCGCGCCGACATGCGATGGGCCAGGCCCACGTCGCGGGTCCAGACCGACGAGGCCAGGCCGTAGTCCGAGTCGTTGGCCCAGGCCAGGACCTGCGCCTCGTCCTTGAACTTCGTCACCGATACCACCGGGCCGAACACCTCGCGGCGAACGATCTCGTCGTCCTGCCGGGCATCGGCCAGCACCGTCGGCTCGAAGAAGTAGCCATCGCCTTCGACCGCCTTGCCGCCAGTGATCAGGCGCATGTGCGGCTGGGCGATGGCCCGCTCGACCAGGCCAGCGACGCGGTCACGGTGCTGGGCGGTGATCAGCGGGCCGAGCTCGGTGCTCGGGTCGTCCTGCAGGCCGAGCTTGATGCTGCTGACGGCGGCGCCGAGTTTCTCGACGAACTTGTCGTAGATGCCTTGTTGCGCATAGATGCGGCAGGCCGCGGTGCAATCCTGGCCGGCGTTGTAGAAGCCGAAGGTGCGGATGCCCTCGACGGCGGCGTCGATGTCGGCGTCGTCGAAGATGATCACCGGGGCCTTGCCGCCCAGTTCCATGTGCATGCGTTTGACGCTGTCGGCGGTGCTGGCAATGATGTTCGCGCCGGTGGCGATGGAGCCGGTCAGCGAGACCATGCGTACCTTCGGATGGGTCACCAGCGGGCTGCCGACGGTAGCGCCGCGACCGAACACCAGGTTGAGCACGCCGGCCGGGAAGATTCCGGCAGCCAGTTCGCCCAGGCGCAGGGCGGTCAGCGGGGTCTGCTCGGACGGCTTGAGCACCACGGTGTTGCCGGCGGCCAGGGCCGGGGCGATCTTCCAGGCGACCATCATCAGCGGGTAGTTCCACGGCGCGATGGAGGCGATGACACCGACCGGGTCGCGGCGGATCATCGAGGTATGGCCCGGCAGGTACTCGCCGGCGGTCGAGCCGCTCATGCAACGGTTGGCCCCGGCGAAGAAGCGGAACACATCGGCAATGGCCGGAATCTCATCGTTCAATGCGGCGTGGTAGGGCTTGCCGCAGTTGTCCGATTCCAGCTTGGCCAGCTCTTGGTCATGGGCCTCGATGGCGTCGGCCAGCTTGAGCAGCAGCAGCGAACGTTCCTTGGGCGCGGTCTGCGACCAGCTTTCGAAGGCTGCATCGGCGGCGCGCACGGCGGCATCGACCTGGGCTTCGCTGGCTTCGTTGATTTCCACCAGGACCCGGCCCAGCGCCGGGTTGAAGACCGGCTGGCCCGGGCCCTCGCCAGTGACCAGTTGGCCATTGATCAACAGTTGGGTTTGCATGGCTGAATCCTCAGGGTGCTTGATTCGAATCACAGGTTATTTTCCGCCACTGCCGGCCACGCTTTCACCGCCGCGGGTCAGGTAGTAGGCGCCAAGGATCGGTAGCATGGTCACCAGCATCACCAGCATGGCGACGACGTTGGTCACGGGCACGTCGCGCGGGCGGCTGAGCTGGTTGAGCAACCAGATCGGCAGGGTCCGCTCGTGGCCGGCGGTAAAGGTGGTGACGATGATTTCATCGAACGACAGCGCAAACGCCAGCATGCCGCCCGCCAGCAATGCCGAGCTGAGGTTGGGCAGGATGATGTAGCGGAAGGTCTGCCAACCGTCGGCGCCCAGGTCCATGGAGGCTTCGATCAGGCTTTGCGAGGTGCGGCGCAGGCGGGCGATGACGTTGTTGTAGACGATCACCACGCAGAAGGTCGCGTGACCGACGACGATGGTGAACATGCCCGGTTCGATGCCCAGGGTCTTGAAGGCCGAGAGCAGGGCGATACCGGTGATGATGCCGGGCAGGGCGATCGGCAGGATCAGCATCAGCGAGATGCTTTCCTTGCCGAAGAAATCGCGCCGGTAAAGCGCCGCCGACGCCAGCGTGCCCAGCACCAGTGCGATCAACGTGGCCAGCAGGGCGATCTGCGCGGACAGCTTGATCGATTCCAGCACGTCGGGGCGCGAGAACGTCACGCTGAACCACTTCAGGGTGAAGCCCTGGGGCGGAAAGCTGAAGGCCGCGTCCTGGGTGTTGAACGCATAGACGAAGATGATCAGGATCGGGAAATGCAGAAACACCAACCCGCCCCAGGCGGCAAGGCGCAGGCCCAGGGAAGCCTGCCCTTGAGATGAAGAGTCAGAGTGCATCGAAGGCCCCCAGGCGTTTGACGATGGACAGGTAGATGGCGATCAGCACGATCGGCACCAGTGTGAAGGCTGCGGCCATGGGCATGTTGCCGATGGCACCCTGTTGGGCGTAGACCATGCTGCCGATGAAGTAGCCCGGTGGGCCGATCAGTTGCGGCACGATGAAATCGCCCAGGGTCAACGAAAAGGTAAAGATCGAGCCTGCTGCGATACCCGGCACCGACAGCGGCAGAATCACCTGCATGAAGGTCTGCCGGGGCTTGGCGCCCAGGTCCGCCGAGGCTTGCAGCAAGGAGGGCGGCAGGCGTTCCAGCGAGGCCTGGATCGGCAGGATCATGAACGGCAGCCAGATGTAGACGAACAACAGGAAGCGGCCCAGGTGCGAGGTCGACAGGGTGCTGCCGCCGACACCGGGAATGCCCAGCACGAACTGCAGCACCGGTTCCAGATTCAGTTGCTGGACAAACCACTGGGCGACGCCGCCCTTGGCCAGCAGCAACGTCCAGGCATAAGCCTTGACGATGTAGCTGGCCCACATCGGCATCATCACCGCGATGTAGAAGAACGCCTTGGTCTTGCCGCTGGTATAGCGGGCCATGTAATAGGCGATCGGAAAGGCGATGACTGCGCTGGCGATCGACACGCTGACGGCCATGCCCAGTGTGCGCAGGATGATGTCGAAGTTGGATGGATTGAACAGGGCGGCGAAGTTGGCCAGGGTCAGGTCGGGCGTGACCGCCATGGTGAAGTCATCGAAGGTGTAGAACCCCTGCCACAACAGAATCAACAACGAGCCGAGATAAATCGCGCCGAACCAGCTCAGCGGCGGTATCAGCAGCATCGCCAGATAGAGGTTGGGGCGCCGCCAGAGCAGGTTGGAGAAGCGCCTGAAGGGTGAGTACACCGGCGTTTGTGTCGTTTTTTCCAGGGCCAGGCTCATGTCACTTGCCCTCGCTCAAGGCGGTTTCCTGCAAGGCGGTCATGGCCTCGCGGGCCCAGCGAGCGGTCAGGCGCTGGCCGGGTTGGTGCACGACCGCGTGTTCCTGCCATTGGTTGTTGGCCTGGCTGACGCTGAGCAGCTGACCGTTATCCAGTTTCAGTTCATAGCGCGTTGCGCTGCCCTGATACTGAATATCATGCAGCAGGCCACTGATTTCGACTTCATGGCTGGCCAGCGGGCCGTCGCCGAAGCGGATGTGTTCGGGGCGAATCGAGAAGGGCAGCTGGCTGCCGCTCAACTGTTGCGCCAGGTCGCCGCGAACCACGTTGGACGTGCCGACGAACTCGGCGACAAAGGTCGTGGCCGGTTTCATGTACAGGTTGCGCGGGGTATCGACCTGCTCGATACGACCCTTGTTGAACACCGCGACACGGTCGGACATCGACAGCGCTTCGGTCTGGTCGTGGGTGACGAAGATGAAGGTGATGCCCAGCTGGCGCTGGAGCTTCTTCAATTCGCCCTGCATTTGCTCGCGCAGTTTCAGGTCGAGGGCGCCCAATGGCTCGTCGAGCAACAACACGCGGGGGCGGTTGACCAGGGCGCGGGCCAGTGCCACCCGCTGGCGCTGGCCGCCCGACAGCTGCACCGGTTTGCGCGCGCCATAGCCACCGAGGGCGACCATGCCCAGGGCTTCTTCGGCGCGTGCCAGACGTTCCTGTTTGCCGACACCCTTGACCTTCAGGCCATAGGCGACGTTGTCCTGCACATTCATGTGCGGGAACAGGGCGTAATCCTGAAAGACCGTGTTCACGTCACGTTGGTAGGGCGGCAGGCCGGCGGCTTCAGCACCGTGAATGCGGATCGAGCCGGCACTCGGTTGCTCGAAGCCTGCGATCAGCCGCAGGCAGGTGGTTTTGCCCGAGCCCGATGGGCCGAGCATGGAAAAGAACTCGCCGTCCTGAATGTCGATGGAAACCCGGTCTACGGCTTTCACTTCGCCGAATTGACGGGAAACTTGGGTGAACTGGACTGCAAGCGTCATGATGCGGTGCTCCGGATAGGCGCGGGTGTGCACAGCGGCCCGGCCTGGACTTCTGAAATCAAAAAAGCGTCGATGCTGGCGAGCGCTTTGGGCTCGATCCATGTAGCCGCTGCCGAAGGCTGCGCTCGCTCGCGAAGCGGGCGCACGATCTCAAGATCGCCTTGGAGGTCCTGTCGGACCTCAGCGTCGCAGCGGCGCACCGAGCCTGCGGCAGCGGCTACAGGAGGTCGGGGTTAGCGACCGCCCATAATGGCGATGTAATCCTGCGTCCAGCGGCTGTACGGCACGAACTTGCCGCCTTCGGCCTGCGGGGTTTTCCAGAAGGCGATCTTGTCGAACTGATCGAAACCGTTGATGGCGCAACCCTCGGCCCCCAGCAGTTCACTTTCCTTGCACGCCGCAGGTACGGCCGGCAAGGAGCCGAACCAGGCCGAGACATCACCCTGGACTTTCGGCTGCAACGACCAGTCCATCCACTTGTACGCACAGTTAGGGTGTTTGGTATCGGTGTGCAGCATGGTGGTGTCAGCCCAGCCAGTGGCACCTTCTTTCGGAATGACCGAGGCTACCGGCTGCTTCTCGGCCTTCAGCGTATTGACCATGTAACCCCAGGAGCTGGTGGCCGCGACACCTTCGTTTTTCACGTCGCTCATCTGCACGGTCGCGTCATGCCAGTAGCGGTGAATCAGCTTTTGTTGGGTGCGCAACAGGTCGAGCACCGCCTTGTACTGGGTTTCGTTGAGCTCGTAGGGGTTCTGGATGCCCAGCTCGGGTTTGATCGATTTCAGGTACAGCGCCGCGTCGGCGATGTAGATCGGGCCGTCGTAGGCCTGGACGCGGCCCTTGTTGGGGTTGCCGTCCGGCAGGTTCTGTGGCTCGAAGACGACGCCCCAGCTGGTCGGTGGCTGTTTGAAGACGTTGGTGTTGTACAACAGCACGTTCGGGCCCCACTGATAAGGGGTGCCGAAGGTCTGCTTGTTGACCACGTACCATGGGCCGTCCTTCAGGCGCGGGTCCAGGTTCTTCCAGTTCGGGATCAGTGCCGTATTGATCGGTTGCACACGCTTGCCGGCGATCAGGCGCAGCGATGCATCGCCGGAGGCGGTGACCAGGTCATAACCACCCTTGGTCATCAGGCTGACCATCTCATCGGAGGTGGCGGCGGTCTTGACGTTCACCTTGCAGCCGGTCTCTTTCTCGAACCCGGTGACCCAGTCGTAATTCTTGTCGCTTTCACCGCGCTCGATATAGCCGGGCCAGGCGACGATATCCAACTGGCCTTCAGTGGCGCCCAGAGCCTTGAGCGGCTCGGCGGCCTGGAGGCTGGCGCTGGCCAGCAAGGCGGTGGTCAGTGCGCTCAGCAGTGCAGTCTTGTGCACGAACATGGGATATCCCTCTTTTTTAAATTATGGTCGGGGCAGTAGTGAACGTGATGAAACAGTTAAGGCTCGTTATTAGAGTAGTGCGGTTATCGGTGCTTAACTCATATGCTCGCCATGTCGCGCCATGATGTGGCGTACCACGCTGTAGTCCTGAAGCGAATCGCTCGATAGATCCTTGCCATAGCCGGAGCGCTTGAGCCCGCCGTGAGGCATCTCGCTGACCAACATGAAGTGGCTGTTGATCCAGGTACAGCCGTACTGCAGGCGGGCGGCAACCTGCATGGCCTTGTCCAGGTTCTGGGTCCAGACCGAGGAGGCCAGGCCATATTCGGAATCGTTGGCCCAGTCGACTGCCTGGGACAGCTCGTCGAAACGGGTGACCGTCACGACCGGGCCGAATACCTCGCGCTGAACGATCTCGTCGCTCTGCTTGCAACCGGCGAGCAAGGTCGGCTGGTAGTAGAACCCGGGGCCGGAGTGCACCGCTGCCCCGGTGACGCGTTCGATATGCGGCTGGCCAAGAGCGCGCTCGACAAAACTGGCGACGCGGTCGCGCTGGCGGGTGCTGATCAGCGGCCCGATCTCGTTATCGGCATCACGCTTGCCGGCAAAGCGCAGGCTGCCGACGGCGCTACCGAGCTCGGCGACCAGGCGATCATGAATCCCGGCCTGGGCGTAGATACGACAAGCTGCGGTGCAATCCTGGCCTGCGTTGTAATAGCCGTAGCTGCGCACGCCTTCGACGACCGCCTTGATGTCGGCGTCGTTGCAGACGATTACCGGTGCCTTGCCGCCCAGTTCCAGATGCGTGCGCTTGAGGGTCTTGGCGGCGGCCTGAAGGATTTTCTGCCCGGTGACGATATCGCCGGTCAGCGACACCATGCGTACCTTCGGGTGGCTGACCAGATGGCTGCCCACGCCTTCGCCGCCGCCGCAGACGATATTCAAAACCCCGGGCGGCAGCAATTGGGCCAATGCTGGCGCCAGTGCCAGGATCGACAAGGGGGTGTGCTCGGACGGCTTGAACACGAGGGTATTGCCGGCCGCCAGTGCCGGAGCGATTTTCCAGGCGGCCATCATGATCGGGTAATTCCACGGCGCGATCGAAGCCACGACGCCGATCGGGTCGCGGCGGACCATGCTGGTATAGCCAGGGAGGTATTCGCCCGAGAGCTGGCCGGTCTGGCAGCGCACGGCGCCAGCGAAGAAACGGAAAACGTCGATGGTCGCGTTGAGGTCGTCCTGGCGCGCCAGATGCAGGGGCTTGCCGCAGTTCAATGCTTCCAGGCGTGCCAGCTGATCGGCCTGTTTCTCGATGGCGTCGGCAATGGCCAGAAGGATATTCGAGCGTTGCTGCGGGGTGGTTCGCGACCAGCCGGCAAAGGCGCGATGAGCTGCAAGGATTGCCGCTTCGACCTGTTCGGTGCTGGCTTCGGCGATATGTGTCAGGACTTCGGCCGTGGCCGGATTGATGATGGGCTCGACGAAACCCTGGCCGGCAACCAGCTCACCATCGATCAACAGTGAGGTGAACAGTGGAGTCGGTTGCACGCCAGCCATGTTACGAGTTCTCTTGTTAGTTAATGGCACGGTGCTCTCCACGAAACTCTTTATGAAAAAAGCAGCCCGACCTTATGTTCTCGATGGAAACAGACTAGTGGTCGGGCCTGAGGTCGACAAATTCTAAATACTGAAAGGGGCATTCGATTAAATCGATGGCCTGCGCCCACCATTGGGTTGTTCGCGGGCCACGGTCAGGAAAGGGTCGACCAACGCTGGCCGCGCCGTGCCCCGGCGCCAGGCAAGGCCCACGTCCAGGGTCTGGTTGAGGTCGGCCAGCGGGCGGGCCTCGATAATGTCGCCTTCCAGCGACCAGGGTCGATAGGTCATGTCCGGCTGGATCGAAACCCCCAGCCCGGCCGCGACCAGGCTACGCACGGCCTCGGTGGAGGCAGTGCGCAGTGTGATGCGGGGCTGCAGGCCGACGCCGGACCAGATGCGCTGGGCATTGCGGTCCATCTCGTCGACGTTGAGCTGGATCAAGGGCTCGCGCGCCACATCGCCCAGACTGATGCTGTCATGTTCCAGCAGCGGATGTTGGGCGGGCAACCAGAGGCGATGCGGCGAATGGGTGAGGACTTCGGTCTGCAGTGCATGCCGGTCCTCCAGGTTGGAGAGGATCAGCACACCGACATCGATCTCGCCGCTGACCAGCAGGTGTTCGATGTAGGGGCGCTCATCTTCCATCACTCGAATCTCGACGTTGGGGTAGGCCCGTTGGAAGCGCGTCAGCAGGTCGGCCAGGTAATAGCCGGCCACCAGGCTGGTCACGCCGATGGTCAATTGCCCGGCAACCTGGTCGGTGCTCTGCTGCAGGCTGCGCTTGGCGTTGTCGACAGTGGCCAGGATCAGGTGGGCCTGGCGCAGGAATTGATGCCCTTGGTGGGTCAGGGTCATACCCTTGGCGTGACGGTTGAACAGGTTGACGCCGATTTCCTGCTCCAGTTGCTGGATCGCCAGGGTGAGGGTCGATTGCGAGATGAACACCGCCTGGGCGGCGGCGGAGATCGAGCCGGTCTCGGCGACGGCGATGAAATGACGGATCTGGCGTAGCGTCATCATGGACAGCGGCTTCTTGGTGAGTTTTATAGATTTTTCTGAGTGTATATCTTTTTTATCAATGGATAGTGGCACCTTGAGGGTATGCCTGTGGGCAACATCTGGAAGCAAATCCCTGGGCGTGCTTGTCTGGAGTTGGCATTACTCTCGTGAAGTCTTTTATGGATTCGGTGTGTGGAGGCTCTCCCATGAACACGCGTGGCTTGCTCGATCAATTGCTCAAGTCCGGTCAGGACCTGCTGCAGAACCAGGCGAAGAAAAGTTCGACCAACACACCGTCCGCCAGCGCCGCGGGTGGGTTGGGTGGCCTGCTCGGCGGTTCCAATGGCGGCGGGCTGGGCAGCCTGCTCTCCGGTGCCGGGGGCGGTGCCCTGGCGGCAGGTGCCATGGGGCTTTTGCTGGGCAACAAGAACGCGCGCAAGTTTGGCGGCAAGGCATTGGCCTACGGTGGCCTGGCCGCGCTTGGGGTGCTGGCCTACAAGGCTTATGGCAACTGGCAGGCGCAACAAAACAATGCCCCGCAAAGCGAACCGCAAACCCTTGACCGCCTGCCCGAGCAACAAGCGGAACTGCACAGCCAGGCGATTCTCAAGGCGCTGGTGGCAGCCGCCAAGGCCGATGGGCATGTCGATGAGCGCGAGCGGAACCTGATCGAGGGTGAGTTCGTCAAGCTGACCCCGGACCAGGAACTGCAGCATTGGCTGCATGCCGAGCTCAACAAGCCGCTGGACCCGGCCGACGTCGCTCGCGCGGCGAGCACTCCGGAAATGGCCGCAGAGATGTACATCGCCAGTGTCATGCTGGTCGATGAGGAGCATTTCATGGAGCGCGCTTACCTCGATGAGTTGGCGCGTCAGCTCAAGCTGGATCCGGGCTTGAAAACCGAGCTGGAATTGCAGGTAAGACAAGCATCGGTCTGACGCTAAAGGAGGCAATGGCAAATATCAAAGCAGTTGGGGTCTGGTTCAACGCTGGAAAAGGCCTGCGAGTCTGTCGGAAAGAAGACAGATAGCGAGGATGCGCCTGGGCTATACTCGCCCATTTTTCGCGTGCTGGCGTTGAACGCTTGAGGGCTGACTGTGAAGAATTGGACATTGCGCCAACGAATCCTGGCGAGTTTCGCCGTAATTATCGCCATCATGTTGCTGATGGTGGTTGCCTCTTACTCCCGCCTGGTCTCCATTGAAGCCAGCGAAGAGAATGTTCGAACCGACAGCCTCCCGGGGCTGTACTACAGCTCCATGATTCGCAGTGCGTGGGTCGACAGTTTCGTGTTGACCCAGCGCCTGGTCGACCCCACCGATCAGCACGCCCTGGTTGCCGAAGACCTGGAGCAGTTCAAGGGCTTCAAGGAGCGACTGACGGCGAACAAGGCAAAGTATCAGGCAACCATCCATGAGAGTACCGACCAAGCCAGCTTCGACGAGTTCGGACGCCTTGAAGCCACCTTTGACGAGGCATTGAGCCACGTCCTGGAGGCCTATCGAAAACAGGATCATGCCGAGACCCAGCGGCTGTTGACCGATGAATTGGGGCCGGCCTGGATGGCGGGTCGCGACCAGCTGAACAGCCTCATCGAGCGCAATCGCCAGGTGGCCGAAGAAGCCACCGCGTCCATCGAGGCGGCTGTAGCGGCCGCCAAGATCAGCATGATGCTCTCCTTGCTGGTGGCTGTTATCGCAGCCGCTATCTGCGGGCTGCTGCTGATGCGCGCCATCATGGCGCCGATGCAGCAAATCGTGAAAATCCTCGAAATCATGCGCACCGGTGACTTGAGCACCCGACTGAACCTGGCGCGCAAGGATGAGTTCGGCGTGGTGGAGAGCGGATTCAACGACATGATGACCGAGCTGACGGCGCTGGTGTCCCAGGCCCAGCGGTCTTCGGTGCAAGTCACCACGTCGGTGACCGAGATTGCCGCGACCTCCAGGCAGCAGCAGGCGACGGCCACCGAGACGGCGGCGACCACCACCGAGATCGGTGCGACCTCCCGCGAGATCGCGGCAACTTCCCGCGACCTGGTCCGCACCATGACCGAAGTCACCTCGGCCGCCGACCAGGCATCAACCCTGGCAGGCTCCGGCCAGCAGGGCCTGGCCCGCATGGAAGAGACCATGCACCAGGTCATGGGCGCGGCCGATCTGGTTAACGCGAAACTGGCAATCCTCAACGAGAAGGCTGGCAACATCAACCAAGTGGTGGTGACCATCGTCAAGGTCGCCGACCAGACCAACCTGCTGTCGCTCAATGCGGCCATCGAAGCGGAAAAGGCCGGCGAGTACGGCCGTGGTTTTGCCGTTGTCGCCACGCAAGTGCGACGACTGGCGGACCAGACCGCCGTGGCGACCTATGACATCGAGCAGATGGTCAGGGAGATCCAGTCGGCGGTGTCCGCCGGCGTCATGGGCATGGACAAGTTCTCCGAAGAAGTGCGACGCGGCATGTTCGAGGTGCAGCAGGTCGGTGAACAACTTACGCAGATCATTCAGCAGGTGCAGGCGCTGGCGCCGCGCGTGTTGATGGTCAACGAAGGGATGCAGGCCCAGGCCACCGGCGCCGAACAGATCAACCATGCCCTGGCGCAACTCGGTGACGCCAGCAGCCAGACAGTGGAGTCCTTGCGTCAGGCCAGCTTCGCCATCGATGAGTTGAGTCAGGTGGCGGTCGGGCTGCGCGGCGGCGTATCGCGTTTCAAAGTCTGAACTGCCGATGAACGAGCTTTCGCCACCTCGCGGCGCCATGACGGCATCGCTCAGCAAGCTGTTCCTGGTCTTCCGCATTGGCACGGAACGCTTTGCGCTGGAGGCCGCCGAAGTTGCCGAAGTGCTGCCCCGCCTGGCCCTCAAACCAATCGCCCAGGCGCCGCAGTGGGTCGCCGGCGTATTCGCCCATCGCGGCCTTGTGGTTCCGGTCATCGATGTCAGCGCATTGACCTTTGGCCGACCGGCACCGGAGCGCACCAGCACGCGTCTGGTCCTGGTGCATTACCGCATCGATGCACAGCGCCCCCACTTGCTGCTGGGCCTGGTTCTGGAACAGGCCACTGACACGCTGCGCTGCAACCCGGCCGACTTTCACCCCTATGGCCTGGACAATCGCCAGGCGCCCTACCTTGGGCCGGTGCGCGAGGATGAGCAGGGCTTGTTGCAATGGATCCGAGTTCTGGATTTGCTGCCCGAATTCGTTCGCGCGCTGCTGTTTCCTGCGCAGATGGGCGTTCCGGGCGAGGGCCAGGCATGAACCATCAGCAACGTTTTTTCCGCTTCCTGCAAGACCGAATCGGCCTGGACGCTACCTCGGTCGGTGCCGCGATGATCGAGCGTGCCGTGCGCCAGCGCTGCACGGCGGCACAGGCGCGAGACCTGGATGATTACTGGCTGATGTTGCAGCAGTCGGCGCCTGAGCAACAAGCGCTGATCGAAGCGGTGATCGTTCCGGAAACCTGGTTTTTTCGCTACCCCGAGTCGTTTACCGCATTGGCCCGACTGGCCTCGGCGCGTCTGGGCGAGCTGAATGGGGAGCGGCCGTTACGCATACTGAGCCTGCCTTGCTCATCGGGAGAGGAACCCTATTCGATTGCCATGACCTTGCTCGACGCCGGTATTGCCGCGCATCAGTTCAAGGTCGAGGGTATCGATGTCAGTCCGCATTCGATCGAGCGGGCCAGTCGTGGGCTTTATGGGCGCAACTCATTTCGCGGTGCCCGGCTCGACTTTCGCGAACGGCATTTCACGGTACAGGCCGAGGACTACCTGCTCAGCGAGCCCGTTCGCAAGCAGGTGCAGCTGCGGGTCGGGAATGTACTGGACCCGGCATTGCTTGCCGGAGGGCCGACCTACGACTTCGTCTTTTGCCGCAACCTCTTGATCTATTTCGATGTGCCGACCCAGCAACGGGTGTTCGGCGTGCTCAAGGCACTGACCGCTGAACCAGGGGTGTTGTTCATTGGTCCGGCCGAGGGCAGTTTGCTGGCCCGCCTGGGCATGCGCCCGCTGGGCATTGCCCAGTCATTCGCCTTCGTGCGGCGCAGCGAGCCTGCCGCGATCGACCTGCCGACACGGCTACCAATTTCGCCGCCGCCACGTTTATTGCCTGCGGTTCACTTGTTGCCACAGGCCCGCTCCCAGAACCGATCGGTGCCCCTGCGTGCGGCCGTCGCCGAGCCGGCCGAGGTCATTGCCGGCGCGCAACAGGCGGCGACCCTGCTCGGTCAGATCGCCACGCTTGCCAATGAAGGCAAGAGCCGTGAGGCACGTACCGCGTGCGAGCTTTATCTGCAGCAGCATGCCCCGGATGCCCAGGTGTTCTACTGGTTGGGGTTGCTCAGCGATGGGGCGGGCAACGCCCTCGAGGCTCAGGTTTTTTACCGCAAGGCGTTGTACCTGCAACCGCAGCACCCTGAAGCACTGGCGCACCTGGCTGTTCTGCTTGCGTCCCGGGGAGATATGGCCGGTGCCCGACGCTTGCAGGAGCGCGCTGCCCGTAGCGAACGTGCCGCTGAAAGTGAGCGCAAACGATGATTGGCCTGACTTCGCTGAATGTGATCCAGGCGGATGCCCAGGACATCGACGATTGCTGGAACCGGATCGGCGTGCATGGCGAACAGTCCTGCCCGCTGCTGGTCGAGCATATTCATTGTCGCAATTGTGCTGTCTATGCGGCGGCTGCCACCCGTCTTCTCGACCGTTACGCCTTGTCCCAGGAGCCGCAGCAGGCATACGCCGAACAGCAAGCCTCGGTGGTGACGCGTTCCATGTTGATGTTTCGCCTGGGCGATGAGTGGCTGGCCCTGGCAACCCGTTGCCTGGTCGAGGTCGCGCCGGTTCAGCCGGTTCACTCCCTGCCGCACCAGCGCTCAAGGGCCTTGCAGGGGGTGGCGAACGTCCGTGGAGCGCTCGTGGCCTGCCTGTCGCTGGGTGAATTGCTCGGGCTCGACAGCGCAGCTGTCAGCGTACCTTCTGCTGCTGCACGGGGCATGCCGCGCATGTTGATTCTCGCCGCGCCTGGCGGCTCGGTGGTGGTGCCGGTCGACGAGGTCGACGGGATTCACGCGATCGTCCCCAGTGACCTTGACGCCAACCCGGTGAGCGGGCAGGGCAGCGCCCGGTTCACCCAGGCTGTATTGATGTGGAAGGGCCGTAGCGTGCGAGTCCTGGATGAAGAGCAATTGTTGTCTGCCGTGACCCGGAGCCTGTCATGACCCCAGAGCAAATGCGCGATGCTTCATTGCTCGAACTGTTCAGCCTGGAGGCCGAGGCGCAGACCCAGGTCTTGAGTGCCGGGCTGCTGGCGCTGGAGCGTGATCCAACCCGGGCCGATCAACTGGAAGCGTGCATGCGCGCCGCCCATTCGCTCAAGGGCGCGGCGCGTATCGTCGGCGTCGATGCGGGTGTCAGCGTCGCCCATGTCATGGAAGATTGCCTGGTCGGCGCCCAGGAGGGGCGATTGTTCTTGCTGCCCGAGCATATCGATGCGCTGTTGCAGGGCACCGACCTGTTGATGCGCATCGCCACCCCCGGGGATGCCTCGAGCGGGCCGGACGAGATCGCAGCGTATCTGGCGCACCTGGCCGGCTTGCTGGAGCCGGCTGCGGGGATCGCGCCTGCGGCTCCGGCAACATGGGTTGAACCCGAACCCGAACCCGAACCCGAACCCGAACCGGCGCTGGCCGAACCTGAACCAGCGGCGACGAGCAGTTCGGCCATGGGCAAGCAGGTCAGCGAAGGGACCGAGCGCGTCCTGCGGGTGACCGCCGAGCGCTTGAACAGCCTGCTGGATCTGTCGAGCAAGTCCCTGGTCGAGACCCAGCGCCTGAAGCCTTATCTGGCGACCATGCAGCGGCTCAAGCGCATGCAGGGGCAAAGTATCCGTGCACTGGACGACTTGAAGGTGCAACTGCAGGCCAGTGGTCAGAGCCTCAAAGTGCAAGAGGCCCTGGCCCAGGCGCAGCAGTTGCTGGCCGAGACCCAACAGATGCTGGTGCAACAGACGGTCGAGCTCGATGAGTTCGGCTGGCAGGCCGGCCAGCGTGCGCAACTGCTTTACGACACCGCCCTGGCGTGCCGGATGCGTCCGTTCGCCGAAGTCCTGGCCGGCCAGGCCCGTATGGTCCGCGATTTGGGACGCTCCCTGAACAAGCAAGTGCGTCTTGAGATCGAGGGTGAAAAGACCCAGGTCGATCGGGATGTGCTGGAAAAGCTCGAGGCGCCGCTGACGCATTTGCTGCGCAATGCTGTCGACCATGGCATTGAAGCGCCGGAGTACCGAATGCTGGCCGGCAAGCCGCCGGAGGGCCTGATTCGCCTCAGGGCTTCGCATCGGGCCGGCATGCTGGTGCTGGAGCTGAGCGATGACGGCGCGGGCGTCGACCTGCCGCGCCTGCGCCGCAGCATTGTCGAGCGGCAGTTGTCGCTAGCCGAGACGGTCGCACAACTGAGTGAGGCCGAGTTACTGACGTTCCTTTTTCTGCCGGGTTTCTCGCTGCGAGACCAGGTCACCGAGGTTTCCGGGCGCGGGGTCGGGCTCGATGCGGTCCAGCACATGGTCCGTCAACTGCGGGGGGCGATCGAGCTTGAGCAGGTGAATGGGCAGGGCAGTCGTTTTCATCTGAAAGTGCCACTGACCCTGTCGGTGGTACGCAGCCTGGTCGTTGAAGTCGGCGCCGAAGCCTATGCTTTTCCCCTGGCGCATATCGAGCGCACGCTCGACCTGCCGACTGCCGACATCGTGCAGATCGAAGGGCGCCAGCATTTCTGGCATGAAGGGCGCCATGTCGGCCTGGTCGCGGCCAGCCAGTTGTTGAACCGCCCGGCCAGCCAGGCTGCCGGCGATAGCCTGCGCGTGGTGGTGATCCGTGAACGCGATGCGATGTATGGGGTCGCGGTGGAACGCTTCATTGGCGAACGGACCCTGGTGGTCCTCCCCCTCGATGCACGACTGGGCAAGGTCCAGGATATCTCTGCCGGTGCCTTGCTCGATGATGGTTCGGTGGTCTTGATCATCGATGTCGAGGACATGCTCCGTTCGGTAGAGAAACTGCAGGCCACCGGGCGTCTGGAGCGGATCGACCGTGGCTTGCACCGGGCCAGTGAAGCGGCGCGCAAGCGGATTCTGGTGGTGGACGACTCGCTGACCGTACGCGAGTTGCAACGCAAGCTGTTGAGCAATCGCGGTTATGAGGTCACCGTGGCTGTCGATGGCATGGATGGCTGGAATGCACTGCGCGGCGAGGATTTCGATCTGTTGATCACCGATATCGACATGCCGCGCATGGACGGTATCGAACTGGTCACCCTGTTACGCCGCGACAGCCGCCTGCAATCGTTGCCGGTGATGGTTGTGTCCTACAAGGATCGAGAAGAAGACCGACGTCGTGGACTGGACGCAGGAGCCGACTACTATTTGGCAAAAGCCAGTTTTCATGACGATGCCCTGCTCGATGCAGTGGTGGAGTTGATCGGGGGAGTTCAGGGATGAAGATCGCAATCGTCAACGATATGCCCATGGCCGTAGAGGCCTTGCGCCGAGCCCTGGCGTTCGAGCCGGCGCACCAGGTGGTATGGGTGGCACACAATGGTGCCGAAGCGGTGCGCCTGTGCGCTGAAATGACCCCGGACCTGATCCTGATGGACCTGATCATGCCGGTGATGGATGGCGTCGAAGCGACCCGTCTCATCATGGCCTCGACGCCTTGCGCGATTCTCATCGTCACGGTCGATCGCCAGCAGAACGTTCACCGGGTTTTCGAGGCCATGGGCCATGGCGCCCTGGATGTCGTCGATACGCCGGCACTCGGCTCCGGTAACGCTCGGGAGGCCGCCGCACCGCTGCTGCGCAAGATCCTCAATATCGGTTGGCTGGTCGGCCAGCGCAGCCCGTCGTTACGCAGCCTGGACAACCCCTTGCGTGACGTTGTCCAGCGCCAGGGGTTGGTCGCCATTGGCTCCTCGGCGGGCGGCCCGGCCGCGTTGGAGATACTGTTGAAAGGTTTGCCGCCCGATTTTCCTGCCGCGATCGTGCTGGTTCAGCATGTGGACCAGGTCTTCGCCGCGGGCATGGCCGAATGGCTCGGCAGTGCTTCGGGGTTGCCCGTGCGCCTGGCGCGTGAAGGCGAATCGCCCCAACGGGGGGCGGTGCTGTTGGCTGGCACCAACCACCATATCCGCTTATTGAAAAATGGCACCCTGGCCTATACCGCCGAACCGGTCGATGAAATCTACCGGCCGTCCATCGATGTGTTTTTTGAAAGCGTGGCCCGCACCTGGCGCGGGGATGCCGTCGGCGTCCTGTTGACCGGCATGGGTCGCGATGGTGCGCAAGGGCTCAAGTTGATGCGTCAGCAAGGATTTTTGACCATCGCCCAGGACCGGGAAAGCAGTGCGGTCTATGGTATGCCGAAGGCTGCTGCGGCGATCGATGCCGCTGTCGAGGTGCGCTCACTGGAACGGATCGCGCCGCGACTGATGGAGATATTTTTGAAATGAACCCGAATTCGCCACGCCCTAGGTAACAGCGCATGCATGATTTACCCATCGACGGTTTCCAGACCGCCCACCATAACGCCGCAATGGTCCTGCTGGTCGATGACCAGGCGATGATCGGCGAGGCGGTGCGCCGTGGCCTGGCCCTGGAAGAGAATATCGACTTCCACTTCTGCGCCGATCCCCATCAGGCTGTGGCCCAGGCAATCCGCATCAAGCCGACGGTCATTCTGCAGGACCTGGTGATGCCGGGGCTCGATGGCCTGACGCTGTTGCGCGAGTACCGCAGCCATCCGGCCACCCGGGAAATTCCGATCATTGTGCTCTCGACCAAGGAAGAGCCCTTGATCAAGAGCGCAGCGTTCGCGGCCGGAGCCAACGATTACCTGGTAAAACTGCCTGACAATATCGAGCTGGTGGCGCGAATTCGCTATCACTCACGCTCTTACCTGACCCTGCTGCAACGTGACGAAGCCTACCGGGCCCTGCGGGTCAGCCAGCAGCAGTTGCTCGATACCAATCTGGTGTTGCAACGGCTGATGCACTCCGACGCCCTGACCGGCCTGTCCAATCGCCGGCATTTCGATGAGTACCTGGAGCTGGAATGGCGCCGGGCAATTCGCGAACAGACGCAATTGTCGCTGTTGATGATCGATGTCGACTATTTCAAGTCCTATAACGACAATTTCGGCCACCTGGATGGCGATGAGGCCTTGTGCAAGGTGGCCGAGGCGATTCGTGGCGTGTGCAACCGGCCATCGGACCTGCCTGCGCGCTACGGCGGCGAAGAATTCGTTCTGGTCTTGCCCAACACTTCCCATGGCGGCGCACGGCTGCTGGCCGAAAAGCTGCGCCAGACGATTGCCGCGCTGCAGATTGCGCACGTTTCGCCGCAGCCTGGCGCCAGGCTGACGGTCAGTATCGGCCTGGCGACGATGACGCCGCAGGTCGGCAGCCAGTGTCGGCAACTGATTTCAGCCGCCGACAAGGGGTTGTACCTGGCCAAGAACAACGGGCGCAATCAAGTGGGTATCGATTGAAAAGCAACCCGGTGGCTGAAAAAAAGCCGGGGGAGTGGGCGGTTTTCGCAGGGCCAACTGCCAGGCGGGCTGCCGTGCGCACCTGAGTGCGCTATACTCTCCGGCTTTTGATACGCTACATACGAGTGCTGCCCGCCATGGAAATCAACCCGATCCTTAACAGCATCAAGGACCTGTCCGAGCGCTCCGAAACTATTCGGGGGTATCTTTGACTACGATCAAAAGCATGAGCGCCTGACCGAAGTCAACCGCGAGCTTGAAGATCCGAATGTCTGGAACAACCCCGAGTACGCCCAGAATCTAGGCCGCGAGCGCGCCTTGCTGGCGCAGATCGTCGAAACCCTCGATGAGATGTCCGGCGGTCTGGCCGATGCCAAAGACCTGCTGTTGATGGCCGCCGAGGAAGAAGACGAAAGCGCTGTCGCGGACGTCAGCGAAGAAGTCGAGCGCCTGCGCGAGTCGCTGGAGAAGCTCGAGTTCCGTCGCATGTTCAGCGGCGAGATGGACGCCAACAACGCCTACCTGGACATCCAGGCCGGCTCCGGCGGTACCGAAGCCCAGGACTGGGCCAACATCCTGCTGCGCATGTACCTGCGCTGGGCCGACAAGCGCGGCTTCGACACCACCATCATGGAACTGTCGGCCGCTGAAGTCGCCGGTATCAAGGGCGCAACCCTGCATATCAAGGGCGAGTACGCCTTCGGCTGGCTGCGCACCGAAATCGGCGTGCACCGCCTGGTCCGCAAGAGCCCGTTCGACTCCGGCAACCGTCGCCATACGTCGTTTTCGGCAGTGTTCGTCTCTCCCGAGATCGACGACAACATCGAAATCGATATCAACCCGGCGGACCTGCGCATCGACACCTACCGTTCCTCCGGTGCCGGTGGCCAGCACGTAAACACCACCGACTCGGCGGTGCGTATTACCCACGTGCCGACCAATACCGTGGTCAGCTGCCAGAACGAACGTTCCCAGCACGCCAACAAGGACACCGCGATGAAAATGCTGCGGGCGCGCTTGTATGAGCAGGAAGTGCAGAAGCGCAATGCCGCTTCCCAGGCCCTGGAAGACACCAAGTCTGATATCGGCTGGGGTCACCAGATCCGCTCCTACGTACTCGACGCCTCGCGCATCAAGGATCTGCGAACCAACATCGAGCGCAGCGACTGCGACAAGGTGCTGGACGGCGATATCGACGAGTACCTGGTAGCCAGCCTCAAGCAAGGCCTGTAAAACAGGCCGGTAAAAATCAGCAGCACCCAAGTCCCTCCCCGATGAGGGAGGGCAACGAATCCCGCGATGGAAAATTTGAAGACATGAGCGACCAACAACTCGACCCGCAAGACCTGCAAGCCCTGCAACAGGAAGAAAACACCCTGATCGCCCTGCGCAAGGAAAAGCTTGCTGCCGTGCGCGCCCAGGGCCAGGCCTTCCCTAACGATTTCCGCCGCGACAGCTACTGCGCGGACTTGCAGAAGCAGTATGTCGACAAGACCAAGGAAGAGCTGGAAGCGGCAGCGATCCCGGTCAAGGTTGCCGGTCGCATCATGCTCAACCGTGGCTCGTTCATGGTGATCCAGGACATGACCGGTCGCATCCAGGTCTACGTCAATCGCAAGACCCTGCCCGAAGAAACCCTGGCGGCGGTCAAGACCTGGGACCTGGGCGACATCATCGCTGCCGAAGGCACCCTGGCCCGTTCGGGCAAGGGTGACCTGTACGTCGAGATGACCAACGTGCGCCTGCTGACCAAGTCGCTGCGCCCGCTGCCGGACAAGCATCACGGCCTGACCGATACCGAGACCCGCTATCGCCAGCGCTACGTCGACCTGATCGTCAACGAGGAAACCCGTCAGACCTTCCGCGTGCGTTCGCAAGTCATCGCTCACATCCGCAACTTCCTGATGCAGCGTGACTTCCTCGAAGTCGAAACCCCGATGCTGCAGACTATCCCTGGCGGTGCAGCGGCCAAGCCGTTCGAGACGCATCACAACGCGCTGGACATGGGCATGTTCCTGCGCATCGCGCCGGAGCTGTACCTCAAGCGGCTGGTTGTCGGTGGCTTCGAGAAAGTCTTCGAAATCAACCGCAACTTCCGTAACGAAGGCGTTTCGACCCGGCACAACCCCGAGTTCACCATGCTCGAGTTCTACCAGGCCTACGCTGACTACGAAGACAACATGGACCTCACCGAAGAGCTGTTCCGTGAACTGGCCGAGCTGGTTCTGGGCACGACCGACGTCCCTTACCAGGGCAAGGTGTTCCACTTCGGCGAACCCTTCCAGCGTATTTCGGTGTTCGACTCGATCCTCAAGTACAACCCCGAGCTCACTGCCGCAGACCTCGAAGACCTGGACAAGGCGCGCGCCCTGGCCAAGAAGGCCGGTGCCGACGTCAAGGGCTTCGAAGGCCTGGGCAAGCTGCAAACCATGATTTTCGAAGAGCTGGTCGAGCACAGGCTGGAACAACCGACCTTCATCACCGAATACCCGTTCGAAGTGTCGCCGCTGGCACGTCGCAACAACAGGAACCCGAACGTCACCGACCGTTTCGAGTTGTTCATCGGTGGTCGCGAAATCGCCAATGCCTACTCCGAGTTGAATGACGCCGAAGACCAGGCCGCGCGCTTCATGGCCCAGGTGGCCGACAAGGACGCCGGTGACGACGAGGCGATGCACTACGACGCCGACTTCGTTCGGGCACTGGAGTACGGCATGCCGCCGACCGCCGGTGAAGGTATCGGCATCGACCGTCTGGTGATGCTGCTGACCGACGCCCCGTCGATCCGCGATGTGATCCTGTTCCCGCACATGCGCCCGCAAGCCTGATCGCACTGAACAAGCCGCCGACCAAGGCGGCTTTTTCTTGTCTAAAAAAAGTTGATCTATCAGACAATATTCGAGGGATGCCCGTAGTGACTCCTGCAATGGCTCGACAAGGTGCTGCTGGCGTTGCCACAGCGGTGGCGGAAAGTGTTCAGTATCAAGGCCGCAAGGCGAGCCGCCAGGGCAGCGAGCAGCGTCGCCAGGACATTCTCGATGCAGCCATGCGCATCGTGGTCCGCGACGGCGTGCGTGGTGTGCGCCATCGTGCAGTGGCGGCCGAGGCGGGCGTACCGCTGTCGGCCACGACCTATTACTTCAAGGATATCGAAGACCTGCTGACCGATACCTTTGCCCAGTACGTCGAGCGCAGTGCGGCGTTCATGGCCAAGCTCTGGGAAAGTACCGAAATCATCCTGCGCCAGTTGCTCGCCCAGGCCAGCAGCGTGCCATCGTCTCGCGCGCAACTGGCCGACGAGATCGCGAAGATGACGGCCGAGTATGTGCAGCGGCAATTGTTTACCCGGCGGGACTACCTCATGGCCGAACAGGCTTTTCGCCAGGAGGCGTTGCTCAGCCCGCGACTGGCCGAACTGGTCTGCTCGCACCAGCAGATCCTGCTGCAGGGCACCTGCCAGATGCTCCAGGTATTGGGCTCGCGCGAACCCCAGCAGGATGCCAAGGTGTTGACGGCGATTATCGGGCGGATGGAATATCAGGGTCTGCTCAATAAAGAGCACCCGCACGCCGATGCAGAGATGCTCGGTATTCTCACGCGGTTCTTGCATCTGGTACTGGCTTCGGAGTAACTCGTGGTCCTATCTGGGAGAGCTGAATGAAAGCCTGGCACCTGGTATTCGCCTTATCGTTTTTGTTGTTGAGTGGCTGTCTGGTGACCTTCAAGGATCCGATCCCGGCCAACCAGGCGGCGCCGGCTGGCTTGCTGGGCAAATGGACCAGCAAGGACGCCTGGGGTGAAAAGCGGACCCTGGAAATCAGCCGCTCCGGCAGTAACCTCTACAAGGCGATCAGCTACCCCACGGGCAAGAAGGCGGCCAGGGACGAGTATGGTTTTACCGTCTCGCGCCACGGCAACCGCTGGTACGTATCGGCCGGCGTGCCGAAGGCCTTCGGTGCGAACTTCGCTATCGCCGGTTTCGACCTGACCGACGAAAATGAGCTGGTGGTTTACAACCTGGACATCGAACTCATCGAACAGGCGTTGCAACACAACGCGCTCAGTGGCGAACCCTTCGAAACCAGCGAAGGTGAAGGTGTGCTGATCACCAGCTCTCTGGACAAGGTCTTTGCCTACCTGGATGACCCGGCCAACTCCGACCTGTTCGTCGAAGTGGCGCGTTTCCAGCGGCCCAGCAAGTAATCGATCGAGAAGGAGCTTTGGGTGGACGAGTACCAGCAGACGATACGCGCACTGTCTGATCGCATAGTGTTGGCGCAGACACCGATTCGCGTGCTCGATGCGGTGAAGTGGGACGATAGCATCCGCCAGGGCTTCCTCAAGGCCAATGGTCGGGAGTTGCCGGCGGTCGACCGGGCTTACTACGAAGCGCGACCGCTGGCGTTCGACTCCAGTGCCGTGAAGCTGGAATTCCAGAACATCGAGCGTGATATCACCCGCCAGTTGGGCCAGTTCAACCCGGTCGGGCAGATCATGCGGCGCATGTGCAAGGAATACCGCATGGTGATACGCATGCTCGAGGCGCGCGGCACCGAGGATTTCGGGCTGATTTCCCAGGAGCTTTATGGCGCGGCATCCGATGCCTTCCACGCCGGCGACCCGACCCTGTCGGACCTGGGCCTGATGCTCTCCGATTACCTGAACAATATCGACTGTCGCGGCGACCTCAAGGACGAGCCCAAGAATCTGACCGCCAAGCAGGCCGTCGAGATGCTGCAGGGCCGCCTGAACAAGGTGTTCGGGGAAGCCGAAGACACCATCCGCGTGTTCGAATCCGACGGTATCGTCGCCGATGCGGCGGCGGGTGCCGATTACATCAAGATCCGCGCCGATGCCATGTTCAACAGTCGTGATGTGCGGGCCCTGGAAGTGCACGAAGGCCTGGTGCACGTCGGCACTACGCTCAATGGCTTGAATCAGCCGATCTGCACCTTCCTGGCCAAGGGGCCGCCATCGTCGACGGTTACCCAGGAAGGGCTGGCAATCCTGATGGAGGTGATTGCCTTCGCCTCCTACCCGAGCCGGCTGCGCAAGCTCACCAACCGCACCCGTGCGATCCACATGGTCGAGGAGGGGGCGGACTTCCTGCAGGTCTTCGAATTCTTCCGGGCCCAGGGTTTCGAAATGGCCGAAAGCTACGGCAATGCCAGCCGGGTGTTCCGGGGTTCGGTGCCCGACGGTCTGCCGTTTACCAAGGACTTGTCCTATCTCAAGGGCTTTATCATGGTTTACAACTACATTCAGTTGGCCGTGCGTAAAGGCAAGCTCGAACAGATTCCATTGCTGTTCTGCGGCAAGGCCACCCTTGAAGACATGCGGACCCTGCGCCTGCTGGTCGATGAGGGCCTGGTGGTGGCGCCCAAGTACCTGCCCGAGCAGTTCCGCGACCTGAACGCGTTGTCGGCCTGGATGTGCTTCTCCAACTTCCTCAACCACCTGAGCCTGGACCGTATTGAAGCGGACTATTCGAACATTCTTTAGCTCCATCCTCAGGCAGCTCGGCATCATGGCCCTGCTGGCGGGGTTGAGCGGCTGCAGTGCCTTGTTGTTCTTCCCTGAACGAGGCCAGCCGTTCACCCCGCAAAGGGTCAACCTGCAATACAGCGACATCACTCTCAAGGCCGCCGACGGTACCCGCCTGCATGGCTGGTGGCTGCCGGCCAAGGCCGGTGTACCGGTCAAGGGCACGGTACTGCACCTGCATGGCAACGGCGGCAATCTGGCCTGGCACCTGGGCGGCAGTTGGTGGCTGCCGGAGCAGGGCTATCAGGTCTTGCTGCTCGATTATCGCGGCTACGGGCTGTCCGGCGGCGTGGCCGAGTTGCCTGGGGTCTACCAGGATATCGAGGCGGCGCTGGAGTGGCTGCGGCAAGCCCCGCCAGTCCAGGGCAAGCCGCTGGTGCTGCTCGGCCAGAGCCTGGGTGGCGCGATGGCCGTGCATTATCTGGTCGGGCACCCCGAACAGCGCGCGCGGTTCAAGGCCCTGGTATTCGATGGTGTGCCGGCCAGCTATCGCGATGTCGGGCAGTTTGCCTTGAGCACGTCGTGGGTCCTTTGGCCGCTGCAGGTCCCGCTGTCCTGGCTGGTGCCGGACGGCGACAGCCCGATCCACTCGATCGATCGACTGACCGGCGTCCCGAAACTGTTCTTCCAGAGCATCGATGATCCGATCGTGCCTCTTTCCAACGGCATCCGACTGTATCAAGCTGCGCCGCCGCCCAAGGCCCTGCAGTTGACCCGGGGCGGGCACGTGCAGACCTTCGCCAAACCGACCTGGCGCAAGGTCATGCTCCGGTTTCTGGATGACCCGCAGCATTTCAACGGGCTGCGACGGCTGGCGGAAGTGTCGAACTTTCCACCTGCTGCATCCGTACCGCCTTCTGACGATGAACCTTCCGAGAGTCCGCAATGAGTGAAGAACGTAACGCCATCCCTCTGATCATCACCGGGATCTGCAGCATCATCGGCACCGTCGGGTTCCTGTGGTACTACGGCTACCTGCATTTCGCCAAACCGGAGGATGCGCTGCTGTTGTCCGACTTCACCATGCTCAAGACCGTGCCAGGCGAGGACTACAAGGTCTCCCTGAGCCCATCCCCGCAGGTTGCGCAGTGCATCGACGGCGTGCTGGTGCTGTTCGACACCGAGCAGAAGGGGCTGACCGGTGTGCTGGTCGATCGCAAGAAACAGGCGGTGCGCTGCATGGGGCAGGAGACGCCGCAGCAGGTTGATTGAGGGCCTGTAATTGAGGCTGTCCTTCAGGGCCTCATCGCGGGCAAGCCCGCTCCTACAAGGATCGCGCGAACCCCTGTAGGAAGGGCCGGGCGGCGTTCCGCTTGCCCGCGATGAGGCCCTCAAAATCACCATCAGTGTTTCTGATCATCATTCTGCACCGAAAGATCATGCAGATACCGCCGCGACAGCGCCAGAAAACGCGGGGTAGGTCCGATGTCCTCATACAGCGGATCACCTTCTTCGTCAGTGGCAATCACCTGCTGGCCCTTGATGTAGGGAAAACTGGTTTCCAGCTCTTCCAGCGCAGCCCCGAGCAGTTCACCGAGCAGTTCTTCGGGCTGGCGTTTGGGATACATTTCGGCAATGGCGGCCAGGCGGGCGGCCGACTCCACATCCAGGTGCAGGCTATAGGCGGTCTTGGTCAGGCGACCCTTGGCGTTTTCTTCCCAGTGTTGGGCAAGTTCACGAATTTTCATATGGACCTCACCGCCTTGGCGGCACTGAACCCTCGGGGGGCGTCTATTCAGATTAGCCCCATTCAGGCAGCCCAACACCTCGGCCGCCTTGTAACAAAGCGCCGGGCTGGGGCACTCTGTGCAGCAGAGGCGTTTTTCCTGACAGTGTTCCTTCACTGGAACGGCAAGCGGTCCCTGCGCCGCTGGAGAGAAGACCGATGACCGATATCGACGCGCGCCTGCGCGAGGACGTCCATCTGCTGGGCGAGTTGCTGGGTAAAACGGTGTGCGAGCAGCATGGCGAGGCCTTCCTGGAGAAGATCGAACGCATTCGCCGAGGGGCCAAGGCCGATCGGCGCAGCGCGGAAGTCAGCGCCGAGCAGCTGAGTTCCAGCCTCAACGACTTGCGCGAAGATGAACTCCTGCCAGTGGCACGGGCCTTCAACCAGTTCCTCAACCTGGCGAATATCGCCGAACAGTACCAACTGATCCGCCGTCGCGACGCCAGCCAGGCCGAACCCTTCGAGGCCAGGGTGTTGCCGGATCTGCTGGCACGGCTCAAGGCCGAGGGCCATGGCAACGACGCGCTGGCCCGGCAACTGGGGCGTCTGGACATCGAACTGGTGCTCACCGCGCACCCGACCGAAGTGGCCCGCCGGACCCTGATCCAGAAGTACGACGCGATCGCCGCGCAACTGGCCGCCCAGGACCATCGTGACCTGATCCCGGCCGAACGCGAGCAGATCCGGCAGCGCCTGCAGCGCTTGATCGCCGAAGCCTGGCACACCGAAGAAATCCGCCGTACCCGGCCAACCCCGGTCGATGAAGCCAAGTGGGGCTTTGCGGTGATCGAGCATTCGCTCTGGCAGGCGATTCCCAATTACCTGCGCAACGCCGACAAGGCGCTGCATGAAGCCACCGGCTTGCATCTGCCGCTGGAGGCCGCACCCATCCGTTTCGCGTCCTGGATGGGCGGCGACCGTGACGGCAATCCGAACGTGACCGCCGCCGTGACCCGCGAAGCGTTGCTGCTGGCGCGCTGGATGGCCGCCGACCTGTTTTTGCGCGATGTCGATCATCTGGCCGCCGAGCTTTCCATGCAGCAGGCCAGCAGTGCCTTGCGCGAAGTGGTCGGCGAAAGCGCCGAACCTTACCGGGCGCTACTCAAGCAGTTGCGCGAAAGGCTGCGGGCGACGCGCAACTGGGCCCAGTCGTCGCTGCGCGAAACCCAGCCGGCAGCGGCCGATGTCCTGCACAGCAACCACGAACTGATCGCAGCGCTGCAATTGTGCTATCAGTCGTTGCATGAGTGCGGCATGGGCGTCATTGCCAATGGCCCGCTGCTCGACTGCCTGCGCCGCGCGGTGACCTTCGGCTTGTTCCTGGTACGTCTGGACATCCGCCAGGACGCCGCGCGGCATACCGCAGCGCTCAGTGAAATCACCGACTACCTGGGCCTGGGGTGCTACGCCGACTGGGACGAAGAGACCCGGATCAGCTTTCTGCTTAAAGAACTGCACAACCGCCGTCCGTTGTTGCCGCCGCACTTTCGGGCGCAGGCTGAAACCGCCGAAGTGCTGGCGACCTGTCGCGAGATCGCTGCCGCGCCTGCGGCATCGCTTGGGTCTTATGTGATTTCCATGGCCGGGGCAGCTTCGGATGTATTGGCCGTGCAGTTGTTGCTCAAGGAAGCCGGCCTGATGCGGCCGATGCGCGTTGTGCCGCTGTTCGAGACCCTGGCGGATCTGGACAACGCGGGGCCGGTGATCGAGCGCCTGTTGCTTTTACCCGGTTATCGCGCCGGTTTGCACGGGCCGCAGGAGGTCATGATCGGTTACTCCGATTCCGCCAAGGATGCCGGCACCACGGCCGCTGCCTGGGCCCAGTACCGGGCGCAGGAAACCCTGGTACGGATCTGTCGCGAGCAGCAGGTCGAGCTGCTGCTGTTCCACGGTCGCGGCGGCACGGTCGGGCGCGGCGGCGGCCCGGCGCATGCGGCGATCCTGTCGCAGCCTCCGGGCTCGGTGGCCGGGCGCTTCCGCACTACCGAGCAGGGCGAAATGATTCGTTTCAAGTTTGGCCTGCCGGACATTGCCGAGCAGAACCTCAACCTGTACCTGGCGGCCGTGCTGGAAGCGACCCTGTTGCCACCGCCGCCGCCGGAACCGGCCTGGCGCACGCTGATGGACGAACTGGCGGCCGATGGTGTCCAGGCCTACCGCAGCGTGGTGCGTGACAACCCGCAGTTCGTCGAGTACTTCCGCCAGTCGACGCCGGAACAGGAGCTGGGGCGCTTGCCCCTGGGCAGCCGGCCGGCCAAGCGCCGGGCCGGCGGTATAGAAAGCCTGCGGGCGATTCCCTGGATTTTCGGCTGGACCCAGACCCGGCTGATGCTGCCGGCCTGGCTGGGTTGGGAGGCAGCACTGAGCAAGGCGCTGGAGCGAGGGCAGGGGCCGCTGCTGGAAGGCATGCGCGAGCAATGGCCGTTCTTCCGCACGCGCATCGACATGCTGGAGATGGTCCTGGCCAAGGCCGACGCCGATATAGCCCGTCTCTACGACGAACGTCTGGTGCAACCGGAACTGCGACCTTTGGGTGCACATTTGCGCGACCTATTGTCGCAGGCGTGTGCGGTGGTGCTGGGGCTGACCGGCCAGTCCGTACTGCTGGCACACAGTCCCGATACGCTGGAATTCATCCGGTTGCGCAATACGTATCTGGACCCGCTGCATTTATTGCAGGCTGAGTTGCTGGCTCGTTCGCGAGTGCGCGAAGCCGCCCTGGATAGCCCTCTGGAGCAAGCGCTGCTGGTCACTGTCGCCGGAATCGCGGCCGGTTTGCGCAATACCGGCTGAGGCCGGGCAGGTCCGAAAAAGGGGCAAAGCGGCCCATTCGAAAGCGCCGATTGCATCATGCATTCGATGCTTTCGGGTGGGGTTGCACTTTGTTCAACCCGAGGCAAAAGACTTTACCTGCGGCCGGTTCTTCCGACTTTCGACGGCTTGTGTGCCACAAGTGTGCTGTGTATCTTGATCAGCCTTTGGCCACATTGCGGCCCAAACTGATTCTGGAATTGGCCCTCGTGGCGAGTCCGACGATTTCCATATAAAAAATTGAGGAGCACATCGATGCGCGTCATTCTGCTGGGAGCTCCCGGGGCCGGTAAAGGTACTCAGGCAAAGTTCATCACTGAAAAATTCGGCATTCCACAGATCTCCACCGGCGACATGCTGCGTGCTGCGGTCAAGGCCGGCACTCCCCTGGGCCTGGAAGCCAAGGCGATCATGGACGCTGGCAAGCTGGTTTCCGACAAGTTGATCATCAACCTGGTGAAGGACCGCATCGCCCAGCCTGACTGCGCCAATGGTTTCCTGTTCGACGGTTTCCCACGCACCATTCCTCAGGCTGAAGCCCTGGTGACAGCCGGCGTCGAGCTGGATGCCGTGGTTGAAATCGCCGTCGAAGACGAAGAAATCGTTCAGCGTATCGCTGGCCGCCGCGTGCACGAAGGTTCTGGCCGCGTCTACCACGTGGTCTACAACCCGCCGAAGGTGGAAGGCACGGACGACGAGACCGGCGAGCCGCTGGTACAGCGCAAGGACGACACCGAAGAAACCGTGCGTCATCGCCTGTCGGTCTACCACGAGCAAACCAAGCCGCTTGTGCACTTCTATCAGGAACTGGCAGCTGCCAATGGCAAGCCGAAGTACAGCCACATCGAAGGTGTGGGCTCGGTTGAAGCCATCACTGCCAAGGTACTGGCTGCCCTGAGCTGATCCTGGCTCAGCAGTTCATACAACGGCCCGCTTGCGGGCCGTTGTTGTTTATAATGCCGTTCTTTTTTCATTCGCCTGGAAACACTGATGACCACCTTGTTGGCCCTGGACACCGCCACTGAAGCCTGCTCCGTTGCCTTGCTGCATGACGGCAAGGTCCTGAGCCACTATGAGGTGATCCCGCGCCTGCACGCGCAAAAGCTGTTGCCGATGATCAGGGACCTGCTGGCCGAGGCCGGTACCAGCCTGTCGGCGGTCGATGCGATTGCCTTCGGTCGCGGTCCGGGTGCGTTCACCGGCGTGCGCATTGCCATCGGTGTCGTCCAGGGCCTTGCCTTCGCGCTGGAACGCCCTGTATTGCCGGTGTCCAACCTGGCGCTGCTGGCCCAGCGAGCCTACCGCGAGCACGGTGCAGTGCAGGTGGCCGCAGCCATCGATGCGCGCATGGATGAAGTGTACTGGGGCTGCTATCGCGAAACCGCCGGGGAAATGCGCCTGGCGGGTGCCGAAGCGGTGCTGCCGCCGGAGCAGGTTCGTTTGCCCGGCGATGCCAGCGGGGAGTGGTTCGGTGCCGGAACGGGCTGGGGCTATGCCGAGCGCATTCCGGTCGCGGTGAGCGGCCAGGATGCCACCCTGTTGCCCCATGCCCTGGACCTGCTGACCCTCGGCCAGTTCGCCTGGCAGCGTGGTGAAGGGATCGCAGCCGACCTGGCGCAGCCGGTTTACTTGCGCGACAAGGTCGCGACGCCGAAAGCGCGTTGAGTGGTCGGTTTTTTCCCATGCGATCAAACATTTTCCGAAAACTGTGGTCCAGTTATCAGTCATTATTTGCGCCACTGCCAAAGTGCCGTTAAATTGCCATCATTGATAATGAGAAGACCGTTATGCGCATAGACGGAGTTTCCTCACCTTCCTATCCCATCAAGCGCAAGCCACGCAAAGAGCAGGCGCTGGTCGACGATTCGGTCGAAGACCTGGATGGTGAGTTCGTCCGCACTGACGCTTCTGCGCATTCGCAATCCTCAAGCGCCGGGGCGCGTACCCAGGCCGGCGCCAGTCGCATCGCGACGCTGCCGGCCCGTCAGCAGGACATGATTTTTCCGCGCGCGCACAGCAACCGGGTCGCCACTGCGCTGGCCAGCTACCTCACCACTGCCAGCTTCGTCGATTGGGACATGGAAGTGCTGGGGCTCGACCTGCATATCTGAACGGATGACCCAACCGCACCTGCCGTATTTTCTCGGATGTCCGTCCTGGAGCGAAAATGCCTGGCGCGAGTACCTGTACCCCGATAGCGCAAAACCTGCGGAATTTCTCGCCTTCTACGCTCAGGTATTCAACGCCGTGGAGGGCAATACCACCTTTTACGCGCGACCTTCGCAGGCGACGGTCGAGCGTTGGGCGCAGTGCATGCCCGCGCATTTTCGCTTCACGGCCAAATTCCCCCGCGATATCAGCCACGGCGGCGACCTGCGCCTGCAAGTGAGCGCAGCCGAAGATTTCATCTCACTTCTCAAGCCCCTGGGCCAGCGGGTCGCTCCGTTCTGGCTGCAGCTGCCGGCGACCTTCTCGCCGCTGCAGTTGGCCGAGCTGGTGGGGTTTCTCGACGCACTGGAGCGCCCCATCGCGGTAGAGGTACGGCACCCGGTGTTCTTCGCCAAGGGTGATGAAGAGCGGCTGCTCAATCGGATACTGCTCGATCGCGGCGTGGAGCGTATCTGTCTGGACCCGCGCGCCTTGTTCAGTTGCCGCTCGAACGATCCTGCGGTGCTCCATGCACAATCGAAGAAGCCCCGGGTGCCACCGCGCCCGGCAGCGTTCAGCCAGTCGCCGCAGGTGCGCTTCATCGGTCATCCGGTACTGGCCGCCAACGAGCCGTTCCTGTTGCCGTGGTTGGATAAAGTCGCAGGCTGGATCGAGGAAGGTCGTACGCCTTATATCTTCCTGCACACTAGCGACAACTACCTTGCCCCGGCCTTGGCGCAGCGTTTCCATCAGGGTTTGATGGAACGATTGCCAGGCCTGCCTGCCTTACCTGAGCTATACAGAGAACCTGTCAGTGAGCAACTCGGGTTACTCTGACCCGCGACGGTCGATATTCAAGGAGTGTGCATATGGATGTTCAAACCCTTAGAGCCCAGGCATTCAAGGCTTTGCACGAGCGCGACGGGGCCTTTGTGATTCCCAATCCATGGGATGCGGGTTCGGCAAAAATGCTCGCAAGCCTGGGCTTCGAAGCCCTGGCGACCACCAGTGCGGGCCTGGCTTTTTCGCTGGGCCGGCCGGATGGCGAGGGCGCGATTTCCCGCGAAGAAACCTTGCTCAACGCCAAGTCGATCGTCGACGCCACGGCATTGCCGGTGGCGGCCGATCTTGAAAATGGCTTTGCCGACGATCCTCAGGGCTGCGCCGAAACCATTCTCGCCGCTGCTGCGGCAGGCCTGGTGGGTGGTTCGATCGAAGATGCCAGCGGTTCGGCGCAGGAGCCGATCTATCCCTTCGCTCAGGCGGTCGCACGGGTAGAGGCGGCCGTGGCCGCCGCCCGCAGCCTGCCGTTCCCATTCGTGCTCACCGCCCGGGCAGAAAACTTCCTGAATGGGCGCATGGACCTGGATGACACCATTGCTCGCTTGCAGGCATTCGCCGAGGCCGGTGCCGATGTGCTGTACGCACCGGGCTTGCGTACAGGCGAAGAGATTCGGCAGGTGGTGCTTGCGCTGGCCCCCAAACCGGTCAATGTTGTGATGGGGCTGAGCGGGGTCAGGTTGACCGTCGATGAGCTGAGCGCGCTTGGGGTCAAGCGCATTAGTGTCGGCTCGGCAATGGCAAGGGCGGCGTATGGGGCTTTCTTCCGGGCTGCCGAAGAGGTCTATGGCCAGGGCCGGTTCGATTTCGCCGAGACGGCGATGCCCTTCGCGCAACTGAATCAGTTGTTCAAACGCTGAGCCTCCCATGCGTGCGGGTGTACGCAGGGGAATAGGCGCGTTGCTCGTCGTGGCCCTCACTCTGCTCACCTGGCCGGGCAACTGGCGCTTGCCGGACAACTGGAACCCTTGGGCCCCGCTGGATGTTCGCCAGCCGCCGAACCGGATCACCCGCTTCAAGCTCGCCCGCCTGCAGAATGACCCGCAACTCTGTGCCAGGGCACTGGCGACCTCATCGCTGCGTTTTGAGCCTCAGGCCGATTCGAAGGTGGACAAGGATTGCCCCTTGCACAATGTGCTGCGCGTGCAAGGCTCCAATGTGCGGCTGAGCAGCAGCTTTCTCGCCAGTTGCCCACTGGCGGTGGCCTTTGCCCTGTTTGAACGTCATGCGCTGCAGCCAGCGGCGCAGGTGACCTTTGGTCAACCCGTGGTGCAGGTGGATCATCTCGGCAGTTTCGCGTGTCGCAATGTCTATAACCGGGCCGATGGCCGCCGCAGTCAGCACGCCACGGCCAATGCGCTGGATATTGCCGGCGTACGCCTGGCCGATGGTCGGCGCATTTCGGTACTGGCAGGTTGGTCGGGCAAAAGCGACGAGGCAGAGTTTCTGCACCAGGTGCATTCGGGGGCCTGCAAGACGTTCAGTTCAGTGCTGGGGCCTGATTACAACGCAGCCCACCGTGATCATTTCCATGTGGATATGGGCGGTTGGTCGGTGTGTCGTTGAGCAGTCAGGCCACCAGCCGCACCCCAACCAGTGAGCGTGTTTCCGGCATAATTTTCGGAAATTTCCGATTTACTCTCGATCCCCTTGTATCGAGTCTAGGGTCTGGCACTTGGCCCTGACTCAGCTTATTCGTACAAGGAGTTCAATCTATGGCAGACGGACACTTCATCCGCAAGGGCGACAAAACCAGCTGCGGAGGCACGGTTCAGGAAGCAGATACACGCGTCATGATGTTTGGCATCGCCCATGCCCGCGAAGGCGATCGGGTCACCTGCGGGAAGGATGGAAAGACCTACGTCATCTCTGGCGGGGTTCCCTACATCAACAGTCATGGAAGACTCGTGGCCGGCACGCTGGACAGCATTAGCACTTGCCCCTGCAAAGCCACCCTGATCCCCTCGCTCTTCAAGTCCACCTACGAGTCAAGTCGAAACGCTGCACCGCCAGCCACCCGAACAGCCGCTCAGCCGGCTGCCCCAGCCGCAAGCAACCCCTCGACAGCGACACGTCATTCCAGTTTCGCTCCCCAGACCAGCCACCCAGCACCAGCGATCTACAGTAGCGCAGAGGCCCAGGAACCGGGCTTCTACATCGTGCCCCATAGCATGTCCGGCGAGCAGGTTCTGAGCCAGCTCAATCCATACCCCGCTGCGCAGTTGATCAATCGAATCAAGCAGCTCAATCCCTCCTTTGGCCACGGCTTCAAGGCTGGCGAACTCTTCGTCCTCGGCGACCCGTACAACCCCATGGCCTGTACCCGCGAGGAAGCCGCCATGATGGCCGCCGCCACTCAAGTACGCGAAGCCTTGGCACCACTGAGCGAAGAAGAGGCCAATTTTATGGCGCGCCATCTCGCCGAAATTGCACTCATCACCGGTGGTGCGAGCGAAGCGCTGGGCGTCGGCAAGGATATGCTGGACAAGGGGCTCAAGCAGGTCGAAGGCACCCTGCGCAGTCTCGAGCTTTTGCATCAACGGGAATTCCTGGCCCATGGTCACCTGCGAAGCAAGGCGTTCTTCGATACGCGCAGTCAGCTATACAGCCAACTCGATGCCCAGCTGAAAACCGCCTTCCTCAACAAGCAACTCAACCTCGGCAGCTACGACAGCCTGCGTCGCGACCTCGGTATTTCCAGCGGTAGCCCGGTGCATCATTGGAGTCGTGCTGGAGCTTCAGGGCAGATTCTTGGGTATGCCACATATATGGAGCAGATCGCCAAGGCTGCCAAGTACCTGAAGTACGGGGGCTATCTCGGTACTGCACTGGGTGGTTTCTCTTCCTATGCCAAAGTTCAGGAGGTTTGCCGAGCTGGTGAAACTGAGGAGTGCCGGAAGATTCGGTTTACCGAAACGGGGAGCTTCTTTGGCGGATGGGCTGGCGCCTCAGTCGCCGTGCCAATTGTTAGCCGTTACGCGGCTCTCCCGATCTGTGCTGCAGTTGGCTTAGGCTCAGCGGGAGTTGGCGGAGCGCTGTGCGTCCTTCTGGTCGTCGGAGGGGCATCTTATGGTGGAAGCTTGAGAGGCGAAAAAGGTGGTGAAGTAATGGGCGAGAGACTCTATAACTGGATGCAGCCATGATGTTTGATTTCTACTCCTGGCATCCCGGTGTCGGCTTCTTCTTTATGGCAGCTCCTTTTGCGATTGGCCTTATAGGTCAAGCTATAACCGTCTATATGGTCTATCGCGACTTGGATGAAATGAAAGCCGCTTTTCCCAACAGCATCCTGATCCAGAACCAAATGAACATGTGGGCCGGTTCCGGCTTCGTAGCACGCTACATGCAGGTAAACGTTATCACGGGTGCCGTGCTGCTCTCGGGATTCTGGCTACGCCGTGGCGAGCTTGACCCAGATGAGGTGAGAAACTTTCCACCCCATTTGAAACCACGGATGATCTGGTCATCTTGGTTTTTGGGAGTAGGTCTGGCCTGGCTGTTCCTGGCAGTAGGCCTAGTCAAGCTTTCTGAAGGCTAAAGCGTCAGGCTGCCAGCCGTACATTCTGCAACACCACCGGCCGCGTCCAGCTGATATCGAAGTCCAGATGCTCCTGCTGCTCACGCAGCGTAGCGGCATCGAATGGCTCCGGCTTCTTGTCCAGCAGGTCCATTTCGAACTCGGCTATCGGCAGGTGCAGTGGGCGCGGCGCAGGTGCCGGGCCAGGCTCGGCCACTGGCTGGCCGGCGTTCAGTGCCAGAGGACGCACCCAACCGCTTTCGAAGTCGAGTTGCTTTTGCTGGGCGATGATTTCAGCCGGTTCGAATGGCACGGCGGGTTTGTCGAGCAGTTCCATTTCGAATTCGGCAATCGGCAGGAACAGCGGCTCTGGCGGACGCAGCTCGGTGTCCTGCACATCGCACAAGCGTTGCGAGATAATCTGCGCCAGAACTTCGCTGCCGCCCAGGGGTTCGCCCGTGTGGCGGTCCACCTTGCCGGCCGGTGCAACGGCCGCTTCGCTGGCATCGCCCATCTGCTCGGCCAGCGCCTGGGCAAAGAAATCCTGCCACAGGTGGCTGACGCCGCCCAATGCCTGGGTATTGCGCAGGCTGTAGTCGCCTACGGGCGACAAATAACCTGGCGATGCGTATTGAATGTCTGACATGGCAGTCGCAGAGCGTCCGGGTCTGGCAAAATACCGAATATCTGGTTATCGGCGGTTTGCGCCGATCATTTAATTTTTGAGTGCAGGAATTCATGGTTGAGCAATTAGCGGGCAGCCGCATCCGCGTTGAAGCACTGAGCCCGGCCTTGCAGGCCCAGGCCGAGCTGTGGGCGGGCCGACTGGACCTGCCGTTGCAGGACGACGCTGCCCAGTTTGCGGTACAGGTCGGGGAGGCCGGTTTGCAGTTGCAGCAACTCGGCCCTGAGGCACCCGGCCCGGTGCGGGTGGACTTCGTCGAAGGCGCCGCGGCGCATCGCCGCCTGTTTGGCGGCGGCAGCGGGCAGATGATTGCCAAGGCCGTGGGTATCCAGCAAGGGGTGCGCCCACGCGTGCTGGACGCTACCGCAGGCCTGGGCAAGGACGCCTTCGTGCTGGCGAGCCTTGGCTGTGAGATGAGCCTGATCGAGCGCCAGCCGCTGATTGCGGCGCTGCTCGAAGACGGCCTGGCGCGAGCCCAGGGCAATGCCGAGGTGGGCGCTATCGTCGCCCGGATGCGCCTGTTGACCGGCAACTCCATCGAGTTGATGCGTGCCTGGGAGGGCGAAGCGCCCCAGGTGATTTACCTGGACCCGATGTTTCCCCACCGCGACAAGAGCGCCCTGGTGAAGAAGGAAATGCGCGTGTTCCGCCCGTTGGTCGGCGATGACATGGACGCACCGGCGCTACTCGACGCCGCCCTGGCCCTGGCCAGCCACCGTGTGGTGGTCAAGCGCCCGCGCAAGGCGCCGTGCATCGAGGGGCCCAAGCCAAGCCATTCGCTGGAAGGCAAATCGAGCCGCTACGATATCTATCCAAAGAAAGCGCTCAAGCCCTAAAGGCGCGCATGAACAACTCGACCACTTCCTCGACGTGTTCCTCGGCGGCTTCGGCGCCCAATGGCCCGGCGCAGCCGAGCAGGAGCCTGAAGTTGGCGGCGCCCTTGAGCAGGCAGAAAAAGTGCTCGGCAGCGTTGCGCGGCTTGTCGATGCGCAGCGCGCCGCTCTGGTCGATCCGGGTCAGCAGGCCTTCCATCTCGTTCAGCACCCGCATGGGGCCGGCTTCGAAAAAAATCTGGCTCAGGCGCGGGTCCTGACTGCCCAGGGCCATGATCAACCGATGCAGGTTGACCGACTCGCGACTGCTGACCAGCGCCTGGAAACCGCGGCCGATGTTCATCAGCACGGTCTTGATCGGCACGCCCTCGGGGAGCTCGAAAAACAACTCGGGCAGTTGCGCCTCGCAGGTCGCGACCACGGCAGCGCAGAACAGCGTCTCCTTGTCGGTGAAATGGCTGTACACCGTGAGTTTCGATACGCCAGCGGCAGCGGCGACGGCATCCATGCTGGTGTTGGCATAGCCGTGGGTCAAAAAGAGCTCCTTGGCCGCGTCGAGGATGGCCTGGCGCTTGGCCAGATCCTTGGGGCGGCCCGGGCCGCTTTGTACTGCTGGATCGTTGTGCATGCGGGACTTGAATAGTGGACGGGTCAGTCTGGCATCTTACCGCGTCCAATCGTTCAGATCAGGAGGAATATCCTCCGTCTGACGACTAACTGGGAGGCGTCCTTCAATGGTTTGTAATCCACCCTGGTACGAAACTTCCTGATTTTTTGGGTGGCGGTTTCAGTGAGTTTTAGCTCAATAGAATCGCGTCTCATTTTAATTGAGGTGCGATTCAATGAAGCTCGATGCAAACGCCAGCCTGCTTTCACCCAACACGGGCTTGTCTTCGGTGCTGGGCGTGGCCCTGATGACAAGTTCACTTGCGCTCATGGCCCAAGACAGCGATAGGCCTGAGCCCATGCTGCTCGATGACGTGGAGATTCAGGGGCTGGCCGAAGAGAGCTACCGCGCGGAACACTCGGCCTCGGCCAAGTACGCGGTCCCCTTGCTGGATGTACCCCAGACGGTCACGGTGATCCCCCAGCGGATCATGCGCGAGCAGGGTGCCTTGAGCCTGCGCCAGACGCTGTCGAACGTGTCCGGTATTACTTTCAATGCCGGCGAAGGCGGTGGCGGCTCGGGTGACAGTATCAATATTCGCGGTTTCAATGCCGATGCCAACCTGCAGGTCGACGGTCTGCGCGACAGCCCGCAGATGAACCGTACCGATACCTTCAATCTGGAGCGTATCGAAGTCATCAAGGGGCCCAACTCGGTATTCGGAGGGGCCGGAACCACCGGTGGCACCATCAACGTGATCACCAAACAGCCCGTGGCCGAGTCGTTCACCCGCCTGGGCGCCGGGCTTGGCACCGATAGCTATCGCCGACTGACACTGGACACCAATCAGCCACTGGAAGGCCTGGCGCAAGGGGCGGTGTTTCGTCTGAACCTCATGGCCCATGGCAACGATGTGCCGGGCCGTGATCAGATCGATCAGCGGCGGTGGGGCATCGCGCCTTCGCTGACCTTCGGTCTGAACGAACCCACGCGCCTGACCTTGAGCTACATCCACCAGCGCGAACGCAATCAGCCCGATTACGGCCTGCCGGCGCGCGATGGCAAGACGCTCGATGGTATCGGTCGTACGCGGTATTTCGGTTGGCGCAACCTGGATCAGGACCAGACCAGCGCCGACAGTTTCACCGTTGCCCTGGAACACGACTTCAACGACGAGCTGTCGCTACGCAACCTCTCGCGCCATGCCCGCATACGACGCGAGGCCGTGGTCTCTGCCTCCCATGTCGATACCCTCGGTTTGCCGCCGGGACGCTACAAGCCGGCCGGGCCACAGGGTTACGGTCGTGATATCGATACGGCCCTGTGGATCAATCAGACCAACCTCACCAGCCGCTTTGACACCTTCGGGCTGGGGCATACGCTGGTAGCCGGGGCCGAGATTTCCCGTGAACACTACGACCGCGATGCCTTTTCATACAACATCACCCGTTTCACCCCGGCAGCCGGTTTCGATCTGTACAACCCGCCCGGTTACTGGAACGGCTCCACCGACCGCAAGCCGCTGGCGAAAACCCGCAATCGCCTCGACGACAAGGCGCTCTATCTGTTCGACACGATTGCCCTGAACGAGCAATGGGACCTGAACCTGGGCCTGCGCTATGACCTGATCAATGGGCGAGCCAGGGAAACCAAAGCCGATGGCGTGACCAGCCGGGCGAGCTCCGAAGACGGTCAATTCAGCCAGCGGGCCGGGCTGGTCTACAAGCCGGTTGAAAATGGCCGCGTCTACCTGGCCTGGGGTACTTCCTTCAACCCTTCGGCGGAATATCTGGTGTCCAGCGGACGCGGGGTCGATGCCAGTACTGCGGGGCTGGCGCCGGAGCAGAACGAGACCTGGGAGCTCGGCACCAAATGGGAGCTGTTGCATTCGCGGCTGGGGTTGGAAGCGGCCTTGTTCCGTGTCGAAAAGAACAACGCGCGTGAGCGCCTGCACAATGGCACCTCGCTGCTGGCAGGCAACCAACGCGTACAAGGCCTGGAGCTGGCCATGACCGGTGAATTGAGCGAGCAGTGGAATGTGTTCGCCAACTTCACCTACCTCGATAGCCAGACCCTGAAGTCGGTGAGCATGCCGGCACGCGAAGGTCAGGCATTGAGCAATACGCCGCCACGGTCCTTCAACCTCTGGACCAGCTATGAGCTGCCGGCGGGGTTCACGCTCGGCTACGGTGCGCGTTACGTCAGCGAGCGCAATGTGACCTCGGTTGACACGGCCAAGCTGGACGCTTACTGGGTACACAACGCGATGCTCCAGTACAAGGTCAATGACGGGCTGGAGCTGCAGCTCAACGCCAACAACCTGTTCGACAAGGCCTATGTCGAGCGCGTGCGGCAGGTCATTGGTTCCGGGTCGCGTTCTTCGGCGCTGGAGTTCGGTGATGCCAGGGCCTTGATCCTTTCCGGGGTCTATAGCTTCTGAGTCTCCCTCGATAATCAAGGGGGCAGGACCCGGGGCGGGAAAAAACCGTTGAACGGTCGCTTCCCCGTTCCGGTACCCTGATTTAATATACTCGCGAGTATAAATATTCCAAGTGTCACTCGCGAAAGGTCATTCATCATGTTGCGCCATGCCTTGCGGCTTGCCCTGCCCATCAGCCTGGTCCTGTTGCTTGCCGCCTGCGGCCAGGAAGAAGTCGCGCAAACCACGGTGCGCCCAGCCATGGTGGTGCAGCCGCAGCCGGCGTCTTCTGCGGTGGACAGTTATCCGGGAGAGGTGCGTGCGCGCCTGGAACCGGAGCTGGCGTTCCGCATCGGCGGCAAGGTCAGCCGACGCCTGGTCGAAGTGGGCGAGCGGGTCAAGGCCAACCAGGCCCTGGCCGAGCTCGACCCACAAGACGTTCGCCTGCAACTGGAGGCGACCCGCGCGCAAGTGGCCGCGGCCGAGGCAAACCTGCGAATGGTACGCGCTGAGCGCGATCGCTACAAAACCTTGATGGATCGGCAAATGGTCAGCCGTTCGCAATACGACAACGCCGAAAACCTCTACCGCTCCGGTGAAGCTCGCCTCAAGCAGATCCGCGCCGAGTTCGACGTGGCCAGCAACCAGGCCGGCTACGCGGTACTGCGTGCTTCCCAGGATGGCGTGATAGCCAGGCGCCTGGTCGAGGTCGGGCAGGTGGTCGCGGCCGGGCAGACGGTGTTCACGCTGGCCGCCGACGGCGAGCGAGAAGTGTTGATCAGCCTCCCGGAACAGAATTTTGGCCGTTTCAAGGTTGGCCAACCGGTGTCCGTCGAATTGTGGTCTCAACCCGATGCACGCTTCGATGGTCGCATTCGCGAACTTTCGCCTGCCGCCGACCCGCGTTCGCGCACCTTTGCGGCACGGATTGCCTTCACTGCTGGCGAGGTGCCGGCAGAGTTGGGGCAGAGCGCCCGGGTATTCATACAAAGCGCGGCCAGCGTGCCGTTATCGGTCCCGCTGTCGGCGCTCACTTCCGAAAACGGCGTGAACTACGTCTGGCGGGTCGATGCCAACAATACCCTCAAGCGTACACCGGTGCGCACAGGCCCCTTTGGGGAAACCAGTGTCCCGGTGCTCGAAGGCCTGAATGCCTCGGACTGGGTGGTGGCCGCCGGCGTTCATGTGCTGCATGAAGGGCAGCAGGTACGGCCGGTGGACCGGTCCAATCGTGTGGTGAATCTGGCGGCCAAGGAGTAGTCCCCATGGGTTTCAACCTTTCTGCATGGGCGTTGCGCAATCGCCAGATCGTGCTGTTCCTGATGCTTCTGCTGGCCATCGTCGGTGCGCTTTCCTATACCAAGCTGGGGCAGAGCGAAGACCCTCCCTTTACCTTCAAGGCCATGGTGATCCGGACCAACTGGCCGGGCGCCAGTGCCGAGGAAGTCTCCCGGCAAGTCACCGAGCGCATCGAAAAGAAACTGATGGAAACCGGTGAGTACGATCGTATCGTCTCCTTCTCGCGCCCGGGGGAGTCGATGGTGACGTTCATTGCCCGTGACTCCATGCATTCGGTGGAAATTCCCGAGCTCTGGTACCAGGTCCGCAAAAAGGTCAGCGACATTCGCCACACCTTGCCGCCAGGCGCCCAGGGCCCATTCTTCAACGACGAATTCGGCACCACGTTCGGCAATATCTATGCATTGACCGGCGAGGGTTTCGATTACGCCGTGCTCAAGGATTACGCCGACCGGGTACAGATCCAGCTACAACGGGTCAAGGATGTCGGCAAGGTCGAGCTGATCGGGCTTCAGGACGAAAAGATCTGGATCGAACTGTCCAACGTCAAGCTGGCAACCTTGGGGCTGCGTCTGGAGACAGTGCAGCAGGCGCTGGAGGCGCAGAATGCGGTCAGTACCGCCGGCTTCTTCGAAACCCCGAGTGAGCGCTTGCAACTGCGTGTCAGCGGGCGCTTCCAGACGGTCGAGCAGATCAGGAACTTCCCGATCCGGGTCGGCGATCGCACCTTCCGCATCGGCGATGTGGCCCAGGTTCAGCGTGGTTTCAACGACCCACCGGCGCCACGCATGCGTTTCATGGGCGAGGATGCGATCGGCCTGGCGGTATCGATGAAGAGCGGCGGCGACATCCTGATATTGGGCAAGGCGCTGGAAGCCGATTTTGCCCGCATCCAGCAGAGCCTGCCGGCCGGCATGCAGCTGCGCAAGGTTTCCGATCAACCGGCTGCCGTGAAGACCGGGGTCGGCGAATTCGTGCAGGTGCTGGCCGAGGCACTGGTCATCGTGCTGCTGGTGAGTTTCTTCTCCCTGGGCCTGCGCACGGGGCTGGTGGTGGCCCTGGCGATTCCGCTGGTGCTGGCGATGACGTTTGCCACCATGTATTACCTGGGGATAGGCCTGCACAAGATTTCCCTGGGGGCACTGGTTCTGGCGCTTGGCTTGCTGGTCGACGATGCGATCATTGCTGTGGAAATGATGGCGATCAAGATGGAGCAGGGCTTCGACCGGCTCAAGGCGGCCAGTTACGCCTGGACCAGCACGGCGTTCCCGATGCTGACCGGTACCCTGATCACCGCAGCCGGCTTCCTGCCCATTGCCACCGCGCAGTCCGGGACCGGGGAATACACGCGCTCGATCTTTCAGATGGTGACCATCGCCTTGCTCGCCTCCTGGGTGGCCGCGGTTGTGTTCGTGCCGTACCTGGGCGAGCGACTGCTGCCAGACTTGGCCAAGCTCCATGCAGCGCGCCACGGCACGCCCGAGAGCGGCTACGACCCTTATGACACGCCGTTTTATCAGCGCGTACGGCGTCTGGTGGAATGGTGCGTGCGTCGGCGCAAGACAGTGATCCTGGCCACCCTCGCGCTGTTCATTGGTTCGGTGGTGTTGTTCCGCTTCGTGCCACAACAGTTCTTCCCGGCCTCCGGCAGGCTGGAGTTGATGATCGACCTGAAACTGGCGGAAGGGGCCTCCCTGAGCAATACCGCCGAGCAGGTCAAGCAGCTCGAAGCGCTGCTCAAGGAGCATCCGGGCATCGACAATTATGTCGCCTACGTGGGTACGGGCTCGCCGCGTTTCTACCTGCCGCTGGATCAGCAACTGCCGGCAGCCAGCTTTGCCCAGTTCGTGGTACTGGCCAAGAGCATCGAGGACCGCGAGGTGCTGCGCAGCTGGCTGATCACAGCACTCAACGAGCAGTTCCCGGGCCTGCGCACGCGGGTCACGCGCCTGGAGAACGGCCCGCCGGTGGGCTACCCGGTACAGTTCCGGGTGACCGGCGAGCATATCGAGCAAGTCCGGGCCCTGGCGCGCAAGGTGGCGGCCAAGATGCGCGAGAACCCGCACCTGGTCAACGTTCACCTGGACTGGGAAGAACCGAGCAAGGTGGTCTACCTCAATGTCGATCAGGACCGCGCCCGGGCCCTGGGCGTGAGTACGGCGAACCTGTCCAGGTTCCTGCAGAGTTCCCTGACCGGCGCAAGCGTCAGCCAATTTCGCGAAGACAATGAGCTGATCGAGATCCTGCTGCGCGGCACGATGCAGGAACGCACCGAACTGACCCATCTGCCGAGCCTGGCGGTGCCGACCGACAACGGCCAGAGCGTCGCGTTGTCGCAGATCGCCACGCTCGAATACGGGTTCGAAGAAGGGATTATCTGGCACCGCAATCGCCTGCCGAACGTGACCGTGCGCGCCGATATCTATGACAAGGTGCAGCCGGCCACGCTGGTGAAGCAGATCCTGCCGACGCTTGAGCCGATCCGTGCCGAAATGCCGGATGGTTATCTGCTGGATGTCGGCGGTACCGTCGAGGACTCTACGCGTGGGCAAAACTCGGTGAAGGCCGGAGTGCCGCTGTTCATCGTGGTGGTGCTGACGCTGCTGATGGTGCAATTGCGCAGTTTCTCGCGCACGTTCATGGTCTTTCTCACCGCGCCGCTGGGTCTGATCGGGGTCACGCTGTTCCTGCTGGTGTTCCGTCAGCCTTTCGGTTTCGTGGCCATGCTCGGGACGATCGCCTTGTCGGGAATGATCATGCGCAACTCGGTGATCCTGGTCGATCAGATCGAGCAGGACATCGCCGCCGGGCTGGATCGCTGGCAGGCCATCATCGAAGCGACGGTACGGCGCTTCCGCCCCATCGTCCTGACCGCGCTGGCGGCGGTGCTGGCGATGATCCCGCTGTCGCGCAGTGTGTTCTTCGGGCCAATGGCGGTGGCGATCATGGGTGGGTTGATCGTGGCGACGGCGTTGACGTTGTTGTTCCTGCCGGCGTTGTATGCAGCATGGTTTCGAGTGAAAAAAGAGGCGGTGCAGACAGTGACGGTTTCACGGCCGGGTGCCGACGGTGTGGCCGAACCCATGTAGCCGCTGCCGAAGGCTCGGTGCGCCGCTGCGACGCTCGCGTGCGTAGCAGGCGCAGGATCTCAAGACCGCAGGGGAGCCCCTGCGGGACTCCAGCGCAGCCTGACGGCAGCGGCTACGCCGATCGTGTTACGCCGGCCCCTTGTAACTGCTGCCGAAGGCTGCGCCAGAGCCTCCAGGGCTCTCGGTTCGGCTCAAAGCGAACCGAACACCTTCTTCGCCAGGCTGGTAGCCGCGGCCGCCGGGTTCTCGCGGATGGTCGCTTCCTGCTTGGCGATCATCTCGAACAGGCCATTGAGGGCTTGTTCCGTCACGTAGCCTTCGACATTGGCGTTCTTGGTGTCGAGCAAGCCCAGGGCCGCTGCTTGCCCGGCAAAGTTGTTGTATTGCTGGGCCAGGCCGACCTTGTCCGTGGCTTGCTTGACGATGGGCAGGAACTTGACGCGGATCTGCTCGCGGCTGGTCGTGCTCAGGTACTGGGTGGCCGAATCCTTGCCGCCACTGAGAATGCCCTTGGCATCGTCGACGCTCATCTTCTTTACGGCATCGACCAGCAAGGCCTGGGCTTGCGGCACGGCGGCTTCGGCGGCCTTGTTCATGCTGCTTTCCAGCTCTTCGACCTGGGCCCCCATGCCAAATTGCTTCATCTTCCTGGCGGCCTTGCCGAGGTTGCCGGGCAACCCGATGTGCACCTCGGGGTTGTTGCTGAAACCGCCGGGGGTACCCAGTTGCTTGACCGCCACCTGGGCGCCTTGGATCAGGGCATCCTTCAGGCCGCCAGTGGCATCCGTCTGCGAGAGATCGCCCAGCGAAAGTGCCAGGACGTTGGCCGAGAGCAATAGACCCGCGCACAGGCCGGTAAAGGTAAGAGAACGGAGCATGGCAGCTTCCTTATCGTGTACTGGAAATGATTAACGCGCCGGGTCCAGACGAATCCGCAGGGGTTGCGGGTCCTGGCCGTTCAGTTGCACGCCGTGATGCTCGGTATTGATGAACAGCAGCTCGCCGTCCAGTTCAATGCGGGCGCTGACGGCGTAACGGTGGCCAGGCTTGACCTGGGCCGGATCGTACGCCAAGTGGAAAGGCAGCGGCACTTGACCTTCGACCGGCCCGCTCTGGCGCGCGAGGGTCACGGCAGGGGCATCGGCCAGGGAGACGTCCTGCAGGCTCACGCTGAGCGTGGCGGCGGGTGGCAGGGCAATGCGTTGCAGGTAAAAGACCTCGCCGTCCAGCGTGGCCTTTGCGGTGGGAGAATTGCTGGAGCAGGCAGCGAGCAGGGCGCTGAACAACAGCAGGCTAAGTTTTTTCATCGGAAACTCCGTTTGATTGGCACCGGCTCCAAGCCGGCGCCAATCGACTTTAACGGATTTTTCCGGGAAGGCCAGTCGCGATTGAAGACGCCTTTACCGGGATTTGTCGACGTAAAGGGTCAGCCGTTACCGCCGTGAAAACCACCCTCGTCGCGATGCAACGCTACCTGGCGGATTGACAGGCGAATCTCTGCCGACAGCACGCGCTTGGCCGCGCCCTCGGCCAGTTCACCGAGTTTTTCATGGTAACCGAGCTTGCCATTGGCATCCGGGCGCAACACGCCGAGCCCGATCATGCTCTGGATAAAATGCCGGAACAGGCTTTTATCGAAGAACTCCGGCGCATTGAGCCCATGCAGGATCGACAGGCGCTGGGCCATTACCGTGCAGAGGTCTTCCAGTTCTTCGGCGCTGAGTGTGTTCTGGCCGCTGTTGAGCAGCAGCGAGATGGCCATGTAGAAGCGTTGCAGGGTCTGGGCGATGGAGCGCGACAGCAATGTCAGCAGCACGAAATGCCGCGAACTCGGTGCCGGGCGCAGGTACACTGCATTCTCGAAACGCAGCAGGCCTTGTTCGACAAAGGCTTGCAGCCATTGATCGATAACCTGATCGAGCTCATCGAGCGTCCAGCGGATAAACAACTCCGATTGCAGGTACGGGTAGAGCGCGCGGGTGTAGCGCAGGATCTGCTCGCGGCTCATGCGCGAGGCGCTCTGGAAGAAACTCGCCAGCAGCGCCGGCAACGCGAAGATGTGCAGCACGTTGTTGCGGTAGTAGGTCATCAGGATGGCATTGTGCTCATCCAGGTAGAGGATCTTGCCCAGTGCATCGCTCTGCTCGGACAACAGGTCCATACCCTTGACGTGCTCGATCAGCGCCCGGCCGTCGCCCTGGGGCAAGGTGGTGTGGGGCGAATAGGGCACCTTGCGCAGCAAGGCCAGGTACAGGTCCAGCACCCGCGCCATGGCCCGGTCGTCCAGGGCCAGCTTGCTGGTGGAAAGCAGGGCCAGCGCGACCAGGTTGACCGGGTTGATCGCCGCTGCCTCGTTGAGGTGCCGGGCGACTTTCTGGCCCAGGCGATGGGTGGTCTCGTTCAACCAGGCGGGGCGGAACTGCGGGCTGTGTTCCTGTTCGCGCCAGCCGGGTTGCTGCTGGTCGAGAAACTCCGCCAGCTTGATCGGTTCGCCGAAATTGACCGCGACCTGGCCGAAGCGCTGCTTGAGGGCGCCGATGACCTTGAAGATATCGAAGATCGACTCTTTCTTCTTGCTCGCCCCACGTAGCTCGCCCAGGTAGGTACGGCCTTCGAGGACGCGTTCATAGCCGATATACACCGGCACGAAAACAATCGGCATGCGCGAAGAACGCAGGAAGCTGCGCAGGGTGATCGCCAACATGCCGGTCTTGGGTTGCAGCATGCGCCCGGTGCGCGAGCGTCCGCCTTCGACAAAGTATTCGACCGGGAAACCCTTGGTGAACAGGGTATGCAGGTATTCGTTGAACACGGCCGTGTACAAGGGGTTGCCCTTGAATGTGCGGCGCATGAAGAAGGCCCCGCCCCGGCGCAGCAGGCTGCCGATCAGCGGCATGTTGAGATTGATCCCGGCGGCGATATGCGGCGGGGTCAGGCCGTTGCGAAACAGCAGGTAGGACAGCAGCAGGTAATCGATATGGCTGCGGTGGCAGGGCACGTAGATGACTTCGTGGCCCTGGGCGATACCTTGCACGCCCTCGATGTGGTTGACCTTGATGCCATCGTAGATCTTGTTCCAGAACCAGCTCAGGACCACTTCAAGGAAGCGGATGGCGGTGTAGGTGTAGTCCGAGGCAATCTCGTTGCCATAACGCAAGGCCTGCGCCTCGGCCTTGACCAGCGAGATCTTCTCGCGTTCGGCCTCATCGGCAATCGCCTGGCGCACCAGCGGATCATGGATCAGGCCCTTGACCAGGTTGCGGCGGTGGGAGATGTCCGGGCCGATGACGGCGGTTTTGAGATTACGGAAATGCACCCGCAGCAGGCGCTGGGTCATGCGCACGGTGCGCTCGTGGCCCTTGTCTTGTTTGATCAACTCACCCAGGTGGATGGGTGCGGAGAATTGCACGCGGGTCTTGCGGCCAAGGATCAGGATGCTCAGCAACCGGCGCAGGCGTCCCGTCACGGCCCAACTGTCGGCGAACAGCAGCTTCCAGGGGCTCGACTCGCTGGCCGGGGATTGGCCCCAGAACACGCTCACCGGAATGATCTGGGCGTCGTCTTCGACTTGCTCGCTGATGGCGGCGACCAGTCGCGACAGGGTTGGCGGAGCGCCGCGTTTGTCCTGGCGGCCCAGCCAGTCGGGTTCCGGTGTCAGGTAAAAGAAGGCAGCCGGTTCCAGCAAGGTCCCGACCGCAACCGGCAGTACCGGACGCGGCAGGCCGGCCTTGGTGCATTCGCTGTCGACCACGGCCAGGTCGCTCAGCGACGGCGATTGCAGCACGTAGAACACCGGACGGCTGCGGTCCAGGTTCAGTGTGAAGGCCGACTGATTGATCGTCTCCGAGCGAACCCAGAGGTACATCAGTCGACGCAGGGCGCCAAACACGAAACGACGGAACGGAGAGCGGGTCATACGGCTTCTGCTTTGGCTGAAAAAAACGAGCATTTGCTCGGTTGGGCTGGCTAGTGTGACGTATCTGCGCAAGTTCAGCAAAATGCCGCACGGTCATCAAAAATGTACCGAGGCTGTCATATACTCGGTCCGCCGAGGTTTCAGGATGTTGCTGAAACCTGTGCTGTCAGCAAGGGCGCTTCCACATCTTCCATAATAAAAAAGCCGGAGTAGTACAGATGTCGTCTCGTGAGACTGGTAACGTGAAATGGTTCAACGATGCCAAGGGATATGGCTTCATTCAGCGTGAAAGCGGTGCGGATGTATTCGTGCACTATCGCGCCATCCGCGGCGAAGGCCATCGTTCCCTGGTAGAAGGGCAGAAGGTCGAGTACGCATTGGTAGAAGGCCAGAAAGGCCTGCAGGCTGAAGACGTTGTAGGTCTTTAAGCGACTGCGAAAAAAGGCCCGTCATCTCGGTGAGGTGACGGGCCTTTTTCGTTAGCCGATTCTGAAAATCAGGTGCGCCAGGTGATCTCTTCTTCACCGTCCGTGCTGATGCGAATCCAGCGGTCGGCGCTTTCTTCACCTTCTTCCTCGACCCAGGTGCCCGGTGCACAGCGCACTTCGACGTTCAACGCGGCGAAGGCTGCACGGGCACAGGCGATGTCGTCGTCCCAGGGCGTCTGGTCGCTTTCCAGGTACAGGCTGTTCCATTTGCCGACAGCCTTGGGCAGCCAGGTCACTGGCACATTGCCGGCCTTGCATTTGTAAGTCTGGCCCTTCTGCACCCAGTCGCTGCAGGGGCCCAGCGCCGCGCCCAGCCAGGCGGCGATCGCCTTGTGGTCCACGTCGGCGTCTTTCAGGTAAATCTCGATATCGGGTTGGCGCATGGACGTACTCGCTTGTGGGCTGGAAACCACGTGGATTATTGCAGCACAAAATAATCGTAACGCATCGACACCGTCACCACGAACGGCTTGGCCTGTTCGATGACTTCGGTACGACGCTCGGCGCTGGCGCGCCAGCCATGGGGGGTCATGGCCAGCAGGTCGGCGCGGGATTTGCCGTCGATCAGCTTGATCTTGTACTTCAAGGTCTCGCTGTGGGCCAGGTGCATGCCTTCAGGCACCTGGGCCAGGTGTTTGTCGTCGACGTATTCACGCACCTCGTCGTAGAGGCGCTCGCGCAGTTCGATCAAGTGTTCGCTGGTCGGGCCTACCCGCATCAAGCCGCCGCCAGGGCTGAGCAGGCGCTTGGCTTCGTGCCAGTCGAGCGGGCTGAAGACGCTGGCCAGAAACTGGCAGCTGGCATCGGGCAACGGCACGCGGGCCATGCTCGCCACCAGCCAGGTTACGGCCGGGTTGCGTTTGCAGGCGCGCTTGACGGCTTCACGGGAAATATCCAGCGCGTAGCCATCGGCGTGGGGCAATGCCTCGGCGATTTGCGCAGTGTAATAGCCCTCGCCACAGCCGATATCCAGCCAGCGCGCCGGCGAGCGTTCGGCCGCGAGTTCCGCCAGGCGCTGGGCCACCGGTGCATAGTGGCCGGCGTTGAGGAAATCGCGCCGGGCCTCGACCATGGCCTGGTTGTCGCCAGGGTCACGGCTGTTCTTGTGCTGCACCGGCAACAGGTTCAGGTAACCCTGGCGGGCACGGTCGAAGCGATGGCCGGCAGGGCAGGCCACGCCGTTGTCGACGGTAGCCAGCGCTGCTGCGCAGATCGGGCACGTGAGCATCAGGCGAGCAACTTGACGAGAGTCTGGTAGTAGATTTCGGTCAGCACGTCCAGGTCGCTGGCCAGGACGCGCTCGTTGACCTGGTGGATGGTGGCGTTGACCGGGCCGAGTTCGACCACCTGGGTACCCAGGGTGGCGATGAAGCGCCCGTCGGAAGTGCCGCCGCTGGTCGAGGCCTGGGTTTCGCGGCCGGTGATTTGCTTGATGCTGGCCGAGACGGCATCGAGCAGCTCACCCGGTTCGGTCAGGAACGGCCGGCCCGACAGGGCCCAATCCACATGCCAGTCCAGGCCATGCTTGTCGAGGATGGTCGCGACCCGCTGCTGCAGGCCTTCGACGGTGGATTCGGTGGAGAAGCGGAAGTTGAACACCGCCACCAGCTCGCCCGGAATCACGTTGGTGGCGCCGGTGCCCGAGTTCAGGTTGGAAATCTGGAAGCTGGTCGGCGGGAAGAAGGCATTGCCGTCGTCCCAGTGCTCGGCGGCCAATTCGGCCAGGGCCGGCGCGGCCAGGTGGATCGGGTTTTTCGCCAGGTGCGGATAGGCCACGTGGCCCTGCACGCCGCGCACGGTCAGCTTGGCGCCAAGCGAGCCGCGACGGCCGTTCTTGACCACGTCACCGACCAATGAGGTGCTCGAGGGTTCGCCGACGATGCACCAGTCCAGGCGCTCCTTGCGCGCGGCCAGACGCTCGACCACGGCCTTGGTGCCATGGTGGGCCGGGCCTTCCTCGTCGCTGGTGATCAGGTAGGCGACCTTGCCCCGGTGGTTCGGGTGGTCGGCGACGAAGCGCTCGGTCGCTATCACCATGGCCGCCAGGCTGCCTTTCATGTCGGCCGCGCCACGGCCGCAGAGCATGCCGTGCTCGTCGATCAGGGCGTCGAACGGGGCATTCTGCCAGGCCTGCACCGGGCCGGTCGGCACCACGTCGGTATGCCCGGCGAAGCACAGCACGGGGCCCTCCTGGGTGCCGTGGGTGGCCCAGAAGTTGTCGACGTCCTCAATGCGCATGGGCTCGAGCGTGAAACCGGCATCGCCCAGGCGCTGCATCATCATTTTCTGGCAATCGGCATCGATCGGTGTCACCGAGGGGCGACGGATCAGGTCGCAGGCCAGTTGAAGGGTAGGCGAGAGGTCGGCTGGGGCCGTCATGGAAAGACTCCGGAAGCAAGGCAAGGCGGGCAAAGGGCGACAGTTTAAAGCAAAACGGGCGGTGTGATGCATGCCGAATCCGATACGCAGGAAGCAGACCGTTTTCTTGCCTCTTGAGAGAAATCTGGAGGTCCCTTGGGAAAAATCCGAATTTCCTTGGGAAAAGGTCCGTCGAAGGGTAGGGGGCCATTCCATACCATTGCGTCAATGCCTTGGAAGGCAGCTTCGAGAGCAACCACCCCCGTACAGGAATGCATTGCAATGAAATTTTCACCCCTGTTTGCCCTGAGTGCCCTGATCGCTTTAACGCCGGTCGCCTTTGCCCAGTCCACCACCGACCTTACTGTCACTGGCACTATCACGCCGGCGGCATGCACGCCCTCGCTCAGCGGTGGTGGCAGCTTTGAATTCGGCAGGATTTCCGCGCAGGATCTCAAGCAGGATGCCCAAACAATGTTCAAGTCGTCGCTCAGGCAAATGAGCGTGGTTTGCGATGCGCCAACTCGCTTTGCCCTTCGCGCTGTGGATGGCCGGGCCGGAACTGATATCTCTCCGAATGAGGAGTCATTCGGTGTGGGATTGAACGGCACTGAAAAGATCGGCAGATATTTGCTTCGCACCAACAACTACACCGCTGACGGCAACTCATCAACGACGCTTCTGGAGTCATGGAATGGGGGAAGCGCATGGTCGCTTTATGGTAGCACTTATGCCCATATCCCCAACACGAACTTTCCCTGGCTTGTTGGCGTTTCCGTGGACGGTGGTATGGAGCCAAGTGCGATTGGAATGCTGACTGCAGACTTTCAGATATACATGCATATCGCCCCAGCCAAGGACTTGACGCTGACCGATGCAGTTCCAATCGACGGTGCCTCCACGCTGGAAGTCGTCTACTTGTAAGCGCGACAACCAACCGAATTGCCTGCAATTTCGAGAGGAGCTGCCAAAACAAGGCAGCCCGAGGCGATACGTTATGTTTCTGAAGGAGAATCATGACAATGAGGTCAGCATGTGCATTCATTTTTTTCGCTTCACTGTCGGTGGTCGGCGGCGCACTTGCACAGTCCGCTACCGACCTCACGGTTACCGGCACCATCACGCCGGCGGCGTGTGCACCGATGCTCAGCGGTGGCGGTGAGTTCAATTTCGGAATGATCGCGGCGCAGGATCTTGATCAGGAAGCAATAACCAACTTCATATCGCCTGCCAGGCAACTGAGTGTGGCGTGCAGTGCGCCCACCCGTTTTGCGCTGCGCGCTGTCGACGGTCGTGCCGGCACCCAGCCGACGGTGACGATCGATAATTTTGGCCTCGGCCTGAGTGGCGTTGAAAGGATTGGTGAATACAAGTTGCGCACGACCGGCTATGCCGCCGATGGCAGCGCTGCGATCGATGTCCTGGAATCTCGTGATGCCGGGTCCTCCTGGCTTAAAGCACCCTCTGACGAGTCCTACCTCTTCAATACCAACGGCCCGAACCTCACGGCTGTCGGGGGCATCGGTGCCAATGAGCCAAGTGCGATCGAGGTGCTGACAACCGACCTGGCCGTCAGCATGGCGATCACTGCGGCCAAGAACCTGACCCTGACCGACGAAGTCACCATCGATGGTGCGGCCACGCTTGAGGTTGTCTATCTGTAGGCACTGTTCTCAACCACCTGACGGTTTTCGTGCAAAAAGGAATCCATGACAATGAAGTTCGCCCTCTCGCTCATAGCGGCTGCCGTGATTTCAGCGGTACCGACTGCGTTCGCGCAATCCACCACAGATATTTCTGTCACCGGCACCATCACGCCGGCAGCCTGCCGGCCAACGTTCGGTGGCGTGGGTGCTGTCGACTTTGGCCGTATCGCTTCCCATGATCTGGAGCAGGGTTCGCATACTCCGCTGCCAGAGAAAACCCTGGCGTTGACGGTCGTTTGTGACGGGCCCACGCGATTTGCCCTGCGCTCTGTAGACAACCGCGAGGGATCGGCAACGTCGCCTTCCGGGGCTGGCGCCAGGGCCGCCTATCGTGCTCACGGCCTGGGTATGTCGGGGGAGGAAAAGATCGGTCACTACCTGCTCGATATCGAGCCGGCCAACGCGCAGATCGATGGTGCTACGGCGTATGCCACCTACACCCTGGACCTGGGCTTGACGTGGAGCAACACGGCGGATGCCCCTCATCCCCTCTCGCCGCTCGAGCTGGTCGGCTTCAGCTTCAACTCGGGGCATACCGCAGGGCCGGATGCGGTTACCAACCTGACAAGTGCCCTGCGCATCTCTGCGCATGTGGCGCCCGCTCAGGAATTGAGCTTGACCGATGAAGTCACCCTGGATGGTTCGGCGGTGATTGAAGTGGTTTACCTATGAGCAAACTGGTTGAAGCTGGCGTGTTCATAGGACCCCGTGACGTCCTCCAGATCGACGGCGCATCCACGATCGAAGTCGTTTACCTGTAGGCGATGTGCCAGCCGGCATGCCAGACATGCCGGCCGCTCTCTCACGGCCCCGCCCGCGGTTTTCTATTTTTCAAAGCCTGCGACTCCATCCCACTCTTTTTACGGGTGAGCGCAGCCGTGCCCCGGAGTATTGCCATGAAACTCACGCAAGTACGCAGGCGTGCACAGCGCCTGTCTGTCTTCGCCGGTCTGCTGACCCTATGTGCGGCTTTATCCAGCTGGGCCGACGGCATGATCCCCGAAACCTCGGTGGTGATTGTCAAGGAAGCGGACGGCGAGGCATCGATCAAGGTTCGCAACAGCGATACCAGCACCGCGTTGCTGCATGTGACCTTGCAGAACGTACCGGAAGACCCGGAGCCCTTGCTGTTCCTTACCCAGCCGGTTTGGCGGGTGGAGGCTGGCAAAGAGCAACTGGTGCGCTTCATTCTGCGCAGCGAGAAGCCTTTGCAGACGCAGCGCCTCAAGCGGGTAATTTTCGAAGGTATCCCGCAAACAGCCAAGGCTGCAGAGGCGGGCCAGGCAAGGGTCGGTGTCAGCGTGCGGCAGAACCTGCCGGTGATCCTGCATCCCAAGGGCCTGGCAGCCAACCGTGAACCCTGGACCGGCCTGCAGTGGTCCCTGGCTGACGGAAAGCTGACCGTGCGCAACGAAACGTCCTATGTGGTGCGCCTGGCGCAAGAATTGAAACTGCTGCCCAGCAATCAGGCGGCGCGCTTGCCGCGCAGCTACGTGCTGCCGGGTGACCACATCACGGTGGAGGTCGACGGCCCGGTGAATGGGGCGCCTGCCACGGTGAAGTTGTTCCCGGCAACCGTATACGGCTTTGCCGTGGATGCGTATGAGGCACCGCTGCGTGCTACCGGCGCCTGATATGCGATCCATTTTTACTGAGCGCCCAGGGCGGGCGCTATTGGCCAAGGGCCTGTTGCTATGGAGCTGTACACAGGCCAGCGAGGCCTTCGCGCAATCGAACCAGGAAGCATCCGGTAGTGGCAGCGCGCCCTTGACGTTCGATGCCGACATTTTGCGCCAGCGCGGCATCGACCCCGGCCTGATCGAATACCTGCGCGATGCAGCACGCTTCACGCCGGGAGTGCATGTGGTAACGCTCCGGGTCAACGACCAACCCCGTGGTCGGGTGGAGGCGCGCATCCAGGCCGACGGCCAGTTGTGCTTCGACCAGGCCTTGCTCGATGCCGCCGGGTTGCAACTGCCGGAGAAAACCTCCGGCAACGATGCGGCGACCTGTCAGGATTTCGTGGGCGCCTATGAGCAAACCCGGGTCAACCTGGACCCGCAAGCCGCTGAAGTGGCACTGGTCGTGCCGACCCAGGCCCTGAAGGCGCCGGAGCACCAGCAGGACTTGTCCGCTTACCATACCGGCGGCATGGCGGGCATCTTCAATTACGAGTTGCTGGGTTTGCGCAACCAGTTCGATGGGCAAAACAGTGACTATTGGTCGGCCAATACCGAAGCGGGCTTCAACGCCGGTGACTGGATCGTGCGCAGCCACCAGATTCATACCTCGGTCGATGGCGTTGGCCGCACCGAACATCTGGAAGCTTACGCACAGCGTACCTTTGCCGAACTGGGCACGGTGCTGCAGGCCGGGCAGATCGGCCTGGGCAACCCGGTGTTGGCCGGCGCCCGCATTACCGGCCTGCAATTGACCTCCGAGCAGGCGCTGATGGTGCCCACCCGTCGTGCGGCAATCGAAGGTATCGCCCATAGCCAGGCGCGAGTGGAAGTGCGCCAGGCCGGCGCCTTGATCTATTCGACAGTGGTACCGGCCGGGCCCTTCGCCTTGGCCAATCTGCCGCGCCTGGACCGGCGCACCGATCTGGAAGTCACGGTGATCGAGGCCGATGGCGAGCAGCGCAGTTTCACCGTGCCGGCCGCGATGGTGGCCCTGGACCTGCCGGCGCCCGGGTTTGTGCTGGGTGCAGGCCAGGTGCGCGATGGTGGCGGCGTAGCCCGTGAGCCTTGGGTGGTCAGTGGCGGCTGGACCCAGGCCATCAACGGAACCTCCACGCTGAGCACCGGCTTGATGGCGGCCGAGGACTACTATGCCGGCGGCCTCGGCATTGGCGTGCAACCTTGGGCAGACGCCCAGGCGCAGTGGTTGGTGCAATCATCGCAAGCGTCCCGCGAGGGTGTTCGTGGCGTACAGACCCAGCTGTCGCTCTCGCAGCGCCTGGGTGAGAGCTGGTCGGTCAACGCCGCTGCCGCCCGGCAAACCAGCGGCTACCGCGACCTTATCGATACCCAGCTGGACTTCGATCAGTCGACCCAGCGCGGACGCTACCGCGATCAGTACAGCGCCGGCGTGTCGTGGTCACAGCCTTGGCTGGGTAGTTTGAGCGCCGGCTATGCGCGCTCGGCGCTGTTTGACGGGCGCCAGACCAGCCGCTCCTATGCCTCGTGGGGGCAGCGTTTTGGCCAGGTGTCGGTTTCGGCCAGCGCCGAGTGGAACCTGGGAGGGGACGACGGTCTCGACAACGCAGTGTACCTGAGCGTGAGCGTGCCCTTGGGCGAGCGCCGTCGCTTGCGCACGTCGCTGCGCAACAGCGGCGGGGAGAACCGGGTCGGTGTTTCGCTGCAGGAGCAACTCAGCGATACGGCCAGCTACCGGTTGGGCGCCGAGCGCGACAGCCGTGATGGTGAAGTGGACTTGAATGCAGGTGTATCGCTGCTGCCGCGTTATGCCCAGCTTGAATTGGGCTATGCCGGCTACGGCAATGGCAATCGCGGCTACAGCGCGGGCCTGCGCGGCGGCATGGCCGTGCATGAGGGGGGCATTACCTTGTCACCTTATCCGGTGCAGGACACCTTTGCGGTGTTGTCCGTGGGTGAGGTTTCCGGGGTCAAGGTGTCGACGCCGGACGGTCCGGTCTGGACGGACGGCAACGGCCAGGCCGTGGTCGCGCAATTGTCGCCTTACGGCAACAGCCCGGTGGAAGTGCAGACCAGGACCTTGCCCCGCAACATCGACATCAACAATGGCGCAACAGTGGTCCAGGCCGGTCGCGGTGCGGTGGCGCGGGTCGACTTCGGCGTGGTCGCCACGCGCCGGGCGCTGCTGCAGGCGACCACCGTGGACGGCAGTGCATTGCCTGCTGGTGCGATGGTTACCGATGGCAGGGGCGAGTTCGTCACGCTGGTGCAGGAAGGCGGGCTGGTGTTTGCCCCCAATCTTGAACTCAGCCCACGGCTGTGGGTGAAGGCGCCGGACCAGCCGGCCTGTGAGTTGCAGTTCGCCCTGCCGGACGAGCCCGACCTGCGGGCCTATTACGAAACCACGTCGGCCGTGTGCCGGATGCCATGAGAGAAGCCCCAGTGACCTGTTTACCGTCTGTACCCCGTGCCCCTATGGCTGCTCTCGCTGCGGGCCTGGCGCTGGCCGCGTCGATCTTCGCACCCACTGTCCAGGCCATGGGGGAGGGCTGCGAAGTCTCGATCAGCCAGACGCAGATCGATTACGGTCTGTTCAATCGCACAACCCTCAAACCGCAGGGCGGCGAATTGCCATTGGGTGCGCGCAGCCTTCGGGTGAACGTGAATTGCGCGCAACCTGACGCCATGACGTTGTTCTATCGCGCCGTGCCGGCCGGTGCCGAACGTTTCCGTTTTGGCGAGCAGGGGAGCTATGCCCTGCGCCTGCGTGACGCACTGCTTGATGGCGAGCAAGTCGATCTGGCGCAAGTGGCCGCGGCCGGGCAGGCTGGCGCGGCAATCGCGTGGTTACCGGACAAGGGACTGACGCCCGTCAAAGCGGGCAACATCGCCCGGGGGCGATCCTTCAGTGCGCGCCTGGACGTCAGCGCCTGGGGCGATGAGGCCGCGTTGGGTCGTGGCGATGCCGTGACCTGGAACAACAGCGGGCTAGTGGAGGCAGGCGGTTCGCAACGCGAACTTGGGTTGCAAGTAAGCTTCGCACCGGCCGCCTGCACGCCGCGCTTGGCCAATGGTGGCGTGGTCGACTTCGGTCGTATCAATGCGCAGCAGCTGGCCCGCGACAGCGCCACGAAATTACAACGAACGCTGGCATTGAGCGTCCTGTGCGACGCGCCCACCCGCTTTGCCTTCACGGCCAGGGATAACCGGCCCAAAGCTGTGCGGGCGCCTTCGGTCGAGGTCGACGCCGGCGCGCTGTTCGGCATCGGCAAGACCCGCGCCGGCCAGACGCTGGGCAGCTACGTCACCTGGATAGACCGCAACGCCAGCGGCGACGGTAACGCACTGAACGCCATGCATGGCCAACCCGGCGGCCAGGGTTGGCTGGCGACAACCGCTGCCGCGTTTCTGTACACCGATGGTCGATTGCTGGGGTTCGGCATGCCCGCCGACATGGCCGCGGGGCCAACGGCTATTACCCAATTGAGCGGCACCCTGGGCGTGGATTTGTATCTGGCCCCGGCCAGCACCCTGACGCTGACCGAAGAGGCCGTCATCGATGGCGCAGCGACGATCGAGATCATTTACCTGTAAGGCATGGAGGCTTCTGGATTGCAGGGTACGGGCACTCACAAGAAAAGGAAGGAGGCGCAGCAGATGAAATATCACACTGGTTTCAAGGGAGGGGTGCTTGCCTTGTTGCTCGCACCCATGGTGCAGGCTCAATCCACTACGGAGCTGATCGTGCAGGGCAACATCACCCCTGCATCCTGTACGCCGGCACTCTCGGGTGGCGGGGTGGTCAACTTCGGCAGGATTTCCGTGCAAGACCTCAGCAAGACCAACCGTACCCGGCTCAAGGCGCGGCCCATAGGCCTGACGCTCACCTGTGAAGCGGCTACGCGCTATGCGCTGCGCATGAAGGACAATCGTGACGGCACGGCATTGGTCAACGCCGGTATCTACTATGGTCTGGGGCTCGACAAAAGCGGGAACAAGATCGGCCTGTATGAAGTGCAGTTCGATCCGATGCGCACGCAAGCCGACGGCATCGCGCAAATCTACAACACCGATTCGACCTCCGGTGGGCAAGGCTGGGACACTGCCGATCTCAAGGTCGATCGTATCGGTTCGAACGCGCTGCTGGGGTTTTCCGATACCCTGGGCAGTGATGCTGGCCCGGTGCCGATTCGCGATCTGACCGCGACATTGATGGTTGAAGTGGTGCTGGCACCTACCCAGGAACTGGATACCAGCGATGAAATCGAGTTCGACGGGGAGGGCACACTTGAGGTGGTGTATCTCTAACGGGCGGTAGCTTCTTGCGCTCAAACAAAAATACCCGAATCTTTCGATTCGGGTATTTTTTTGCTGCCTGGAAATGTTTAGCCAGCGGTTGCAGGTGCTGGCGCATCCACAGGTTTTGGCAACGACGACAACAACGCCATGATCAGCGCCGCCAGGTATGGCAGCGACTGCACCAGCAGCATGGCCACCCAGAAGCGAACGTCCGCGCTCGGCATGCCCTGGACCAGGCAAATACCCGCGGCAGCGCCCCACAACAGCAGCATGATGAACAACTCTTCACGCGCCTCCGACAAGGCCACCAGTACGCCGTGGCTGTCGGCGTTCTTCGGAGTGCGGAAGAACGGAATGCTGGTGGTGAAGAAGCCGTACAGCACTGCTTTTGCGATGGTATGCGACAACGCCAGGCCCGCCAGCGCGGCAGCGAAGGCGTCCTTGAGGTTGACCCCCACGGCGCGGCGATAGAGGAAGATGATCTTGCCGACCTTGAACACGAACAACGCCAAAGGCGGAATGGCGAAGATCAGCAGCGGCGGGTCGACCCGGTGCGGCACGATGATCATCGCCGCCGACCAGAGCAGCGCGCCGATGGTGAAGAAGATATTCATGCCATCGGCCACCCACGGCAGCCAGCCGGCGAGGAAGTGATAGCGCTGGCCACGGGTCAGCTCGGTGTCCGTGCCGCGCAGCAGGCTGGCGGCGTGACGCTTGATGATCTGGATCGCACCATAGGCCCAGCGGAAGCGCTGCTTCTTGAAGTCGATGAAGGTGTCGGGCATCAGGCCCTTGCCATAGCTGTTGTGCGCATAGGCGGCCGAGTAACCCTTCTCGAACACGCGCAGGCCCAGTTCGGCGTCTTCGCAGATGCACCAGTCGGCCCAGCCCAGCTCTTCGAGCACCGAGCGCCGGGTCATGGTCATGGTGCCGTGCTGGATGATCGCATCACGGTCGTTGCGGGTGACCATGCCGATATGGAAGAAGCCCTTGTATTCTGAATAGCAGAGCTTCTTGAAGGTGCTTTCGTTCTGGTCGCGATAATCCTGCGGCGACTGCACCACGGCAATCTTCGGGTCGGCGAAGTGCGGCACCATGTGCTTGAGCCAGTTGCGGTCCACGCAGTAGTCCGAGTCGATCACGGCGATCACTTCGGCGTCGGGCGCGGTATGCGGAATCAGGTAGTTCAGTGCGCCGCCCTTGAAACCGGCCAGGGGCGAGACGTGGAAGAACTTGAAGCGCTCGCCGAGCATCTCGCAGTGCGCCTTGATCGGCTCCCAGACGGCCGGGTCCTTGGTGTTGTTGTCGATGATCAGGACTTCGAAGTCCGGGTAATCGAGGTTGGCCAGGGCGTTGAGGGTCTGTTTGACCATCTCCGGCGGCTCGTTGTAGCAGGGCACGTGCACCGAGACTTTCGGCCGGTAGGCTGTGTCCGTCTGCACCGGCAGGAACTCGCGGCGCCGCTTGTGAATCCACACCGCTTCGGCCAGTTCATGGGCTTCGGTGAGCAGTACGATGAACACCCCGAGCGCACCGAGGGCGAGCAAAAAGCCCACGGTCAGGCTGAACCAGGTGCTGTATTGCTGGCTGTAGTCGTAACCGATCCAGACCAGTACCGAACCGCACAGGAAGGCGATGAAGGTCAGGAACGTCCGCCCGCGCTGGCGCAGGGCCGAGCCGTCGATCAGCAGCAGCGTCAGCGAAAGCATCGCCAGCACCACTGAACCCACGGCCAGCACGCGCCATTGCGGAATGGCCACGACCGGGCCTTCGAAGTTGAATTTCTGCTGTCGGGCAGCGTTGAACACGCCCCAGTAGGCGCCCACCGAGCCTTCGTCACTGACTTTCCAGGGCTGGTCGTAGGCTTCGATGACGAAGTAGTTGTAGCCCTGGCGGTTGAGTTTGTTGACCAGGGTGCGCAGGTAGATGGCCTGGTCGGCCTGGGTGGCCTCGGCACCACCGCGCATGCGGCCGTTGCTCGGCCAGCCGACCTCGGACAGCAGCAGGGGTTTGCGCGGGAACAGGTGTTTGAGATCGCGGGCACGGTCGAGCACGAACTGGCCAGCGTCCTTCATCGGGATGAATTCCCAGTACGGCAGGATATGCGCCGCCACCAGGTCGACGTGCTTGGCCAGCTCCGGGTTTTCCTTCCAGATGTGCCACTGTTCGCTGGTGGTGACCGGAACCTTGACCGCTGCGCGCACCCGATCCAGGTACTGGATCAGGGCTTCGGGAGTGATTTCCTTGCGGAACAGCGCTTCGTTGCCGACCATGACCCGCACGACGCTGCGCGAAGTGTTGGCCAGTTCGATGGCTTTCTGGATTTCCCGTTCATTACGCTCCAGATCCGGGCTGATCCACACGCCAAGGGTCACCCGCAGGCCGAACTCTTCGGCCAGGCGGGGGATTTCCGCCTGGGTGCCTTCGACGGTGTAGATCCGGATGCTGTCGGTCAGCTTGCTCAGCTGTTCGAGGTCTTCGCGCAGTTCGTCCTCGCTGGGGTACTGGGCCTTCTGCGGGGTTTGCCCGAGACGGAACGGCGAATAGGAGAAGCCGGAAATCTGCTCCGGCCAGTCAGGGGCGGAAACCGGGCGGTTGATCAGCGCCCAGAACCCAGTGAATAGCGCGGCAATGGCCATGACTATCACCAGATTGATACCAAATTTACGCGATGACATAGATAGTTCGGGTTCCGAAGGGTGGAACGGGCATGGTTGGCAAACACCGCAAGGGGCGCGCATCCTACTTTTTGCCGGACATGACTGTGTAAGACAACGTGCCGGCATGATGTTGGATGTTCTTCAGGCTACGAAGTTCTGTTGCCCGTGCTTTTGTCGTCCAGGACTGGGGAATAGCCTGAACTATTAAAGCAGGAATACAGGTCGTATTGTTAATTGCCTACAAGAGGTGGGTATTTCTCAGCGCTCGGTCGGGATCTCAAGACCAGGGGTGCCCTGCAACCCCGTCCGGCCTATAATGCGCGCCGGTTTTTTCGGGTGTTGCTCATGAGTACAGAAGATCCACGTTTCGCCGGTGTCGCGCGCTTGTATGGCCTTGAGGGCATGCAACGCCTGCGTGATGCCCATGTGGCCATCGTCGGCATCGGTGGGGTCGGTTCCTGGGCGGCGGAAGCCATTGCCCGCTGCGGGGTCGGCGAGATCTCGCTGTTCGACCTGGACGATGTTTGCGTCAGCAACACCAATCGTCAGTTGCATGCCCTGGACGGCAACGTCGGGCGGGCCAAGGTCGAGGTCATGGCCGAGCGCCTGCGGGGCATCAACCAGGACTGCAAGGTGCAGGCGGTGGCCGATTTCGTCACTCGCGAAACCATGGCCGAGTACATCACCCCGGATATCGATTGCGTGATCGACTGCATCGACAGCGTCAACGCCAAGGCGGCGCTGATCGCCTGGTGCAAGCGGCGCAAGATCCAGATCATCACCACCGGTGGCGCGGGCGGGCAGATCGACCCGACCCTGATCCAGGTTTGCGACCTGAACCGCACCTTCAATGATCCGCTGGCCTCCAAGGTGCGTTCGACGTTGCGCCGCGACTACGGTTTTTCCCGCACTGTGACCCGCCATTACAGCGTGCCTTGCGTGTTCTCGACTGAGCAACTGCGCTATCCCAAGCCCGATGGCAGCATCTGCCTGCAGAAGAGTTTTGTCGGCGAGGGGGTCAAGCTCGACTGTGCCGGCGGTTTCGGCGCGGTGATGATGGTGACGGCGACTTTCGGTATGGTCGCTGCGACCAAGGCGGTGGACAAGATCGTCGCCGGCATGCGCCGCCCTTCGGACCGGCAAAAGCCCGCTCAGGCGCCCGTAGCCAACTGACGCATGCGCTGCAGCACGGCATTGAGGCCGTTGCTGCGCGAGGGCGAGAGCTGGCGGCCCAGCCCCAGTTGATTGAACCAGTCGGGCAGGTCCAGGTGCTCGAGTTCGTCGCCGGCCACGCCGTTGACGCGCACCAGCAAGAGTGCCAGCAGGCCTCGCAGCAAGCGTGCATCGCTGCTGGCGGCAAATTGCCAGTGACCGTCCTGTTTGCGGGCCGTGAGCCAGACCTGGCTTTCACAGCCGTGTACCAGGTTGTCGGCAGTTTTCTCGGCTTCGCTCAGGGGCGCCAGTCGTTCTCCCATTTGCATCAGCAGGCGTGCGCGCTGTTCCCAGCCTGCGGCCTGTTGGAAGGCCTCCAGTGCGCTCTGGGCTTCGACGGACAGGCTCATCGCAGCAGCTCCAACGACTGGTCTAGGGCGGTGAAGAAGTGCTGCAGGTCGTCGCTGTCGTTGTACAGCCCCAAGGAGACACGGATCGCGCCGGCCAGACCGAGGCTTTTCATCAACGGCATTGCACAGTGATGCCCGGCACGGACCGCGATGCCTTGCTCGGTCAACAAGTGCGCCAGATCCGCGTTATGTACGCCTTCAACGGTGAAACTGGCCAGCGCCAGCTCGGGCCTGCCCAGCAGGCGCACGCCTTCGCGATCATTCAAGCCGCGCAGCAGATGGCCATGCAGCGCCGCCTCGTGGGCTTGTATCGCTACCTGATCCAGGCTGCCCAGGTAGTCCAGCGTTGCGCCCAGCCCGATCACACTGGCGATCGGTGGCGTGCCGGCTTCGAAACCCAGCGGTGCCGGGCGGAAGGTCGCCGTCTGATAGTCGGCCACCTGGACCATCTCGCCACCGAACTGCCAGTGAGCAAGGAGGGCCAAGGCTTCGCTGCGGCCATAGAGAACGCCGAGGCCGTCCGGGCCGTAGAGCTTGTGGCTGGAGAAGACATAGAAGTCGCAATCCAGTTGCTGGACGTCATGGCGCCCGTGAACCACGCCCTGGGCGCCATCGACCACAGTCAGGGCGCCCTGGGCCTTGGCCAGGGCGATCAAGGGCTGCAGCGGTTGCCAGGCCCCCAGCACGTTGGACAGCTGGCTCACCGCCAGCAGGCGCGTGCGTGGGCCGATCAGTTGGCTGGCGGCGTCAAGATCGATCAGGCCATGCGGGTCCAGTGGCAGCACCACCAGCTTGAGGCCCTGGCGCAGGGCCAGTTGTTGCCAGGGCAGCAGGTTGGCGTGGTGTTCCAGGGCGCTGATGACGATTTCATCGCCCGTTTTGAACTGTGCTTGCAGGCCATTGGCCAGAAGGTTCAGCGCGGAGGTTGCACCATGGGTGAAGACGATCTGGCTGGGGCTGGCTGCGTTGAGCCAATGGGCGACTTTACCCCGGCTGTTTTCGAAGGCCTGGGTAGCCAGCGCGCCGGGCAAGTGTTGGGCACGGTGCACATTGGCGGCGCCGTGGCTGTAATAGTGGGTCAAGGCATCAAGCAACGCTTGAGGCTTCTGCGTCGTGGCAGCGCTGTCCAGGTAGGTCTGGTGCTGTCGTTGCAGGGCGGCGATCGCGGGAAAGTCCGCACGCCAGGGGGAAGGCTGGAACATGATATTGAGGCTCTGGGCATCAGGCCCGGACGCATCCGGGCCTGACTACGCCACTTAGTTGTGAGCGTGCAGTGCTTCGTTCAGCTCGATGGCCGACTTGTGGGTCTTGCATTCCACAGCGCCGGTGACCGAGTTGCGGCGGAACAGCAGGTCGGTCTGGCCGGCCAGATCACGGGCCTTGACCACCTTGACCAGCTGGTTCTGTTCATCGAGCAGGGCCACTTTGGTCCCGGCGGTGATGTACAGGCCGGCTTCGATGGTGTTGCGGTCGCCCAGCGGAATGCCGATACCGGCGTTGGCACCGATCAGGCAGCCTTCGCCGACCTTGATGACGATGTTGCCGCCACCGGACAGGGTGCCCATGGTCGAGCAGCCGCCGCCCAGGTCCGAACCCTTGCCGACGAACACGCCCGCCGAGACGCGACCTTCGATCATGCCCGGGCCTTCGGTGCCGGCGTTAAAGTTGACGAAGCCTTCGTGCATGATGGTGGTGCCTTCGCCGATGTAGGCGCCCAGGCGCACACGGGCGCTGTCGGCGATACGCACGCCGCTCGGTACCACGTAGTCGGTCATTTTCGGGAACTTGTCCACCGAGAACACTTCCAGCAGCTCGCCCTTGAGGCGTGCTTCAAGCTGGAACTCGGCAAGTTCGGCCAGGTCGACCGCGCCCTGGCTGGTCCAGGCCACGTTTGGCAGCAGCGGGAAAATGCCGGTCAGGTTCAGGCCGTGTGGCTTGGCCAGGCGGTGCGACAGCAGGTGCAGCTTGAGGTAGGCCTCAGGCGTGGAAGTCAGCGGCGCGTCTTCGGCCAGCAGGGTGGCGACCAGCGGCTTCTGGCTTTCGGCCAGGCGGGTCAGCAGCGCGGCCTGTGCGGCATCGATGCCCTTGACGGCTTCGGCCAACTGAGCAGCCACGCTGGTGTTGAAAGCGATGGCCTGGTTGCCGTCGGTGTAACCCAGCACTGGCGCGATGGCGGCTACCAGCTCGGCCGAAGGAAAGACCTGCGGTTGTGCATAGAAAACTTCCAACCAGGTGCCTTGACGGTTCTGGGTGCCGACGCCGAAGGCCAGGCTGAACAGGGTAGTGGACATGCAGTTACCTCTTGCGAAATGAGTGGGGCCAGGAATGCCAGACGTTACTGGACGGCCGCCGCATAAATATCGGGTTTGAAGCCAATCACGGTCTTGTCGCCAAGCTCGAGCACCGGACGCTTGATCATCGATGGCTGCGCGAGCATCAGCTCGATCGCCTTGGCCTGGTCGAGATCGGCCTTCTGGTCATCTTCGAGCTTGCGGAACGTGGTGCCTGCACGATTGAGGACAACCTGCCAACCATGCTCGTCGCACCAGCGGGTCAGATGCTCACGGTCGATGCCGAGCGTCTTGTAGTCATGGAAGCGGTAGTCGATGGCCTTTTCATCCAGCCAGGTACGCGCTTTCTTCATGGTATCGCACGCCTTGATCCCATAAAGGTGCAACGAATTGCTGTTATCAGTCACGGATGCCCCCTTGGAAAAAACGGTGACGAATTATGCCATGACTGAGGCGTTCCGGCTGTGGCGGGTTAGGGTCTTTGTTGCATTGTGTTACAGGTTAGCCCGGATTCTGCGACTTTTATGCAACGTTCCGCCAGCAGGGTAAACCGTGAATATGTCGCTTCAGGTATTGGGCGAGCTGGATTTGAGTGAAGCGAACCTGGGGCAGGTCAAATGAAGCTGCGTGATCTGCTTTGAGATGTAGCGCCAGTCCTCATGACGCAAGGCGCCATGAGGACTGCTGAAGGTCAAGCCTTGAGGAAATCGCGAATCCGCTCGGCGGCTTCGACGCATTCGGCCAACGGCGCGACCAGTGCCATGCGCACGCGATTGGCGCCCGGGTTGAGGCCATCGACCTCGCGCGACAGGTAGGAGCCAGGCACTACGGTGACGTGCTGCTGCTCGAACAGATCACGGCAGAATTGCGCGTCATCCATCGGCACTTTCGGCCACAGGTAGAAGCCGCCGTCCGGTTTTTGCACGTCCAGCACCGGCGCGAGAATCTCCAGCACGGCATCGAACTTCTCGCGGTACAGGGCGCGGTTGGCGCGCACGTGCACTTCGTCGTTCCAGGCGGCGATGCTGGCCAGTTGGGTCTGAACCGGCATGGCGCAGCCGTGGTAGGTGCGATAGAGCAGGAAGGCCTTGAGAATGTCGGCGTCGCCGGCCACAAAGCCTGAGCGCAGGCCCGGCAGGTTGGAGCGCTTGGACAGGCTGTGGAACACCACGCAACGCTTGAAGTCGCTGCGGCCCAGGGCGGCGCAGGCGCTGAGCAGGCCGGCTGGCGGGGTTTGCTCGTCGAAGTAGAGCTCGCTGTAGCATTCGTCCGCGGCAATCACGAAGTCATGCTCGTCGGCCAGGGCGATCAGCTTCTTCAGGGTTTCCAGCGGGATCAAAGCGCCCGTCGGGTTGCCGGGCGAGCACAGGAAGAGGATCTGGCAGCGTTGCCAGATCTCTGCCGGCACGGCATCGAAGTCCGGGTTGAAGCCGTTTTCGTCCAGGCATGGCAGGTAATGCGGCTGCGCTCCGGCAAGGAACGCGGCGCCTTCATAGATCTGGTAGAAAGGGTTGGGGCTGACCACCAGGGCATCGTCGCTGCGATTAACCACCGCCTGGGTGAAGGAGAACAGCGCTTCGCGGGTGCCGTTGACCGGCAGCACATGGCGCGCAGGGTCCAGCCAGCCTGCCGGCACGCCGAAGCGGCGCTCGCACCAGTGGGCGATGGCTTCTCGCAAGGCCGGGATGCCCAGGGTGGTCGGGTAGACCGCCATCTGGTCGAGATTGGTCGACAGCGCCTCGGCGACAAAGCTTGGCGAACGGTGCTTCGGCTCGCCGATCGACAGGGCGATGGCGCGCTTTTCGGCGTTCGGTTTGACGCTGCCAAGCAAGGCGCGGAGTTTCTCGAACGGGTAGGGCTGGAGCTGGTTCAAAGCTTTGTTCATGGAGGGCGGGTCTCGAACTAGATGGTCAGGCGCGTCATTTCGATGCCGGGCGCCTGATTGGCGCTCAGTTGTTCGACGATGGCGTCCTGCAGCCGACTGCACAGCTGTGGGTCGGAGAGCGGTTGATTATTGGCGTCGGTGATGAAGAACACGTCCTCCACCCGTTCGCCCAGGGTGGCGATCTTGGCATTTTGCAGCGACAGGTCGAATTCCAGGAAGATCTTGCCGATCCTCGCCAGCAGGCCGGGGCGATCCGGGGCGCTGAGCTCGAGAATGGTCACCGGGCGCTGCGCATCGTTGTGGATGGTCACCTGCGGCGCGAAGGTGAAGTGCTTGAGCTGGCGCGGGACCCGACGCTGGATGATGGTCGGGTAATCGTCCGGATTGCGCAGGGCTTCGGTCAGGCCCTGGCGAATCTCCTTGACCCGCTGCGGGTTGTCGCCGATCGAGCCGCCGTCGTTGTCGAGCACGATGTAGGTGTCGAGGGTGAACTGGCTGCTGGAGGTGATAACCCGGGCGTCGTGAATGTTCAGGTTGAGCTGGTCCATCGCCGCTACCGTCACGGCAAAGAAGTCATGCTGGTCGGGGGCGTAGATGAAGATCTGGGTGCCGCCTTCGAATTCGCGCTGGGTGGTTTCCTTGATCAACACCAGCGGGCCGCCGTCGGCCGGCTGCTGGAGGATCGCGTCGCTGTGCCAGGCAACATCGCCGGCGGTATGGCGCAGGAAATAGTCGTCACCCAGTTGCGCCCAGAGTTGTTCGACGTCGTCCGGGTCGGTGCCGCTGCGCACCAGGATGTCGAGGGCGGCGCTTTGGGTCTGGCGGATCTGTTCTTCGCGGTCGAGCGGGTTCTCCAGGCCGCGGCGCAGGGCGCGCTTGGTCTCGGTGTAGAGCTGGCGCAGCAGGCTGGCACGCCAGGAGTTCCACAGGCTCGGGTTGGTGGCGTTGATGTCGGCCACGGTCAGCACATAGAGATAATCCAGGTGGATCTGGTCGCCGACCCGGTGGGCGAAATCATGGATGACCTGCGGGTCGGAGAGGTCTTTGCGTTGTGCGGTGGTCGACATTACCAGATGGTTCTGCACCAGCCAGACGACCAGGCGACTGTCCCAGATCGGCAGGTGATGACGCCTGCAGAACGCTTCGGCATCGACGGCGCCGAGGTCCGAATGGTCGCCCTGGCGACCCTTGCCGATGTCGTGATAGAGCCCGGCCAGGTAGATCAGTTCGGGCTTGGGCAGCTTGCCCATGAGCTTGCTGGCCAGCGGGAATTTCTCGGAAACCGGGGTGTACTGCAGCTTGCGCAGGTGCTTGATCAGGTTGAGGGTGTGCGCATCGACCGTGTAAATGTGGAACAGGTCATGCTGCATCTGCCCGATGATGTCGCCGAATTCGGGCAGGTAGCGACCGAGAATGCCGTAGCGGTTCATGCGGCGCAGGTTGCGGTGGATGCCGATTTCGCACTTGAACAGCTCGATGAACAGGCTGGTGTTGCGGATATCGTTGCGGAAATCGTCGTCGATCAGGTGGCGATGTTCGCGTAGCAGACGAATGGTGTCGGCACGCACGCCCTTGATTTCCGGGTGTTGCGCCATCAGCACGAAGATTTCCAGCATGGCGAACGGTGTGCGCTTGAACACGTTCGTGTGGGTTGCCTCGATGTAGCCGTCGTGCAGCTGAAATCGCGAATTGAGCGGCTGGGTGCTGCTGCTGGCATCGTCGGCGAGAATGACCTCTTCGAAATGCTGGATGATCAGGTCGCTGAGTTCAGCGATGCTCATGACCACCCGGTAGTACTTCTGCATGAACCGCTCGATGGCGCGTTTCGCATCGTCGTCCTTGAAGCCCAGCAGGCCGGCGATGGTGCGTTGGTGATCGAACAGCAGGCGGTCTTCGGCGCGCCCGGCGAGCATGTGCAGGGCATAGCGGACCTTCCACAGGAACTCCTGGGAGGAGGCCAGCAGGTTGTTTTCGCTCTCCAGCAAAAAGCCTTCGCCCGCCAACGCGTGCAAGTTCAGGGTGCCATATTGGCGGCGGGCCACCCAGAGGATGGTTTGAATGTCGCGCAGGCCGCCTGGCGAGCCCTTCACGTTGGGCTCCAGGTTGTATTCGGTATCGTTGTACTTGTGGTGCCGGGCCTTCTGCTCGGCACGCTTGCTCAGGAAAAATTCCTTGCTCGGCCACATCTGCTCGGTGCTGGTCACCTCGAGCATGCGCAGGCGCAGGCGCTCCGGGCCAGCAATGGTGCGGCTTTCCATCAGGTTGGTGATGATCGTGAGGTCGCCACGGGCCTGTTCGGCGCACTCTTTGATCGAGCGCACGCTCTGGCCGACCTCTAGCCCGATGTCCCACAGCAGGGTCAGAAAGCGCTCGATGGAGTCGCGGAAAATTTCGTGGTCGGCACTGTCGAGCAGTATCAACAGGTCGATGTCGGAATAGGGGTGCAGTTCGCCCCGTCCGTAGCCACCGACAGCCACCAGGGCGATGTCGGCGTCCTCGCTCCAGTCGAACTGGTTCCACGCCTGTTGCAGGATGTTATCGACGAACCAGGCGCGGTCTTCGATAAGGCGGCGGATCTCGCGCCCGCTGCGAAAGCGCGCGTCGAGCACTTCGCGGGCCTGGCGGATAGCTTTCTTGAAGGCGGCGATAGGGCTCGCTTTCAAGGCCAGTTCAGCCTGGAACTGGCCGCGGTCGAACAGCTCCGGGTCAACCTGGGGCATCGAGATTGCCTTCCTTAGTCAGGTTCATTCAGGCGGAAGTGCGCGTTATGGTGTCATCGCTGCGCAGGGTGAAGATCTCGTAGCCTGTCGCGGTGACCACCAGTGTATGTTCCCATTGGGCCGAAAGCTTGCGGTCCTTGGTGATCGCGGTCCAGCCGTCACCCAGTACCTTGGTCTCGGCGCGGCCCTGGTTGATCATGGGCTCGATGGTGAAGGCCATGCCTTCCTTGAGCTCCATACCGGTACCGGCGCGGCCGTAGTGCAGGATTTGCGGCTCTTCGTGGAACACCTTGCCGATGCCGTGCCCGCAGAATTCGCGTACCACCGAGAATCCGTTCTTCTCGGCGTGCTTCTGGATCACCTCGCCGATGTCGCCCAGGCGGCAACCTGGCTTGACCAGTTGAATGGCCTTGTACATGCATTCCTGGGTGACCTGGGACAGACGCTCGGCCCAGACCGGCACGGTGCCGACGTGGAACATGCGGCTGGTGTCGCCGTGGTAGCCGTCCTTGATCACGGTGACGTCGATATTCAGGGTGTCGCCATCCTTCAACGGTTTTTCGTTGGGGATACCGTGGCAGACCACATGGTTGATCGAGGTGCAGATGGACTTGGGAAAGCCCTTGTAGTTCAGCGGCGCAGGGATGGCCTTCTGCTCGTTGACGATATAATCATGGCAGATGCGGTCCAGCTCTTCGGTGGTGACGCCGGGCTTGACATATTCACCGATCATTTCCAGCACCTCGGCAGCCAGACGGCCGGCGATGCGCATCTTCTCGATGTCTTCGGGGGTTTTGATGGTGACAGTCATACAGGCTCTCTCGGCGCTCGCTGGCGCATGGAAACACGGGTAAGTCGCAATTCTAACAGACGTGCGGTCGTTGCATGCGCAGTCCGCGATTGCATCTCTATATAGAGGTCATGCGGGCCATTGTTGCGCGAATCAAGTCCGTGCGCAAAAGTCGTTGTTCGGTAAAGTGATTTCGGGTTTCTCTGTGCCCGATTTTGTGATATAAAATGCGCCGCTTTACGGGGATAGCCCCCGAAAGCCTAAACCCACACACGTGTCGACACGATGACCTGGGTGCCCGGAGCTCGAAGCTGCTGGTTGGTCATTGGGATACGTGGAGGCCTAACCCGACTTATCAAGGAACTATCATGTCCCAAGTCAATATGCGCGATATGCTGAAGGCCGGTGTGCACTTCGGTCACCAAACCCGTTACTGGAATCCGAAAATGGGCAAGTACATTTTCGGCGCGCGTAACAAGATTCACATCATCAACCTTGAAAAAACCCTGCCGATGTTCAACGAAGCCCTGACTTTCGTTGAGCGCCTGGCCCAGGGCAAAAACAAGATCCTGTTCGTCGGCACCAAGCGTTCCGCTGGCAAGATCGTCGCTGAAGAAGCAGCACGTTGCGGCTCGCCGTACGTCGATCACCGCTGGTTGGGCGGCATGCTGACCAACTTCAAAACCATCCGTGCTTCGATCAAGCGTCTGCGCGACCTGGAAACCCAGGCCGAAGATGGCACCTTCGCCAAGCTGACCAAGAAAGAAGCCCTGATGCGCACCCGTGATCTGGAAAAACTGGATCGCAGCCTGGGTGGTATCAAGGACATGGGCGGTCTGCCTGACGCGCTGTTCGTGATCGACGTTGACCACGAGCGCATCGCAATCACCGAAGCCAACAAGCTGGGCATCCCGGTCATCGGCGTTGTCGATACCAACAGCAGCCCGGAAGGCGTTGACTACATCATCCCAGGCAACGATGACGCAATCCGCGCTATCCAGCTGTACATGGGTTCGATGGCTGACGCTGTTATCCGTGGCCGCAACTACGTCGCTGGCGGTACCGAAGAGTACATCCAGGACGCTCCAGCTGCAGCGGTAGAAGGCTGAGTCATTAACGCCTGGCGTTGACTCAGTACGCAAAAAGGGGGCTTTGCCCCCTTTTTGCCACCTCGAAATCCCTTTACCGGCGTAGTCATTGCATTCTTGTTTTTGCGCAGTAACTGGTAACGGGTTTCAAGAATTGATCGCCCGTAAGCATCGGGTGGAATGGTTAAAAACCTATCCAAGAGGAATTTGAAATGGCAGAAATTACTGCAGCTTTGGTCAAGGAACTGCGCGAGCGTACTGGCGAAGGCATGATGGACTGCAAAAAGGCCCTCACCAAGGCCGGCGGCGACATCGAAAAAGCCATTGATGACATGCGTGCCTCGGGCGCCATCAAAGCCGCCAAGAAAGCAGGCAACGTTGCGGCTGAAGGCGCTATCGCCCTTAAAGTCGCTGAAGACGGCAAATCTGCCGTGATCCTGGAAATCAACTCGCAGACCGACTTCCTGGCTCTGCAGGACGACTTCAAGAACTTCGTTGCTGCCAGCATCGAAAAAGCCTTCGCTGACAAGCTGACCGACGCAGCTCCGCTGATCGCCGCTCAAGAACCTGCTCGTGAAGCGCTGGTTGCCAAGGTTGGTGAGAACGTCAACATTCGTCGTCTGACTCGCGTTGAAGGCGACGTGGTTGATGGCTACCTGCACGGTAACAAGATCGGTGTTGTCGTTGCCCTCAAAGGCGGCAACGCCGAGCTGGCCAAAGACATCGCCATGCACGTGGCTGCCAGCAACCCTGAGTTCCTGCTGCCTTCGGAAGTCTCGGCTGAAGCCATCGAACGCGAAAAAGGCGTGTTCCTGACCCTCAACGAAGACAAGATCAAGGGCAAGCCAGCCGACATCGTCGAGAAAATGGTTGCCGGTCGTATCAGCAAGTTCCTGGCTGAAGCCAGCCTGGTCGAGCAGGCGTTCGTCAAGAACCCTGAGATCAAGGTCGGTGAGCTGGCCAAGAAAGGCGGCGCTGAAATCGTTTCGTTCACCTACTTCAAAGTGGGTGAGGGCATCGAGAAGCCAGTCGACAACTTCGCAGAAGAAGTTGCCGCACAAGTGGCTGCTGCCAGCAAGCAATAAGACGGATTAATCTCTGTCGCCCCGAAGAGGCTGCCCGCTCACGCGCGCAGCCTCTTTGTCAAAGGGCAGGGGATCGAGGCTTACAAGGCCGGGACCCCATGGCGCAGTCGCTGCGCCACGCTAGAGTTAGCCCAGGCTGTAAACAGCCGGCTCAGAATTTTTTGAAAACGCCGCAGGAGAGAACTCGCAATGGCTCAGCAGGTTAGTGGTCGTCAACCTCGCTATAAACGCATTTTGCTCAAACTTAGCGGCGAGGCCCTGATGGGCTCGGAAGAGTTCGGGATCGACCCGAAAGTACTGGATCGCATGGCACTGGAAGTCGGTCAGTTGGTCGGCATCGGTGTCCAGGTAGGCCTGGTCATCGGCGGCGGCAACCTGTTCCGGGGTGCGGCCCTCAGCGCCGCAGGCATGGATCGCGTCACCGGCGACCATATGGGTATGCTGGCAACCGTAATGAACGCCTTGGCCATGCGCGACGCGCTGGAGCGTTCGAATATCCCGGCTATCGTCATGTCGGCGATTTCCATGGTCGGCGTTACCGATCACTATGATCGTCGCAAGGGTATTCGCCACCTCAATTCCGGCGATGTGGTGATTTTCGCCGCCGGTACCGGCAACCCCTTCTTTACCACCGACTCGGCCGCTTGCCTGCGCGCCATCGAGATCGATGCCGACGTGGTCCTGAAGGCGACCAAGGTCGATGGCGTGTACACTGCCGATCCGTTCAAGGATCCGCATGCTGAGAAATTTGACCGTCTGACGTACGATGAAGTGCTCGATCGCAAACTCGGCGTGATGGACCTGACCGCTATCTGCCTGTGCCGCGATCACAAGATGCCGTTGCGTGTGTTTAACATGAATAAGCCTGGTGCTCTGCTGAACATCGTAGTGGGCGGCGCTGAAGGAACTCTGATCGAGGAAGGCGAAGAATGATCAACGAAATCAAGAAAGACGCTCAAGAGCGCATGAGGAAGTCCCTGGAGTCCCTGGCGCATGCATTTGGCCGTATTCGTACCGGCCAGGCTCACCCAAGCATTCTTGAGGGTGTGATGGTGCCGTATTACGGCGCCGATACACCCATCAAGCAGGTGGCTAACATCTCGGTCAAAGACGCCCGTACCCTGCAAGTCGTGGCGTTCGAGCGCAACATGCTGGGGGCCGTCGACAAGGCTATCCAGAGCGCCGGCCTGAACCTGAACCCGACAAACCTGGGTGAGCTGCTGCTGATCAGCATGCCGGCCCTGACTGAAGAAACCCGCAAGGGCTTCACCAAGCAGGCCCGCGAAGCAGCCGAAGATGCTCGCGTAGCCGTGCGCAACATCCGTCGCGATGCGCTGGGTCAGTTCAAGGATCTGGTCAAAGAGAAAGAAGTCAGCGAAGACGAAGAGCGTCGCGCAGCTGACGACATTCAGAAGCTGACCGACAAGTTCGTGGCCGAGATCGAGGCTGCTGTGAAGCAGAAAGAAGCGGACTTGATGGTCGTATAAGGGTTTAGGCGCTTTCATGGAAAAGACTAAGCAGGCTGTGCCGTCTACGGTACCGCGCCACGTCGCGATCATCATGGATGGGAATAATCGCTGGGCGAAGAAGCGCCTGCTGCCCGGCGTAGCCGGGCACAAGGCCGGCGTGGATGCGGTGCGCGCGGTCATCGAGGTGTGCGCCGACGCCAAGGTTGAGGTGCTCACGCTGTTCGCCTTCTCGAGCGAGAACTGGCAGCGCCCGGCCGAAGAGGTCGGGGCCTTGATGGAGCTGTTCTTCTCGGCGCTGCGGCGTGAAGCCAAGCGCTTGAACGAGAACAATATCAGCCTGCGGATCATCGGTGATCGCTCGCGCTTCCATCCGGAATTGCAGACGGCCATGCGCGAGGCTGAAGCGCTGACGGCCGGCAACAAGGGCTTCATTCTGCAGATCGCCGCCAATTACGGCGGTCAGTGGGATATCGCCCAGGCTGCCCAGCGGCTCGCCCGGGAAGTGCAGGCCGGTCATCTGAGGCCGGAAGACATTACCCCGGAGCTGCTGCAGACCTGTCTGGCAACCGGTGATCTGCCGTTGCCCGATCTGTGTATCCGCACCGGTGGCGAGCATCGCATCAGCAACTTCCTGCTGTGGCAGCTGGCCTATGCCGAGTTGTACTTCAGTGATCTGTACTGGCCGGACTTCAAACACGAGGCCATGCGCAAGGCGCTGGCCGATTTCGCTTCGCGTCAGCGTCGTTTCGGTAAAACGAGCGAACAGGTCGAATCTGGAGCTCGTGCTTAATGCTTAAACAACGAATCATCACCGCGTTGATTCTGCTGCCGATCGCCCTGGGCGGTTTTTTCCTTCTGGAAGGCGCAGGGTTTGCCCTGTTCATTGGTCTGGTGGTGAGTCTTGGCGCCTGGGAATGGGCGCGTCTGGCCGGATTCGAAGCGCAGTCGTATCGAGTCGGTTATGCCGGGATCGTCGCGGTTTCGCTGTTGCTGCTCTATCTGGTGCCTGGTCTGGCCCCCTGGATATTGGGCGCTTCGGTTCTCTGGTGGCTGTTGGCGACCTTTCTGGTGCTGACCTATCCAAAAACCAGTGAAAACTGGTCCAGCGCGGCCTGCAAGCTGCTGTTCGGCTTCCTGATTCTGCTGCCGGCCTGGCAAGGGCTGGTGCTGCTCAAGCAATGGCCGCTGGGCAACTGGTTGATCCTGTCGGTGATGGTGCTGGTTTGGGCTGCCGATATTGGCGCCTATTTTTCCGGCAAGGCTTTCGGCAAGCGCAAGCTGGCGCCTCAGGTCAGCCCGGGCAAGAGCTGGGAAGGCCTGTATGGCGGGTTGCTGCTCAGCCTGATCATCACTACCGTGGTTGCCGTTTCCCGCGAGTGGACCGCTGGCGAGCTGATCCTGGGCTTGCTGGGTGCTGCCGTGGTTGTGTTGGTATCGGTGGTGGGTGATTTGACCGAAAGCATGTTCAAGCGCCGCTCGGGTATCAAGGACAGCAGCAATCTGCTGCCTGGCCATGGCGGGGTGCTTGATCGCATCGATAGTCTGACGGCTGCCATTCCGGTATTCGCGGTGTTGCTGTGGGCTGCGAACTGGGGTGTGATGTGAGCCGCCCTCAACAGATCACCGTACTGGGTGCCACCGGTTCCATTGGCCTGAGTACCCTGGACGTCATCGCCCGTCACCCCGATCGTTACCAGGTGTTCGCCCTGAGTGGCTACTCGCGCCTGAGCGAGCTGCTGGCGTTGTGCGTGCGCCATGCGCCGGCCTACGCCGTCGTGCCTCAAGCGGCTGCAGCGCAGGGTTTGCAGGCGGATTTGCGTGCGGCCGGTGTCCGCACTCAGGTGCTGGTGGGCGAAGAGGGGTTGTGTCAGGTCGCCGCTGCGCCCGAGGTCGACGCCGTGATGGCGGCGATCGTCGGTGCGGCGGGCTTGCGGCCAACCCTGGCGGCCGTTGAAGCCGGCAAGAAAGTATTGTTGGCCAACAAAGAGGCGCTGGTGATGTCCGGCGCTCTGTTCATGCAGGCGGTTCGCCGCAGCGGTGCGGTATTGCTGCCGATCGACAGCGAGCACAATGCGATTTTCCAGTGTCTGCCAGGGGATTTCTCGCGCGGGCTGGGCAAGGTCGGTGTTCGGCGTATTCTGCTCACAGCCTCCGGTGGCCCCTTTCGGGAGACGCCGCTGGCCGAGCTGGCGGACGTTACGCCGGAACAGGCATGTGCCCATCCGAACTGGTCCATGGGTCGCAAGATCTCGGTCGACTCGGCGAGCATGATGAACAAGGGGCTGGAGCTGATCGAGGCCTGTTGGCTGTTCGATGCCCGGCCGTCCCAGATCGAAGTGGTGGTACACCCGCAAAGCGTGATTCATTCGCTGGTCGATTACGTCGATGGCTCGGTGCTGGCGCAGTTGGGCAACCCTGATATGCGTACACCGATCGCCCATGCCCTGGCTTGGCCGGAACGGATCGACTCCGGCGTGGCTCCGCTGGATCTGTTCGCCATTGCCCGGCTGGATTTCCAGGCACCCGACGAGCAGCGTTTCCCGTGCCTGCGCCTGGCGCGCCAGGCAGCCGAGGCTGGCAACAATGCACCGGCAATGCTCAACGCCGCCAATGAGGTGGCCGTGTCGGCATTTCTCGAGCGGCGCATCCGCTATCCCGAGATCGCGAGTATTATCGAACACGTACTAAACCTTGAGCCGGTCGTCGCGGTCCAGGCGCTGGATGCGGTATTTGCCGCCGATGCGAAGGCGCGCCAATTGGCAGAACTCTGGTTGCGTGATCACGGTCGATAGGGGCGTGTATGCCAGCGTTGCAGGCCCCGGCCCGGTAGAAGTTATTCGGAGAAAGACATGAGTGCGCTCTACATGATTATCGGCACCCTGGTGGCATTGGGTGTGCTGGTCACCTTTCACGAATTCGGTCACTTTTGGGTGGCGCGCCGGTGCGGCGTCAAGGTCCTGCGTTTTTCCGTGGGCTTCGGCACGCCCTTGCTGCGCTGGCGTGACCGTCAGGGTACGGAATATGTCGTGGCGGCAATTCCCCTGGGCGGCTACGTCAAGATGCTCGACGAGCGTGAGGGCGAAGTGCCGGCCGATCAGCTCGACCAGTCGTTCAACCGCAAGTCGGTGCGCCAGCGCATTGCAATAGTGGCGGCCGGCCCTGTCGCCAACTTTCTGCTGGCCCTGGTGTTCTTCTGGGTGCTGGCCATGCTCGGCACTCAGCAGGTGCGTCCGGTCATCGGTGCGGTCGAAAGCGGCAGTATCGCGGCCGTTGCCGGGCTCAGTGCCGGTCAGGAAATTGTTTCGGTCGATGGCGAGCCGACGACGGGGTGGTCTGAGGTCAATCTGCAACTGATCCACCGTCTGGGCGAGAGTGGCTCGCTGCAAATTGTGGTTCGCGACGAGGGTTCGAGCGCAGAAGAGCCACGCGTGCTGGCCCTGAACAACTGGCTCAAGGGTGCTGACGAGCCGGATCCGATTCGCTCGCTGGGCATTCGCCCCTGGCGTCCGGCGCTGGCGCCGGTGCTTGCCGAACTGGATCCGAAAGGCCCGGCAAAGGCCGCCGGGCTCAAGACCGGCGATCGGTTGCTGACCCTCGACGGCGTGGCCTTGACCGACTGGCAACAGGTGGTAGATACGGTTCGCGCGCATCCGGGCGGCAAGGTTGCCTTCAAGGTCGAGCGTGACGGTGCGCCGTTCGATGTTTCGCTGACCCTCGCCAGCCGTGGCGAAGGCAAGGCGGCAAGTGGCTATCTCGGGGCCGGGGTAAAAGCTGTCGAATGGCCATCAACCATGCTCCGCGAAGTGAGTTACGGGCCTGTCGCGGCCATCGGCGAAGGGTTCGAGCGGACCTGGACCATGAGTGTCCTGACCCTCGACTCACTGAAGAAAATGCTCTTCGGCGAGCTCTCGGTAAAAAACTTGAGCGGACCGATAACCATTGCTAAAGTGGCGGGCGCTTCGGCCCAGTCCGGCGTGGGTGATTTTCTGAATTTCCTCGCCTACCTGAGCATTAGCCTGGGGGTTCTTAATTTGCTGCCCATTCCTGTATTGGATGGGGGGCATTTGCTGTTTTACCTGATCGAATGGGCGCGTGGTCGTCCCTTGTCGGATCGGGTGCAGGGTTGGGGGGTCCAGATCGGTATCAGTTTGGTAGTAGGGGTCATGCTGCTTGCCCTGATAAACGATTTGGGTCGACTGTAAAGCTTCGCTCAATTGCGAACCTGCCGCATTTTGCGGCAGTTTGTTTATTGCCAGTTGGAATAAGAAAGGACTTCATGAAACGTCTGCTGCTAACTGCGGTTCTCGCCGTACTGATGATCGCTGAAGTTCACGCTGAGTCCTTCACCATCTCCGATATTCGCGTCAATGGCCTGCAACGGGTATCCGCCGGCAGTGTCTTTGGCGCCTTGCCATTGAACGTCGGGGATGAAGCGGATGATCGACGCCTGGTGGATTCCACGCGTGCGTTGTTCAAAACCGGTTTCTTCCAGGATATCCAACTGAGTCGCGACGGCAACGTCCTGATCATTACTGTAGTCGAACGTCCTTCGGTCTCAAGTATTGAAATCGAAGGCAACAAGGCGATCACCACCGAAGACCTGATGAAAGGGCTGAAACAGTCCGGCCTGGCCGAAGGTGAAATCTTCCAGCGCGCCACCCTCGAAGGTGTTCGCAACGAGCTGCATCGCCAGTATGTCGCCCAGGGTCGCTACTCGGCCAGCGTGGATACCGAAGTGGTCCCGCAGCCGCGCAACCGTGTTGCGTTGAAGGTCAAGATCAACGAAGGCACCGTTGCGGCCATCCAGCACATCAACATTGTGGGCAACACCGTCTTCCCGGACGAAGACCTGATCGACCTGTTCGAACTCAAGACCAGCAACTGGCTGTCGTTCTTCAAGAACGACGACAAGTATGCGCGTGAAAAACTCTCCGGTGACCTGGAGCGTCTGCGTTCCTACTACCTGGACCGCGGCTATATCAACATGGATATCGCCTCCACCCAGGTATCGATCACGCCAGACAAGAAAAACGTCTATATCACGGTCAACGTCAACGAAGGCGAGAAGTACAGCGTTCGTGAAGTGAAGCTCTCCGGCGACCTGAAGGTCCCTGAAGACCAGATCCGCTCGCTGTTGCTGGTCCAGCCGGGCCAGGTATTCTCGCGCAAGGTCATGACCACCACCTCCGAGCTGATCACCCGTCGCCTGGGTAACGAAGGCTACACCTTCGCCAACGTCAACGGCGTGCCGCAGCCTCACGATGAAGACCACACCGTCGACATCACCTTCGTGGTCGATCCGGGCAAGCGCGCCTACGTGAACCGCATCAACTTCCGTGGCAACACCAAGACCGAAGACGAAGTGCTGCGTCGTGAAATGCGCCAGATGGAAGGTGGCTGGGCTTCGACCTACCTGATCGACCAGTCCAAGACCCGTCTGGAACGCCTGGGCTTCTTCAAGGAAGTGAACGTCGAGACCCCGGCCGTTCCGGGCACCGACGACCAGGTCGACGTGAACTACAGCGTTGAAGAGCAGGCATCGGGTTCGATTACCGCCAGCGTCGGTTTCGCCCAGAGCGCCGGCCTGATCCTGGGTGGTTCGATCAGCCAGAACAACTTCCTCGGTACCGGTAACAAGGTATCGGTCGGCCTGACCCGCAGTGAATACCAGAGCCGCTACAACTTCGGCTTCGTGGACCCCTACTGGACTGCCGACGGCGTGAGCCTGGGTTACAACGCCTTCTACCGCACCACCGACTACGATGACCTCGACGTCGATGTGGCGAGCTACTCGGTGGACAGCCTGGGTGCAGGTGTCAACGTCGGTTACCCGATCAGCGAAACCTCGCGCCTGACCTTTGGTCTGACTGCTCAGCAGGACGAAATCAAGACCGGTGTCTTCACTGTTGACGAGATTTTCGACTTCGTTGAGCAGGAAGGCGACAAATACCTGAACTTCAAGGCATCGGCCGGTTGGTCCGAGTCGACCCTGAACAAGGGCGTACTGGCAACCCGCGGTCACTCGCAAAGCCTGGTGCTGGAAAGCACCACGCCGGGTAGCGACCTGTCCTTCTTCAAGCTCGACTACCGTGGCCAGCTGTTCCAGCCATTGAGCGAAAAGTACACCATGCGCCTGCATACCCAGTTGGGCTATGGTGATGGTTACGGTTCGACCTCGGGCCTGCCATTCTACGAAAACTACTTTGCCGGTGGTTTCAACTCGGTACGTGGCTTCAAGGACAGCAGCCTTGGCCCGCGCAGTACGCCAAGTAAAGGCACCCGTCCGGGTACCCGGGAAGACCCGGACCAGGATCCGCTGCCGTTCGGTGGCAACGTGTTGATCCAAGGTGGTGCAGAGCTGTTGTTCCCGCTGCCGTTCGTCAAGGATCAGCGCTCGCTGCGTACCTCGGTATTCTGGGACGTGGGTAATGTATTCGACACCAACTGTGGCTCCAAGCCTTCGTGCGAAGACATCGGCGTGGGCGGCCTGGCAAGTTCCGTGGGTCTGGGCGTGACCTGGATCACGGCGCTGGGTCCATTGAGCTTCAGCCTGGCGATGCCGGTCAAGAAACCGGACGACGCCGATACCCAGGTGTTCCAATTCTCTCTCGGTCAGACCTTCTAAGCGTCTGACCCTAGCTAACGACAACGGATTCTGTAGGAGTGCATCGTGCGTAAGTTGACTCAACTGGTTCTTCTGACTGCGGCCCTGGTCGCGACTCCGGCCTTCGCGGAGATGAAAATTGCTGTTCTGAACTATCAAATGGCCCTGCTCGAATCGGACGCGGCGAAGAAGTACGCAGTGGATGCCGAGAAGAAGTTCGGCCCGCAACTGACCAAGCTCAAGTCGCTGGAAAGCAGCGCCAAGGGTATCCAGGATCGTCTGGTCAGCGGTGGCGACAAGATGGCTCAGCCTGAGCGCGAGCGTCTGGAGCTTGAATTCAAGCAAAAGGCGCGTGACTTCCAGTTCCAGTCCAAGGAACTGAACGAAGCCAAGGCCGTAGCTGACCGCGAAATGCTCAAGCAGCTCAAGCCGAAACTCGATGGCGCCGTGGAAGCAGTCATCAAGAAAGGTGGTTACGACCTGGTCTTCGAGCGCGGTGCAGTGATTGATGTCAAGCCTCAGTACGACATCACTCGCCAAGTCATCGAGCGCATGAACCAGTCGCGCTGATCATGACGGCGACCATGAAGCTCGGCCAGTTGGCCGAGTACCTCGGGGCCACGTTGCGTGGCCCGGTGGACAAGGACATCACTGGGCTGGCCACGCTTCAAGAGGCCGGCCCGACTCAGCTGAGCTTTCTGGCCAACCCCCAGTACCGCAAGTTCCTGGCTGACAGCAAGGCAGCGGCCGTGCTGCTCAAGGCGGCTGACGCCGAGGGTTTTGCCGGGGATGCGCTGATCGTTGCCGATCCCTACCTGGCCTATGCCCGCATTTCCCATCTGTTCGATCCCAAGCCCAGGGCTGTGGCGGGTATTCACCCCAGCGCCGTAGTGGCCCAGGACGCAGTGGTCGATGCCAGCGCCAGTATCGGCGCGTTTGCCGTGATCGAAAGCGCTGCGCAGATTGGCCCGGGTGTGACCGTGGGCGCGCATTGCTATGTCGGCGCGCGTAGCGTGATCGGTGAAGGCGGCTGGTTGGCGCCTCGGGTAACCCTGTACCACGATGTTCGCATCGGCAAGCGGGTGGTCATCCAGTCCGGTGCCGTGCTCGGCGGAGAAGGCTTCGGCTTTGCCAACGAGAAAGGCGTGTGGCAGAAGATTGCCCAGATTGGCGGCGTGACCGTCGGCGACGATGTCGAAATCGGCGTGAATACCGCTATTGATCGCGGCGCCCTGGCCGATACCGTGATTGGCAACGGCGTCAAACTGGATAACCAGATCCAGATCGCACATAACGTGCAGGTCGGGGATCACACCGCCATGGCGGCCTGTGTCGGTATTTCCGGCAGCACCCGCATCGGCAAGCATTGCACCATCGCCGGCGGCGTCGGCATGGTTGGTCATATCGATGTCTGTGATGGTGTATTCGTCACTGGCATGACCATGGTTACCCACTCGATTACCGAGCCGGGTGCCTATTCTTCCGGTACGGCCATGCAGCCAGCGGCACAATGGCGCAAGAGTGCGGCGAGGATTCGCAAGTTGGACGACATGTCGAAACGCCTGCAACAGCTGGAAAAGCGCGTCGAGGCCGTGACCCCAGGCGGTAAAGCTTCATCAGAAGGCTGATACCATTTTCCATATCAAGTGTGCTCAGCCGCTAAACTGCCTCCTTGATTTGCAATAGGAGTGCTGCGCGAAAGTGCGCGCTCCCTATCTTTACTACAGGCTTCCCCCCGAAATGATGGACATCAACGAGATTCGCGAATACCTGCCCCACCGTTATCCGTTCCTGCTGGTGGACCGGGTAGTGGAACTGGATGTCGAGGCGCAGCGTATTCGTGCCTATAAGAATGTCAGCATCAACGAGCCGTTCTTCAATGGCCATTTCCCTCAGCATCCGATCATGCCGGGCGTACTGATCATCGAAGCCATGGCCCAGGCCGCCGGTATCCTTGGTTTCAAGATGCTCGACGTCAAGCCTGCCGACGGTACGCTCTACTACTTCGTAGGCTCGGACAAGCTGCGCTTCCGTCAGCCCGTGACGCCCGGCGATCAGTTGATCCTCGAGGCCAGGTTCATCAGCAGCAAGCGCCAGATCTGGAAGTTCGAATGCCAGGCGTCGGTGGATGGCAAGCCGGTATGCTCGGCCGAAATCATCTGTGCGGAACGCAAGCTATGAGTTTGATTGACCCTCGCGCAATCATCGATCCGACGGCCGTGCTGGCCGCGGGCGTCGAGGTCGGCCCCTGGTCGATCGTTGGCGCGGGTGTGGAAATCGGCGAGGGTTCGGTCATCGGGCCACACGTAATACTCAAAGGCCCGACCCGGATCGGCAAGCACAACCGCATCTATCAGTTTTCCTCGATAGGTGAGGACACGCCTGACCTGAAGTACAAGGGTGAAGTCACCCGTTTGGTCGTCGGTGACCATAACGTCATCCGCGAAGGCGTGACCATTCACCGTGGCACCGTCCAGGACCGCTCGGAAACCACCCTTGGCGACCATAACCTGATCATGGCCTATGCCCATATCGGGCATGACAGCGTCATCGGCAACCATTGCATCCTGGTCAACAATACCGCCCTGGCCGGTCACGTCCACGTGGATGACTGGGCGATCCTGTCCGGCTATACCCTGGTGCACCAGTTCTGCCATATCGGCGCCCACAGCTTCTCCGGCATGGGCACCGCGATCGGCAAGGACGTGCCGGCCTTCGTCACCGTATTCGGCAACCCCGCCGAAGCGCGCAGCATGAACTTCGAGGGCATGCGCCGTCGTGGCTTCAGCGACGATGCCATCCATGCCCTGCGTCGCGCCTACAAGGTGGTCTATCGCCAGGGGCTCACGGTCGAGCAGGCGATCGCCGAGCTGGCAGAGCCGGCGACCCAGTTTCCGGAAGTCGACGTGTTTCTCAAGTCGATCCAGAACTCGACCCGCGGCATCACGCGCTGACCATGGCGGGTCTATGCGTAGCGCTGGTGGCGGGTGAGGCCAGCGGCGATATTCTCGGCGCGGGCTTGATGCGTGCGCTCAAGGATCGGCACCCGGATGTCGAGTTCATTGGAGTCGGCGGGCCGCTCATGCAGGCCCAGGGGCTGAGTTCCTACTTCCCGATGGAGCGCCTGGCGGTGATGGGCCTGGTCGAAGTATTGGGCCGGCTGCGCGAATTGCTCAAACGGCGCAAGCTGCTCGTCCAGACGCTGATCGAGCGCAAGCCCGATGTCTTTATCGGCATCGATGCCCCGGATTTCAACCTCAATATCGAACTCCAGCTGCGTCGGGCCGGCATCAAGACCGTGCACTACGTCAGCCCGTCGGTCTGGGCCTGGCGCCAGAAACGGGTGCTGAAGATCCGCGAAGGCTGCGACCTGATGCTGACGCTGTTTCCCTTCGAGGCTCGTTTTTACGAAGAGAAGGGTGTGCCGGTTCGCTTTGTCGGCCATCCGTTGGCCGATACCATCGCGCTGGATGCCGATCGCAGTGCAGCCCGTGCCGAACTGAACCTGCCGCAAGGCTCGCTAGTGGCATTGATGCCCGGAAGCCGGGGCGGTGAGGTCGGTCGCCTGGGTGGCCTGTTTCTCGATGCTGCCGAACGCCTGCGGGCGCTGGTGCCGGGCGTGCACTTTGTCGTGCCCTGCGCCAATGCCGAGCGCCGTGCTCAACTGGAACAGATGCTGCCCGGGCGCGACCTGCCGCTGACCCTGCTCGACGGTCGTTCGCACCAGGCCCTGGCGGCCTGTGATGCGGTGCTGATCGCTTCGGGGACAGCGACCCTGGAAGCCCTGCTGTTCAAGCGCCCCATGGTAGTGGCCTACCGGATGGCGCCTTTGACTTACTGGATTCTCAAGCGTCTGGTAAAAAGCCCTTACGTCTCCTTGCCAAACCTGTTGGCGCAAAGGTTGCTGGTGCCAGAATTATTGCAAGAGGCCGCCACGCCCGATGCCCTGGCCCAGACCCTGGCACCGTTGATCCGGGCGGGGGTGGAGCAGACCGAAGGGTTTGACCAGATACACCGTACCTTGCGTCGCGATGCCTCGAACCAGGCTGCCGAGGCGGTCCTGGCCCTAATACGTTGAGTAACCGATAGATGCAAATGGGATTGGACTTCAACCTGGTCGAGGACCTGGTCGCCGGTGTCGATGAAGTGGGCCGTGGCCCGCTCTGCGGTGCGGTAGTGACTGCTGCGGTGATTCTCGACCCGCGCCGGCCGATTCTCGGGCTGAACGACTCGAAAAAACTCACCGAGGCGCGGCGTGAGCTGCTGTTCGAGGAAATCTGTGAAAAGGCCCTGAGCTGGTGCATCGCCCGTGCCGAGGTCGAGGAAATCGACAAGCTCAATATCCTTCACGCGACCATGCTGGCCATGCAGCGTGCGGTGGAAGGCCTCGGCGTGACGCCGAAACTGGCGTTGATCGATGGCAACCGCTGCCCGAAGCTGGCGGTGCCGTCGGCGCCGGTGATCAAGGGCGACAGCCAGGTCCCGGCGATCGCTGCCGCTTCGATCCTGGCCAAGGTCAGTCGTGATCGTGAAATGGCTGCTTTCGAATTGATCTACCCGGGCTACGGGATCGGCGGGCACAAGGGTTATCCGACGCCCGTTCATCTGGAAGCCTTGGCCCGCCTGGGCCCGACGCCCATTCACCGGCGCTCGTTCGGCCCCGTCCGGGCAGCGTATGAGGCGCGCGAACAGTTGGATTCCGGATTCACGCTAGCCTGAGCTGGCTGATGTTTTTATCAAGGCCCGGTACAATCCGGGCCTTGTTGTTTTTGGCACCTATAGGATCACCATGTCGGCTTCTTTCGTTCATCTACGCCTGCACACCGAATATTCGCTGGTCGATGGTCTGGTGCGGATCAAGCCGCTGGTCAAGGCCCTGGCCGGGATGAACATGCCCGCCGTGGCGGTCACCGACCAGAACAACATGTGCTCGCTGGTCAAGTTCTACAAGACTGCCATGGGCGCCGGTATCAAGCCGATCTGCGGCGCCGACCTGTGGCTGGCCAATCGCGACCCCGAAGCGCCGTTGAGCCGTATCAGCTTCCTGGCGATGAACGCCCAGGGCTACCGCAACCTGACCGAGCTGATTTCCCGTGGTTTCATCGAAGGCCAGCGCAATGGCCAGGTGATCATCGACAAGGACTGGATCCCGCCTGCCAGCGAAGGTCTGATCGCGTTGTCCGCGGCCAAGGAGGGCGATATCGGCATGACCCTGCTGGGCGGCAACCCGGATGATGCCGAAGCGCTCTTGCGCGAATGGATGGCGATTTTTCCCGACCGTTTCTATGTCGAGGTCCAGCGCACCAACCGCACCAACGACGAAGAATACCTGCATGCGGCCGTGGCCCTGGCCAGCAAGGTCGGTGCGCCGCTGGTCGCCACCAACGATGTGCGTTTCATCAAGCAGGAAGACTTCGAGGCGCACGAAACGCGCGTCTGCATCGGTGAGGGCCGCGCCCTCGACGACCCGCGCCGGTCGAAGAACTACAGCGACCAGCAATACCTGAAAAGCCCGGCCGAGATGGCCGAGCTGTTCAGTGACCTGCCCGAGGCCCTGGAAAACACCGTCGAGATCGCCAAGCGCTGCAACATCGACGTCAAGCTGGGCAAGCACTTCCTGCCCGACTATCCGATTCCCGATGGCATGACCATTGATGAGTATTTCCGCAAGGTGTCTTTCGATGGCCTGGAAGAGCGCCTCAGCGTGCTGCTGCCCAGGGACACCACCGAAGACTACGAAGCCAAGCGCCAGGTGTACGTCGACCGGCTGAATTTCGAGCTGGATATCATCATCCAGATGGGCTTTCCCGGTTACTTCCTGATCGTTATGGACTTCATCCAGTGGGCGAAGAGCAACGGCGTGCCGGTCGGTCCGGGCCGGGGGTCGGGTGCCGGTTCCCTGGTGGCCTATGTGCAAAAGATCACCGACCTCGACCCGTTGGAGTACGACCTGCTGTTCGAGCGGTTCCTGAACCCGGAACGGGTCTCGATGCCCGACTTCGACGTCGACTTCTGCATGGACGGTCGCGACCGGGTCATCGACTATGTGGCCGAGAAGTACGGCCGCAATGCCGTGAGCCAGATCATCACCTTCGGTTCCATGGCGGCCAAGGCCGTGGTGCGCGACGTGGCGCGGGTCCAGGGCAAGTCCTACGGCCTGGCCGACCGTCTGTCGAAGATGATCCCTTTTGAAGTGGGCATGACCCTGGAAAAAGCCTACGAGCAAGAGGAGATCCTGCGCGATTTCCTCAAGGTCGATGAAGAGGCCGCGGAAATCTGGGAGATGGCGCGCAAGCTCGAAGGCATCACCCGTAACGTCGGCAAGCACGCCGGTGGCGTGGTGATCGCGCCGACCAAGCTGACAGACTTCTCGCCGATCTATTGCGACGAGGAGGGCGGCGGCCTGGTGACCCAGTTCGATAAGGACGACGTTGAGGCTGCAGGCCTGGTGAAGTTCGACTTCCTCGGCCTGCGTACCCTGACGATCATCGACTGGGCCTTGAAAACCATCAACCGCGACCGGGCCAAGGTCGGCGAAGAACCGCTGGATATCGCCTTCATCCCGTTGGACGACAAGCCGACCTATACCCTGCTGCAAAAAGCCGAAACCACGGCGGTGTTCCAGCTTGAATCGCGCGGCATGAAGGAGCTGATCAAAAAGCTCAAGCCCGACTGCCTGGAAGACTTGATCGCACTGGTGGCACTGTTCCGCCCCGGCCCGCTGCAATCGGGCATGGTGGACGACTTCATCAACCGCAAGCACGGGCGTGCGGAGCTGGCGTACCCGCACTCGGACTACCAGTACGAAGGCCTCAAGCCGGTTCTGGCGCCGACCTACGGCATCATCCTGTACCAGGAACAGGTGATGCAGATCGCCCAGGTCATGGCCGGCTACACCCTCGGTGGCGCGGACATGCTGCGCCGCGCCATGGGTAAGAAAAAGCCCGAGGAAATGGCCAAGCAGCGTGGCGGTTTCATCGAGGGTTGCGCGACCAACAATATCGACCCGGATCTTGCGGGCAACATTTTCGACCTGGTGGAAAAATTCGCCGGTTACGGCTTCAATAAATCCCACTCGGCCGCCTACGGCCTGGTTTCGTACCAGACCGCCTGGCTGAAAGCGCACTACCCGGCGCCGTTCATGGCTGCGGTACTGTCGGCCGATATGCACAACACCGACAAGGTCGTGACCTTGATCGAAGAAGTGCGCACCATGAAGTTGCGCCTCGATGCGCCAGACGTGAACACCTCCGAGTTCAAGTTCACGGTGAACGAGGAGGGCCGCATCGTTTATGGCCTTGGCGCGATCAAGGGGGTGGGCGAGGGGCCGGTCGAGGCGATCACCGAGGCCCGGCAGGCAGGTCCCTTCAAGGATCTGTTCGACTTCTGTGAGCGTGTCGACCTCAAGCGCATCAACAAGCGTACCCTCGATGGCTTGATTCGCAGCGGTGCCCTGGACCGCCTCGGGCCGCACTTCCATGATGAGCCCAAGGCCTACCAGGCCAACATCGACCAGAACCGGGCGGTATTACTGGCGGCGATGGAAGAGGCGATCAAGGCGGCGGAGCAGACCGCCCGCACCCACGACAGCGGCCACGACGACCTGTTCGGCGGCTTGTTCGTCGAAGCCGATGCCGATGTCTATGCCAGCCATCGCAAGGCCAAGGAGCTGACCCTCAAGGAGCGTCTGCGCGGCGAGAAGGAAACCCTGGGCCTGTACCTGACCGGACACCCGATCGACGAATACGAGGGCGAGATTCGCCGTTTCGCTCGTCAGCGCATCATCGACCTCAAGCCGGCCCGCGATACCCAGACCGTGGCGGGGATGATCATTGCCCTGCGGGTGATGAAGAACAAGAAGGGTGACAAGATGGGCTTCATCACCCTCGATGACCGCTCGGCAAGGATCGAGGCTTCGCTGTTCGCCGATGCATTCCACTCGGCGCAATCCTTGCTGCAAACCGATGCCATGGTGGTGGTCGAGGGTGAGGTCAGCAATGACGACTTCTCCGGTGGTCTGCGCCTGCGGGTCAAGCGCGTGATGAGCATGGAAGATGCCCGCACCAATCTGGCCGAGAGCTTGCGCCTGAAGGTACGTACCGAGGCGCTCAAGGGCGACCGGTTGTCCTGGCTGGGCGAATTGTTCAAGCGCCATCGGGGTGCCTGCCCGATTACCATGGAGTACACCGGCCCCGACGCCAAGGCGCTCTTGCAGTTCGGCGAGGGGTGGCGAATCGACCCGGCCGACAGCTTGATTCAAGCGCTGCGTGACCAGTTCGGCCGTGAGAACGTCTTTCTGCAATATCGTTGAGCCAGACCCCTGGCCAAAATGCCGTCGAAGACGGCTTTTACAGGGGTGGGGTCTTGACCCGGAATTTATTAATCTCGACCTGAATGCGCCTGATCCCTTAAGGTAGGGCGCCAAACGGATCAACCGGCCGGCCGCTTGGCCGTCGACCCAAGACGGATGCCTATGAACCCGAATTTTCTTGATTTCGAACAGCCGATTGCTGACCTGCAAGCCAAGATCGAAGAGCTGCGCCTGGTCGGTAACGATAACTCGCTGAACATTGGCGATGAGATCGCTCGTCTGCAAGACAAGAGCAGCACGCTGACCGAGAGTATTTTCGGCAGCCTGACCAGCTGGCAGATTGCGCGCCTGGCGCGTCATCCACGTCGTCCCTATACCCTGGACTACATCAGCCACATCTTCACCGAGTTCGATGAGCTGCACGGTGACCGGCACTTTTCCGATGATGCCGCCATCGTCGGTGGCGTCGCACGTCTGGACGACCAGCCGGTGATGGTGATCGGCCACCAGAAAGGCCGTGAAGTGCGCGAGAAGGTCCGTCGCAACTTCGGCATGCCGCGCCCTGAAGGCTACCGCAAGGCTTGCCGCCTGATGGAAATGGCCGAGCGCTTCAATATGCCGATCCTGACCTTCATCGACACCCCGGGCGCCTATCCCGGCATCGACGCCGAAGAGCGCAACCAGAGCGAGGCGATTGCCTGGAACCTGCGCGTCATGGCTCGCCTGAAAACCCCGATCATCGCGACCGTCATCGGTGAAGGCGGTTCCGGCGGTGCGCTGGCGATCGGCGTGTGCGATCAGTTGAACATGCTGCAATACTCCACCTATGCGGTGATCTCGCCGGAAGGCTGCGCGTCGATCCTGTGGAAAACCGCCGAGAAGGCCTCCGATGCGGCCGAAGCCATGGGCATCACGGCCGAGCGCCTGAAGCACCTGGGTATCGTCGACAAGGTCATCAACGAACCATTGGGTGGCGCACATCGCGATCCGGCAGCTGCGGCCGCTTCGATTCGTCAGGAGCTGACTTCCCAGCTGTCCATGCTCAAGAATTTCGATAGCGACGCACTGCTGGCGCGCCGTTACGAGCGCCTGATGAGCTATGGCCTCTGATTTGATGTATTAAGCGGAAGGTCCTACGGACCTTATCGCTGGCAAGCCAGCTCCCACAGGGGCCAGTGCAACCACAAAATGTGGTGCCGCCGCGGATTACTGTGGGAGCTGGCTTGCCAGCGATCGAGCGCAAAGCGCTCGCAACGAGTGCCAGTTCCATGAATACCCTCCAGAGTCGACTGCTAACCAATCTGGCCCCCTGGCGCAACGCCCCCGCCTGGCACATCGCCCTCTCGGGCGGCCTGGACTCCACCGTCCTGCTCCACCTCCTGGCCGACCTGGCCCAACAGCACGCCTTGCCCCCTTTGAGCGTCATCCATGTTCATCATGGTTTGCAGATCGCGGCCGATCCCTGGCCGGAACACTGCCGACGGCTCTGCAAGGCCCTGAATCTGCCCTTGCAGGTCATCGAGGTGCAGGTGCAGCCTGGAGCGAGTCTGGAGCAGCAAGCCCGTGAAGCGCGTTACACGGCCTTCGAGCAGGTGCTGCAGGCCGGTGAAGTGCTGTTGACGGCGCAACACCGTGAAGATCAGGCCGAAACCCTGCTGTTTCGCTTGTTGCGCGGTGCCGGGCTGCGTGGTCTGACGGCGATCCCCACGCACCGGCCCTTGGGCCTTGGTGAGCTGGTGCGGCCAATGCTCGAATGCTCGCGCAGTCAATTGCTGGCGTACGCCCAGGCGCATTCGCTGCAGTGGATCGAAGATCCTTCCAACACCGACAGTCGCTTCTCACGCAACTTTCTACGTCACCAGGTATTTCCTTCGCTTGCCCTGCGCTGGCCCCAAGCGGCTGCGAACATGGCCCGTAGCGCCGTACATCTGAGCGAAGCCCAGGGCCTGCTCGACGAAGTAGCCGAGCAGGACTTGAGTGCTGCCTCGGCGCCGAGTGATTTCGACTGGCTGGGCCTGCCGTCGCTGGTACTGGAGCCTCTGCGACGGCTGTCACCGGCGCGCCAGCGCAATGCATTGCAATATTGGCTGGTGGCCTGCACGCGCCTGCCCGACAGCCGGCACTGGGCCGGCTGGGACAGTTTGCGCGATGCCGGTGACGACGCCCGGCCGATCTGGCGCCTGACCGACGGCGAAATGCACAGGGCGGTCGGGCGCCTGTGGTGGTTGTCGGGTAGCTGGTTGCAGCCACCGGGAGAGTCGATTGCCTGGGACGATCCGGGCCGGGCCCTGGCGTTGCCGGGTAATGGCACCGTGCATCTGAGCGGCATCTTGCCGCAGGGTCGCTATGAAGTTCGCTATCGCCAGGGCGGCGAAGTGCTGGAGCAAATGCCGCGCGGGGCGCGCGATCTCAAGCGGCTGCTCAACGAGTGGGGCCTGCCCCTGTTCGCCCGCGGCCGATTGCCGCTGCTGTACCGCGATGGTCAGTTGCTGGCGGCGGCAAACCTGCCTGGAGCAGGGGCCCGGGGCTGGCAATTGCACTGGGTGCCACCGACGAACGCGCAACGTTTGAGATGAAAGGCCGTTTCCGGTAGACTACGCTCCCTTCTTGATACAACTTCTGTGGATTCTTCTGAATCGCAGCAGTTGCCGATTACCAAGCAGTCTTTGCTGGGCGATTCTAAAAATGTGTAGCGAGCGCCGTACCGGGTCGTTTTATCCCGGTCTGTACAAACGCAGCTGTTTTTCGACGTGCACCGTGAATAATGCAGGTGATCGGGGGCTTCGGCCTTCCTTCGCTTTCCCCGGCGGCTCTGACCGCTTTAACGCAGACTTCTAGGGTTTTTCATGACGCGCTACATCTTCGTCACGGGCGGTGTTGTTTCTTCATTGGGGAAAGGCATTGCATCGGCATCATTGGCGGCCATCCTGGAGGCGCGGGGACTTAAGGTCACCATGCTCAAGCTGGACCCGTACATCAACGTCGACCCGGGTACCATGAGCCCGTTCCAGCACGGTGAAGTGTTCGTCACCCATGACGGTGCTGAGACCGACCTGGACCTGGGCCACTACGAGCGGTTCATCCGCACGACCATGACCCAGAACAACAACTTCACCACGGGCCGTGTCTACGAGCACGTGTTGCGCAAGGAGCGCCGTGGTGACTACCTGGGCGCCACCATCCAGGTGATTCCGCACATCACCGACGAAATCAAGCGCCGCATCATCAAGGGTGCCGGCGACGCCGACGTGGCAATGGTCGAGATCGGTGGCACCGTGGGTGACATCGAGTCGCAACCGTTCCTCGAGGCGATCCGTCAGCTGCGTGTCGAAGTCGGCGCCAAGCGCGCGATGCTGATGCACCTGACGCTGGTTCCGTACATCGCCACCGCTGGCGAGACCAAGACCAAGCCGACGCAACACTCGGTCAAGGAGCTGCGCTCCATCGGTCTGCAGCCGGACGTGCTGATTTGCCGTTCCGACCATCCGGTCGACGTTTCCTCGCGCCGCAAGATCGCGCTGTTCACCAACGTTGAAGAGCGTGCGGTGATCTCCCTGGAAGACGTCGATACCATCTACAAGATCCCGGCCGTGCTGCACGCCCAGGGCCTGGACGACTTCGTCGTCGAGCGCTTCGGCCTGCAATGTGGCGGTGCTGACCTTTCCGAGTGGGAAAAAGTGGTCGACGCCAAGCTCAATCCCGAGCATGAAGTCACCATCGCCATGGTCGGCAAATACATGGAGCTGCTGGACGCTTACAAGTCGCTGATCGAAGCGATGAGCCACGCCGGCATCCAGAACCGCACCAAGGTCAACCTGCGCTATATCGATTCCGAAGACATCGAGAACCAGGGTACCGAGTTGCTCGAAGGCGTCGACGCCATTCTGGTACCGGGCGGCTTCGGTCTGCGTGGGGTCGAAGGCAAGATCACCGCGGTGCAGTACGCTCGTGAGAACAAGGTTCCGTACCTGGGCATCTGCCTGGGGATGCAGGTCGCCGTGATCGAGTTCGCCCGCAACGTCATGGGCTGGAAGGACGCCAACTCCACCGAGTTCGATCGCACCTGCGGTCACCCGGTCGTGGGCCTGATCACCGAGTGGGAAGATGCCACCGGCGCAGTCGAAACCCGTACCGAAGCCTCCGACCTGGGCGGCACCATGCGCCTGGGTGCCCAGGAGTGCCAGCTGGAAAACGGCACCAAGGTCCATGACTGCTATGCCAAGGACGTGATCGTCGAGCGTCATCGTCACCGCTATGAAGTGAACAACAAGCTGCTGCCTCAGTTGATGGAAGCCGGCCTGAAAATTTCCGGGCGTTCCGGTGATGGCGCGCTGGTCGAAGTGGTTGAAGCCAACGACCATCCATGGTTCGTCGCTTGCCAGTTCCACCCGGAATTCACATCGACCCCACGTGACGGCCACCCGCTGTTCAGTGGCTTCGTCAAGGCCGCTTTGGCTCAATATCAGAAGAAAGCCTGATCCGGGGACTGAAAAGCATGGCGCAGAAGATCATCCGCGTAGGCAACATCGAAATCGCCAACGACAAGCCCATGGTGCTGTTTGGCGGCATGAACGTGCTGGAAAGCCGCGACATGGCGATGCAGGTCTGTGAAGAGTACGTACGGGTCACCGAGAAACTCGGTATCCCTTACGTGTTCAAGGCCAGCTTCGACAAGGCCAATCGCTCGTCGATAAGCTCCTATCGTGGCCCGGGCCTGGAAGAGGGCATGCGGATTTTCGAAGAGGTCAAAAGCACCTTCGGCGTGCCGCTGATCACTGACGTTCATGAGCCGGAGCAGGCTGCCGTTGTCGCCGAAGTCTGCGACATCATCCAGTTGCCGGCCTTCCTGTCGCGCCAGACCGATCTGGTCGTGGCCATGGCCAAAACCGGTGCGGTCATCAACATCAAGAAGGCCCAGTTCCTCGCGCCTCAGGAAATGAAGCACATCCTGACCAAATGCGAAGAAGCCGGAAATGACCAGTTGATCCTCTGTGAGCGTGGTTCGAGCTTCGGTTACAACAACCTGGTCGTGGATATGCTCGGCTTCGGCATCATGAAGCAGTTCGAATACCCGGTGTTCTTCGACGTGACCCACTCCCTACAGATGCCGGGTGGTCGCGCCGATTCCGCCGGTGGTCGCCGTGCCCAGGTCACTGACCTGGCCAAGGCCGGCCTGAGCCAGGGTCTTGCCGGGCTGTTCCTCGAGGCGCATCCGGACCCGGATAACGCCAAGTGTGACGGTCCTTGTGCCTTGCGCCTGGACAAGCTCGAGCCGTTCCTGGCTCAGCTCAAGGCATTGGATGAACTTGTTAAAAGTTTTCCGACGGTAGAAACCGCGTAATCCTCGATTCTCCGGTAAAGTATCGCACGATTATTTCTCTGGCCCTCGGGCCAGAGCCTTGTCGTCTTCAGACCTGCCCGTTGGTCAGCGCCTGACGATGGCAACAGATTTCTCTCAGCTGCGTCGTTTTCGTCAATCTTGGAGTACTTACAACAATGGCTAAAATCGTCGACATCAAAGGTCGTGAAGTTCTCGACTCCCGTGGCAATCCCACTGTGGAAGCGGACGTGCTTCTCGACAACGGCATCATCGGCAGTGCCTGCGCGCCGTCCGGTGCTTCCACCGGCTCGCGTGAGGCACTTGAGCTGCGTGATGGCGACAAGAGCCGTTACATGGGCAAGGGCGTACTCAAGGCCGTGGCCAACATCAACGGCCCGATCCGCGCTGCGCTGCTGGGCAAGGACCCGCTTGACCAGAAAGCCCTCGACCGCACCATGATCGAGCTCGATGGCACCGAGAACAAGGGCAGCCTGGGCGCCAACGCGATCCTCGCCGTGTCCCTGGCCGCTGCAAAGGCTGCCGCCCACGACCAGGACCTGCCGCTGTACGCACACATCGCCAACCTCAACGGTACCCCGGGCGTGTACTCCATGCCGGTGCCGATGATGAACATCATCAACGGTGGCGAGCACGCCGATAACAACGTCGACATCCAGGAGTTCATGGTTCAGCCGGTTGGCGCCAAGACCTTCTCGGAAGGTCTGCGCATGGGCACCGAGATTTTCCATCACCTCAAGGCTGTGCTGAAGGCCCGTGGCCTGAACACCGCTGTCGGTGACGAAGGTGGTTTCGCCCCTAACCTGGCGTCCAACGAAGACGCGCTGTCGGCAATCGCCGAAGCCGTGGCCAATGCCGGTTACAAGCTGGGCACCGACGTGACCCTGGCCCTGGACTGCGCTGCCAGCGAATTCTACAAGGACGGCAAGTACGATCTGGCTGGCGAAGGCAAGGCGTTCGACGCTGCTGGTTTTGCCGACTACCTCAAAGGCCTGACCGAGCGTTACCCGATCATCTCCATCGAAGATGGCCTGGACGAGTCCGACTGGGCTGGCTGGAAAATCCTCACCGACAAGATCGGCGACAAGGTGCAGCTGGTCGGTGACGACCTGTTCGTAACCAACACCAAGATCCTGAAAGAAGGCATCGACAAGAAGATCGCCAACTCGATCCTGATCAAGTTCAACCAGATCGGCACCCTGACCGAAACCCTGGAAGCCATCCAGATGGCCAAGGCCGCCGGTTACACCGCGGTGATCTCCCACCGTTCGGGCGAAACCGAAGACTCGACCATTGCCGACCTGGCGGTGGGTACTGCTGCTGGCCAGATCAAGACCGGTTCGCTGTGCCGTTCCGACCGCGTTTCCAAGTACAACCAATTGCTGCGTATCGAAGAGCAACTGGGCGCCAAGGCGAAGTACAACGGCCGTGCCGAGTTTCGCGGCTAAGCAATAGATGGTAAAAAGACACTAGTTTGCGTCTGAAATGTCACGCAATGGTCCTTCAGATGCTTCCTACTGTGAGCGCTACACAGCACAAAGCCTGGCCGATGCCGGGCTTCGTGCCTTCAGTCGTTTCATGGATGCGGCTGTCTTTTTCCACTGGATACCTTGATGCGCAGTCCCTACTGGTTGTTCCTCGTCTTGCTTCTACTGCTCGGTGGCCTGCAGTATCGCCTCTGGGTGGGTAATGGAAGCCTGGCGCAGGTGGCCGACCTGAAGCAGCAAATCGCTGACCAGCACGCCGAGAACGAGCGTCTGCTGGAGCGCAACCGTGTCCTGGATGCGGAAGTGCTGGAGTTGAAAAAAGGCATGGAGACCGTTGAAGAACGTGCTCGCCATGAACTGGGCATGGTCAAGGAGGGTGAAACCCTCTACCAGTTGGCCCAATGATGTCGTCTCTGCCTGCCTTCTGGGCAGTGATTCCGGCCGCGGGCATCGGTGCCCGTATGGCTGCCGACCGTCCCAAGCAATACCTGCAACTGGGCGCGCGGACCATCCTCGAGCATAGCCTCGACTGTTTTCTCGACCACCCCTGCCTGAAGGGGCTGGTAGTCAGCCTGGCGGTTGACGATCCTTTCTGGCCGACGCTGCAAAGCGCCAGCGACCCGCGTATCCAGCGCGCCGCCGGGGGCCGCGAGCGGGCCGATTCCGTACTCAATGCCTTGTTGTTGTTGCATGCCCAGGGGGCTGCCGATGACGATTGGGTGTTGGTCCATGACGCCGCACGACCGAACCTGGCCCGTTCCGATCTGGACAAGCTGCTGGCAGAACTGGCCGATGACCCGGTCGGGGGCCTGCTGGCGGTGCCGGCGCGCGATACCCTCAAGCGGGCCGATGCCAACGGGCGGGTCAGTGCCACGGTTGACCGCAGCACGATCTGGCAGGCCTATACGCCGCAGATGTTTCGCCTGGGTGCGTTGCATCGGGCGCTGGCTGACAGCCTGGTGGCCGATGTGGCGATTACCGATGAGGCTTCGGCCATTGAATGGGCGGGGCAGGCGCCGCGGCTGATCGAAGGGCGTTCGGACAATATCAAGGTTACCCGGCCTGAAGACCTGGAGTGGTTGCGCCAGCGGTGGGCGATGCGTCGCTGATGGCCTCATCGCTGGCAAGCCAGCTCCCACAAGAGACTGGTGTCAGGCCAATATTTTGTGAACGACTTCAATCCCTGTGGGAGCTGGCTTGCCAGCGATGGGGCCTGAAAGCCTGTCCACTATGGCGCTGAGTACTCCGGCCTGCCAGCCAACCCCTCCCTTAAATAATCCACCAACTTGCGCACCTTGGGCGACAGATGCCGCTGCTGCGGGTACAGCGCCCAAACCGCCGTGTTCGGCGGCTGATGGGCTTCAAGCAAGGAAACCAGCGCACCACTGTGCAAATGCTCGAGCACATAGTAGTCAGGCAGCTGGCACAACCCCACCCCCCTAAGCGCCGCGTCGAGCACCGCCTGGCCACTGTTGCAGCGCCAGTTGCCCTGGACCCGCTGGGAAAACTCGCGCCCGTTCTGCTGCAATTGCCAGAGGTCCGAGCTGCCGATCAGGCAATTGTGCCGACCAAGCTCCGAAAGGCTGTGCGGGCGACCGTAACGTTCAAGGTAGGAGGGCGATGCGCACAAGTACATGCGCCGCGGAGCCAGGCGTGCCGCTACCAGTCGCGACTCCTGCAGGCGCCCCAGGCGTATCGCCAGGTCCAGGCCCTCGTGAACCAGGTCCAGGGTCCGGTTACTCAACTCGATGTCCACCCGCAACTGCGGGTAAAGCCCCATGAACTGAGTCACCAGCGGCACGATGAAGCGCTCGCCATAGGCCACCGCACAGGTCATGCGCAACAACCCCTTCGGTTCGCTGGTGAGATCGCCTACTGCGCGCAGGGCTTCCTCGCGCCCGTCCTGCAGGCGCTGACAATGCTGCAGGAACGTCTGGCCGGCTTCGGTCAGCGCCACCCGGCGCGTACTGCGGTAGAGAAGGCGCGTCTGCAATCGCTCTTCCAGGCGGGCGATCTGCCGGCTGATGTGCGAGGACGATACACCCAGCCGCTCGGCGGCCGCCGTGAATTGACTGCACTCGGCCACGGCGACGAACTCATCGATCCCTTCCCAGCGATTCTCGCTCATTGATTATCCCTGCATGGCAATAATGTTTTGCATTTGCCTGGATTATTCATCATTCGAGGCTCAATTACACTGGCAGACTACTGTCCCCCCTGCTGGAGAAGATGATGATCAAGTCCCGTGCTGCCGTAGCCTTCGAGGCCAAGAAACCGCTGGAGATCGTTGAAGTCGACGTGGCGATGCCCAAGGCCGGTGAAGTGCTGCTGCGCGTTGTCGCCTCCGGCGTCTGCCATACCGATGCATACACGTTGTCCGGCGCGGATCCGGAAGGCATCTTCCCGTCGATTCTCGGTCACGAAGGTGGCGCCATTGTCGAGGCCATCGGCGAGGGCGTGACCTCGGTGGCTATCGGTGATCACGTAATCCCGCTCTACACGCCTGAGTGTGGCAAGTGCAAATTCTGCCTGTCGGGCAAGACCAACCTGTGCCAGGCCATTCGCGCGACCCAGGGCAAGGGCCTGATGCCTGATGGCACCACGCGCTTTTCCTACAAGGGCCAGCAACTGTTCCACTACATGGGAACTTCGACTTTCTCCGAGTACACCGTGCTGCCGGAAATCTCCGTGGCCAAGATTCAAAAAGAAGCGCCGCTGGAAAAGGTCTGCCTGCTCGGTTGCGGCGTGACCACCGGCATTGGCGCGGTGCTCAACACGGCGAAGGTCAAGCCGGGCGATACCGTGGCTATTTTCGGTCTCGGCGGGATCGGCCTGTCGGCGGTCATCGGTGCGGTCAAGGCCAAGGCCAGCCGCATCATCGCCATCGACATCAACCCGGCCAAGTTTGAAATCGCCCGTCAACTGGGCGCCACCGATTGCGTCAACCCGAAAGACTACGATCGTCCGATCCAGGAAGTGATTGTCGACCTCACCGATGGTGGCGTCGACTTCTCCTTCGAGTGCATCGGTAACGTCCAGTTGATGCGTGCGGCGCTGGAATGCTGCCACAAGGGCTGGGGCGAGTCGGTGATCATCGGGGTGGCCGGTGCCGGCCAGGAAATCTCTACCCGTCCGTTCCAGCTGGTGACCGGTCGCGTCTGGCGCGGTTCGGCCTTTGGTGGCGTGCGTGGCCGCAGCGAGCTGCCGAGCTATGTGGAAATGGCCGAGAAGGGCGAAATCCCGCTGGACACCTTCATCACCCATACCATGGGCCTGGAAGACATCAACAAGGCTTTTGACCTGATGCATGAAGGCAAGAGCATTCGTAGCGTCATCCATTTCTGAGGTCCGCCATGAGCCTGGAAAACCTTTCCTGCCAGAAAAGCTTCGGCGGCTGGCACAAGCGTTACAAGCACCATTCCACGGTGCTGGGCTGTGACATGGTGTTTGCCGTGTACCTGCCGCCGCAGGCCGAGCAGGGCGGCAAGCTGCCCGTGCTGTACTGGCTGTCCGGCTTGACCTGCACCGACGAGAATTTCATGCAAAAGGCCGGGGCCCACAAGCTCGCGGCCGAGCTGGGGTTGATCATCGTGGCGCCCGATACCAGCCCGCGTGGCCCGCAGGTTCCGGGCGACCTGGACGGTGCCTGGGACTTTGGCCTGGGTGCCGGCTTCTATCTCAATGCCACCCAGCAACCCTGGGCCGAGCATTACCGCATGCACGATTATGTGGTGCAGGAGTTGCCGGAGCTGGTCGAGGCGCATTTCCCGGCCTCCGATCGTCGGGGCATAAGCGGCCACTCCATGGGTGGCCATGGTGCGCTGGTCTGTGCCTTGCGCAACCCCGGGCGCTATCGTTCGGTTTCGGCGTTTGCGCCGATCAGCAATCCGATCGACTGCCCGTGGGGGCAAAAGGCTTTCTCGCGTTACCTGGGCGAGGAGCGTTCGCGCTGGCGTGAGTGGGATGCAAGCGTACTGATCGCCGAGGCCGGGGAGAAACTGCCGTTGCTGGTCGATCAGGGTGATCGCGACGACTTCCTCGCCACCCAACTCAAGCCCGAGGCCCTGGTCCAGGCTGCGCGTGCGGTGGGGCACCGGCTGGAGCTGCGGATGCAGCCAGGTTATGACCATAGCTACTACTTTATCGCGAGCTTCATCGACGATCATTTGCACCACCATGCGCAGGCGTTGGCCTGACAGCCACTGTTGTGTAACGCGCAGGGACAAATCGAGCCCATTGTCGGACAAAGTAGGTAGAATCACGCCCTGACTCAATCGGGGCGTTTTTTATATGCGTATTGGCCACGGCTACGATGTGCACCGTTTCGCTGAAGGCGAATTCATAACCTTGGGAGGCGTGCGTATCGCGCACACATTCGGGCTGCTTGCGCACTCCGATGGCGACGTATTGCTGCACGCCCTGAGCGACGCCTTGCTCGGTGCCGCCGCACTGGGCGATATCGGCAAGCACTTTCCCGACACCGATCCGCAGTTCAAGGGCGCCGACAGCCGCGTGCTGCTTCGCCATGTGGTCGGCATTGTCCAGGCCAAGGGCTGGAAGGTCGGCAATGTCGACGCCACCATTGTCGCCCAGGCGCCGAAAATGGCGCCGCATATCGACGCCATGCGCGCGCTGATTGCCGCTGACCTGCAGGTCGAGCCCGACCAGGTGAACGTCAAGGCCACTACAACCGAGAAGCTCGGTTTCACTGGCCGCGAAGAAGGCATCGCGGTCCACGCCGTTGCCTTGTTGTTGCCAGCATGACGGAACTCGAACTACTCGGCCCGCGCACCTTCGGCGACGCACTGGGCAGCGCCGTTCTCAAGGCCACGGCAGAAGATTTCCAGGTCGACGAAGTACTGGACATTCCCCTGTCCGGCACTGGCGAGCACCTCTGGCTTTGGGTGGAGAAGCGCGGGCTCAATACCGAAGAAGCGGCGCGTCGCCTGGCCAAGGCTGCCGGCGTACCGCTGCGCACTGTCAGCTATGCCGGTCTGAAGGATCGCCAGGCGCTGACCCGGCAATGGTTCAGCCTGCATTTGCCGGGCAAGGCCGACCCGGATCTGACCGCCGCTGAAAACGACACCCTGCGTATCCTGAAAATCGCCCGGCACCAACGCAAGCTGCAGCGCGGTGCGCATTCGGCCAACGGTTTCACCCTGCGCCTGACCCAGCTCAGCGCCGACCCGGACGCCTTGCAAGTGCGCCTGGAGCAGATCAAGCAGCAAGGCGTACCGAACTATTTCGGCACCCAGCGCTTCGGTCATCAGGGCGGCAATCTGTTCGACGCCCGCCAGTGGGCCGAGCGCCAGGCCTTGCCGGAGCAGCGCAACGTGCGCTCGCGGCTGCTGTCTACGGCGCGCAGCTATGTGTTCAATCAGGTGCTCGCCGCCCGCGTGGCCGATGGCAGTTGGAACACAGCGCTGGTCGGTGACCTGCTGGCGTTCACCGACAGCCGCAGTTTTTTCCCGGCAGGCGTCGCTGAATGCAGCGACCCGCGCCTGGCCATTCTCGACCTGCACCCCACCGGCCCCCAATGGGGCGAGGGCGACTCACCGGCGACGGGCAGGGCTCATGAGCTCGAACAGGCCGTCGCCACGCGCGAGCACGCACTGTGCGCCTGGCTGGCCAAGGCGGGAATGTCACACGAACGTCGCATCCTGCGGCTGCCCATTGGCGGGTTGACGTGGCATTATCCCGAGCCTGATATTCTGCAATTGGAATTCGTCCTTCCGGCCGGATGCTTCGCTACCGTCGTGGTGCGCGAACTCGTCGATCTGGTGTCAGCAGGGCAGACGGACAGCTCATGCGCATTCTGATTTCTAACGATGATGGGGTAACTGCACCCGGCCTGGCCGCACTTCATGCTGCGCTGGCCGATTATGCCGAATGCGTGGTCATCGCCCCGGACCAGGACAAAAGCGGCGCCAGCAGCTCGCTGACGCTCGACCGGCCGTTGCACCCGCAAACCCTGGCCAATGGTTTCATCAGCCTGAACGGGACACCGACCGATTGCGTGCATCTCGGGCTCAACGGGCTGTTGCCCTACGAGCCTGACATGGTGGTCTCGGGGATCAACCTGGGGGCCAACCTGGGCGATGACGTGCTCTATTCCGGTACGGTTGCGGCCGCGCTGGAGGGGCGGTTCCTGGGCAATACCTCGTTCGCCTTCTCGCTGTTGTCGCGCCAGCCCGACAACCTGTCGACCGCCGCCTATTTCGCGCGCAAGCTCATCGAGTCGCACGCCACCCTCGAACTGCCGCCGCGTACCGTGCTCAACATCAACATTCCCAACCTGCCGCTCGATCATATCCGCGGTGTGCAGCTGACTCGCCTTGGCCATCGGGCGCGTGCTGCGGCGCCCACCAGGATGGTCGACCCGCGAGGCAAGGAAGGCTACTGGATCGCCGTGGCAGGCGATGCCGAAGACGGTGGCCCGGGCACTGACTTTCATGCGGTGATGCAGGGGTTTGTCTCGATTACCCCATTGCAGCTGGACCGCACGTTCAATAATGCCTTTGAGCGTATGGAAGACTGGCTGGAGGGACTGCGCTGATGCGTGGAAAAGACGATATGAACCGGCGTGGCATCGGCATGACCTCGCAACGTACGCGCGAGCGGCTGATCCAGCGCCTCCGCGAGGAAGGGGTGTCCAACGCCCGCGTGCTGGAAGTGATCCAGCGCACGCCACGGCACCTGTTCGTCGATGAAGCGCTGGCGCACCGCGCCTACGAAGACACTGCCCTGCCGATCGGTCACAACCAGACGATCTCCCAGCCTTACATAGTGGCTCACATGAGTGAGCTGCTGCTGGAGGCCGGCCCCCTGGACAAGGTTCTGGAAATCGGCACCGGCTCGGGTTACCAGACCGCCGTGCTGGCGCAACTGGTCGAGCGGGTGTTCTCGGTCGAGCGAATCAAGGTGCTGCAGGACCGGGCCAAGGAACGCCTGGTCGAACTCAACCTGCGCAACGTGGTGTTCCGCTGGGGCGATGGCTGCGAGGGCTGGCCGGCGCTGGCGCCGTACAACGCGATCATCGTCACCGCCGTGGCCGCCGAGGTGCCCCAGGCCTTGCTCGATCAACTGGCCCCGGGTGGACGAATGGTCATTCCGGTGGGCGCTGCCGGCGAAGTCCAGCATTTGATGCTGATCGTCCGTGAGGAGCATGGTTTCTCCCGGCGCGTTCTCGGCGCGGTGCGTTTCGTGCCCTTGCTCAACGGGCCACTGGCCTGACAAAAGCTTTTCGGGCCCCAGTGAATTCCGTTTGAACTTGCGGGTCTATCTGCGGTGCCCGAATAATCCCGGAACAGTATGTTGACTCATAGTTTGTCTCTGGACTGCCCGTAATAGGGTTGTGGTTGGTTATAATTGCGCGCTATTACATTTTTTATATTGGTCACCACTAAAGGGAGCGGCGGGTGAGTCTCACAATCATTCGGCAGCGTACGGGTCTATCGAGCTTAAAGCTTCTGGTGATTGGTTTTGCCTTCGGCACCGTATTGGCAGGGTGTTCCAGCACGAAATCGAGCAGCGTGGGGGTAGTGGAGCGCAACAACGCTGCTGCAAAGCGTCCAGTCGTGACCACGGGGCAGTACGTGGTCCGGCGCGGCGACACCCTGTTTTCGATCGCCTTTCGTTATGGCTGGGACTACAAGGCCCTGGCTGCCCGCAACAATATCCCGCCGCCCTACACAATTCGCCCGGGGCAAGCGATCCGCTTCGACGGCCGCTCCAGTTCCTCGGGCTCGACGGTGGTAGCCGGCCCGGTTGCCGCGCCTTCATCCTCCATTAAAACTACCGTCATCAAGCGCCCGGTCAACGGTGCTCCGGTGGTAGCGACCGCGCCGGTCACGCCTCCAATCGCCGCGCCCGTGGTCACGCCCGTGCCTGCGGGCGAGCGTGTGGCGGGTGGCTGGGCCTGGCCGGCCAACGGCGTGCTGATCGGCAAATTCTCTTCAAACGGCAGTTTGAATAAAGGCGTTGATATCGCCGGGGATTTGGGACAGCCTGTTTTTGCTGCGTCTGATGGTTCGGTTGTGTACGCCGGGAGTGGCTTGCGGGGCTACGGTGAATTAGTGATCATCAAACACAGTGACACCTACGTAAGTGCCTACGGTCACAACCGCAGGCTGTTGGTACGGGAGGGGCAGCAGGTCAAGGTAGGGCAGACAATTGCCGAAATGGGTTCCACGGGCACAGACCGGGTGAAGCTGCATTTTGAGATTCGCCGCCAGGGCAAGCCTGTAGATCCGTTGCAATTCTTGCCGCGTCGTTGATTGCACCCAGCCTGTTCTTTCACGTAGAGGGGACAGGCTTAAGCGTTGCCAAGGAGACAGGCGTCGCTTGAGCTTGAGGTCGAACTCAGCAAAGGACTATAACAATGGCTCTCAGTAAAGAAGCGCCGGAGTTTGACATTGACGATGAAGTACTCCTGATGGAGGCCATCATCGATCAGGAAATGGTGTCGAGCGAAAAACCTGCTGTACCTACGGTTCGCACCAAGGCCAAACACTCCAGTACGCTTAAACAACACAAGTACATCGATTACACCCGAGCACTCGATGCTACCCAGTTGTACCTCAATGAAATCGGTTTTTCGCCATTGCTCTCTCCGGAAGAAGAAGTCCACTTTGCGCGCCTGTCGCAAAAGGGTGACCCGGCCGGGCGCAAGCGCATGATCGAAAGCAATCTGCGCCTGGTGGTGAAAATCGCCCGCCGCTACGTCAACCGCGGGCTTTCGCTGCTGGACCTGATCGAAGAGGGTAACCTTGGGTTGATCAGGGCGGTCGAGAAGTTCGACCCTGAACGCGGATTCCGCTTCTCCACCTACGCCACGTGGTGGATTCGTCAGACCATCGAGCGCGCCATCATGAATCAGACCCGGACCATCCGGCTGCCGATTCATGTGGTCAAGGAGCTCAACGTCTACCTTCGCGCTGCACGCGAGCTGACCCAGAAACTCGATCACGAGCCCTCCCCGGAAGAAATTGCCAGCTTGCTGGAAAAACCGGTCGGCGAGGTCAAGCGCATGCTCGGCCTGAATGAACGAGTGTCTTCCGTCGACGTGTCGCTGGGGCCGGATTCGGACAAGACGTTGCTCGATACCTTGACCGATGACCGTCCTACCGACCCCTGTGAGCTGTTGCAGGACGATGATCTGTCGCAGAGTATCGATCAGTGGCTCAGCGAGCTTACCGACAAGCAGCGTGAAGTCGTGGTCCGGCGCTTTGGCTTGCGCGGCCATGAAAGCAGTACGCTGGAAGATGTCGGTCTTGAGATCGGCCTGACCCGTGAGCGGGTGCGTCAGATCCAGGTCGAAGGCCTGAAACGCTTGCGTGAAATCCTCGAGAAGAATGGTCTGTCCAGCGAGTCGCTGTTCCAGTAGGCGGCCTTGCGCACACACCGGTTGTTCTCTCAACGCCCCGATTGATTCGGGGCGTTTTCATTTGGGCGTACTGATTGTTATCGGGAACTTCTTGGTTTCAGTGTTTGATGTAGGAGATTACTCACGCGCGATGTAAGCAATCTTGAAAGGGCCCGCTGGAAGGTTGTCGTTTTTGATTTGGTATTAATCTATCTTGCTGAAACAAAAGGGTTTTTTCTTTTTTTCTCAACGGTAAGAGTCTTTTCTTGAAAGATTTTCCCGGTTGCTCCAAATACTGGACGCACTACTATCTGCACTGTGTCTACGGACGGACACAGGCTATCAAGGATGACGGCCAAGGACATCGCAGGATGCGATTCATCAGGATGATGAAAGGGATAACAGGGACTACGGAAAAATGTGGGCGGGTCAAACCGCCCCTTTTTTTGCCTGCTTGAAATGCGACTTTTGATGGGCACAAAAAAAGCCCACGAGGGGCTTTTTTGACAAGGCCGGCTAGCGCTTAGCGCTCCAGATCCTTGATCTTGCCTTTGACGCCGTCAAACTCTTCGGCATCTGGCAGTGCATCTTTCTTCTCAGTGATGTTGGGCCAGATTTCGGCCAGCTCCACATTCAACTGAATGAATTCTTGCATGTCCTCAGGTACTTCATCTTCCGAGAAAATGGCTTGCGCAGGGCATTCAGGCTCGCACAGTGCGCAATCGATGCACTCATCCGGGTGAATCACCAGGAAGTTCGGGCCTTCGTAGAAGCAGTCCACCGGACAGACTTCTACGCAGTCGGTGTACTTGCACTTGATGCAGTTGTCGGTGACGACGAAGGTCATTTCTAATTCTCTCCTCAGGCGGCGGCAGCAGAGCCCTTCCAGACAGGGCCGCTAGGTTCGGGCCAGGCAGCCGGCGGACCAGGCTAAGAGTCCGCGGCATTCCCAAACCGCGCGGGATTCTATCAGCTTGAGCGCGTCTGCGTTAGATCCGTGTCTTAAGTGTATAGAGCAATTCGAGTGCCTGACGCGGGGTCAGCCCATCGATATCAGTCCTCAATAGCTCTTCAATCACCGGATGCGGCAGGCTGGCGAACAGGTCACTTTGATGTGGTACAGATGCCTTGCCGGGTGTAGGACTCGATACTTCATGCGGTAGGCTGGATGTCTCCAGGCGGCTCAGGTGTTCACGCGCACGTTGAATCACCGCGCCGGGAACACCGGCCAGTTGTGCCACGGCCAGGCCATAACTCTGGCTGGCAGGCCCTGGCAGTACGTGATGCAGGAACACGATCCGCTCATTGTGCTCGGTGGCGTTGAGGTGCACGTTGGCGACCAGTGGTTCGCTTTCCGGCAGGACCGTCAGCTCGAAATAGTGCGTGGCGAACAACGTATAGGCGCGTAGCTGGGCCAGACGCTCGGCGGCAGCCCAGGCCAGCGACAGGCCGTCGAACGTACTGGTACCGCGACCGACTTCATCCATCAACACCAGGCTGCGCTCGGTGGCGTTGTGCAGGATATTGGCGGTCTCGCTCATTTCCACCATGAAGGTGGAACGGCCACCGGCCAGGTCATCGCTGGAGCCGATACGGGTGAAAATCCTGTCCACCAGTGACAATTGGCAGCTGGCTGCCGGGACGAAGCTGCCGATATGGGCCATCAGCACGATCAGTGCAGTCTGGCGCATATAGGTGGATTTACCGCCCATGTTCGGGCCGGTAATGACCAGCATGCGGGTGTTGTTGTCAAGAGACAGATCGTTGGCCACGAACGGTGTGGTCAGCACCTGTTCGACCACCGGGTGACGACCCTGGCTGATGCGCATGCACGGCTCTTCAACGAAGGTCGGGCAGTTAAGGTCCAGGTTCAGCGCGCGTTCGGCCAGGTTGCTCAATACATCCAGCTCGGCAAGGGCCGCTGCGGTGTCCTGCAAGGGCGGCAAGTGCCCGATCAGGTTCTCCAGCAAGGCTTCGTAGAGCAACTTCTCGCGAGCCAGGGCGCGGCTCTTGGCCGACAGGGCCTTGTCTTCAAAGGCCTTGAGTTCCGGCGTGATGAAACGTTCGGCGCCTTTGAGGGTCTGCCGGCGAATATAGTCGCCCGGCGCTTGTTCGGCCTGTTTGCTTGGCAATTCGATGAAATAGCCGTGGATACGATTATAGCCGACCTTGAGGTTGGCCAGGCCCGTACGGGCTTTTTCGCGGGCTTCGAGGTCGATCAGGAACTGGCCGGCGTTCTCGCTGAGCGACTGCAGGTCGTCGAGTTCACTGTCATAACCGGTTTTCAGCACGCCGCCATCGCGAATGACCGCAGGCGGATTGTCGATGATGGCCTTCTGTAACAGATTGGCCAGTTCCGGGTAGGTACCGGCGATCACCGCCAGGCGTGCAAGGTGCGGGGCCTCGAGCTCGGTCATGGCGTTCTGCAGCTCCGGCAACGCACCGAGCGCATCGCGCAGCCGTGCCAGGTCGCGTGGGCGGGCATTGCGCAGGCCGATCCGGGCGAGAATCCGCTCGATATCGCCGATTTCCTTGAGTTGCGGCTGCAGTTTCTCGAAGCGATAGCCTTCGAGCAGGCATTGGATCGAACCTTGCCGCGCCTGCAGGACCTTCAGGTCGCGCAGCGGGCGGTTCAACCAGCGGGTCAGCAGGCGGCTGCCCATGGCGGTCTGGCAGCGGTCGATCACCGATTGCAGGGTGTTGTCGCGCCCGCCGGCCAGGTTGGTGTCCAGTTCCAGATTGCGCCGGCTGGCGCCGTCGAGCACTACGGTGTCGTCCAGGCGCTCGTGCTTGAGGCTGCGCAGGTGGGGCAGGGCCGTGCGTTGGGTTTCCTTGGCGTAGCCGAGCAGGCAACCGGCGGCGCCGATGGCCAGGGTCAGTTTTTCGCAGCCAAAGCCTTTCAGGTCCTGGGTGGAAAACTGTTGGCACAGGCTCTTGTGCGCGGAGTCGCGCTCGAAGTCCCAGGGGGCGCGGCGGCGTGAACCCCGGCGTTTCTCCGCGGGCAGGCCCTGGGGCCAGTCATCGGGGATCAGCAGCTCGACCGGGTTGATGCGCTCCAGCTCAGCCAGCAGGTTTTCCCAGCCTTTGAGTTCGAGCACGGTGAAGTTGCCGCTGGTGATATCCAGCACGGCCAGGCCGAACAGGCGTTCATCCCCGAGCACGGCGGCGATCAGGTTATCGCGGCGCTCATCGAGCAGGGCTTCGTCACTGACAGTACCGGGGGTGATGATGCGCACCACCTGGCGGTCGACCGGGCCCTTGCTGGTGGCCGGGTCGCCGACCTGTTCACAGATCACGACCGATTCGCCCAGTTTCACCAGCTTGGCCAGGTAACCTTCGGCCGCGTGGTAGGGGATACCGCACATGGGGATCGACTGCCCGGCCGACTGCCCACGGGCGGTCAGGGTGATGTCGAGGAGTTTCGCGGCTTTCTTCGCATCTTCGTAGAAGATCTCGTAGAAATCGCCCATGCGGTAGAACATCAACTGGTCTGGATGCTGGTTTTTCAGCTTCCAGTACTGTTGCATCATCGGGGTGTGATTGGAGAAATCTGAAATTGCTTTGTTCATCAGGGAGATAGCGCGTTCTGTATGAATGGCTGAGGCAAATTTGGGGGCGTTCAGTCTTGGAGCGTGCGTTGGCAGTAACTGTCAAAGGCGGGAGGTTAGCACAAGGTCTGCTGCGACCGCGGATCTCAAGGAGCTTGCTGATCTGCGGTTTCGTTTGAGGCGAGAGGTATCAGGTCTCGCCAAGAAGGCTTTCGTAGGGGATTCGAAGGCCGGCATGAAGACGCCGAATCATCGCCAGGCTCAGGGAGCGCTTATGGTTCAGCACTTCTGAAACACGCCCGCTGGTACCGATATAAGGTTCCAGGTCCCGGGCGTTCAGCCCTTGTTGTTCCATCCTGAATTTGATCGCCTCGATAGGGTCCGATGGCGCAATCGGATAATGCTCATCTTCATATTTTTCGATCAGGATGGAGAGAACCTCGAGCTCGTCGCTTTCGAGTGATCCTGCTTCCGCCCCCCAAAGCTCTTCCATGCGAACAAAAGCGGCATTGAGCTCGTCTTCGCTTCGAATCGGTTTCAGGTTCATCACACGGTCTCCACGTCGATTTGATCGTACTGGGGGTGAGTGCCAATGAATTTGACCCACGCAATCTGCAGGTCGTATTTGATGGCCACCACCAGTCGATACTTGTTGCCGGCGATGTTAAAAACGACTCTGCCGCCTTTGATGATGCTTGCCGTGCCTATTTCGGCCTTCAGCTCCTGGGGCGTGGTCCAAATGGCTTTGAGCATCATGTTGTGCCATTCGGTGAGCGGTCGTTCGGCGTCGGTGCATCCTGGTCTTTCCCAAAACTCCTTGAGTGTCCGCTTCGCGATAACTCTCATGCCTTGTTGGCTCTCCCGTTTTGGGAGGATTATGCGATCGTGAGAGCCGGAGTGTCAATGCGGCAGCGCAGGGCGGATCCAGATGCTGGTTCTCGTTCCCAGGCCAACTTACCTGACATTCGGCCAAAAACGCTCCCCACCACCGGGCACTTCGTTCCAGGCCTCCAGCGAGCGCGTCGGCAAGTCGAAATAGTCGCGAGTACGGGCATAGCCATGCCCCCCCATGCGGCCAATGGCATCCAGGCCCAGCTGATCGATGTACAAGGTTTTCGGATCGATCAATTCATCGCGCACATGGGCCATGACCACCTCGCCGAGGATGATCTCGCGGGACTGTCCGATCGACAGCGCCATCATCCGCCGGCACTCCAGGGCCACCGGCGCTTCACCGATGCGTGGGCATTTGACCCGGGTGCCGGGAATGGCCGTCAGGCCTGCGGCAGTCAGTTCATCGAAACCCGGGGCGAACGGCACGGCGCAGACGTTCATGGCCTCCACCAGCGCATCGGAGACGATATTGACCGTGAATTCCTGGTTGAGCTGGATATTGCGCGTGGTGTCCTTGGGGCTTTGGTCACTGTAGTTTTCCACGCCCAGGGCAAGGATCGGCGGGTCGGCCGACAGTGCGTTGAAGAAACTGAAAGGCGCGGCATTGACCCGGCCCTCGGCATCCACCGTGGTCACCAGGGCAATAGGACGCGGCACCACACTGCCGATCAGAATCTTGTATTTCTCGCGTGGGCTCAGTTGGCTGAAGTCGAAGCTATGCATGGCAGTTTTCTCTAAAGGGGCGTTTCAATCACGTGGGCTGCTCACCGCGCTCAAGGGCATGGCGATGCTGTAGTCGTCGGCGAATGGGATGGCTGGCTTGAACAGGCTGCGCCAGTCCGGCTGGCCGAAGGCGCGTGCGGCATGGCTGCGCATCAGGGTATGGAATTGCTGCTGGGCCTGGCGTTGCAGGCTTGGGTAATCGACGCCAAGTACCTGGCCATCGCGCATTACGCAGCGGCCATCGATGTAGCTGGCGACGCAGTCGTCGCCGCGCCCGGCCAGCATCAGGTTTTTCAACGGATCGAACAGCGGCCCCAGATGCAGGCCGTCCAGGCTGAACACGGTAATGTCGGCCTTGGCACCCGGCGCCAGCCGACCGATATCGTCGCGGCCCAGGGCCCTGGCGCCACCCAGGGTCGCTGCGTTGTACATATCCAGAGCGCTGGTGTGCTCGGCGCTGCCGTCTTTGATACGAGCAATGTTCAGGCCTTGGCGCATGTTGTCCAGCAGGTCTGCCGGCCAGGTGTCGGTGCCCAGGGCGATGTTGATGCCTTTGGCGCGATAGCGGCCGAAGGAGTCCAGCGCTTCGCCGTCGCGGGCGAATACCACCGGGCAATGCACCAGGCTGGCACCGCCGTCGACCAGGCGTTGCAGGTCGTCGTCGCCACTCGTATAGATGCCGTGGGGCAGCAAACTGCGAGGGCCGAGCAGGTCCAGTCGTTCCAGCCAGGCGAGCGGCGAATACCCACGCAGCTCGCGCACCAGCGCCAATTCACTGGGGGACTGGCAGCAATGCAGGCGCATCGGCGCATCCAGTTCGCGACTGAGGGCTGCGGTGCGTTGCAGCAGCGCCGGGGTACAGGTCTGGATGCGGTCCGGCAACAAGGCGCCGCGGATCAGATCGCCGTGAGCGCCATTGAAGTCGGCAAAGAAGCGCTCGGCAGCCTCCAGGCCGGCCAGGCCACGCCCTTCGTCCCAGTGCTGGGCCAGGCTGCCGTCAGTGCGCCAGTAGCTCATGCCGCTCATGTAACAGGGGCCGAGGTAGGTGCGCAGGCCCAGCTCGGCGGCGACACTGGTCACTGCCGCGAACTCGTCGTAGGTCTCGGCCCACTCGCGGTAGTACATGGAGGTGATCGGCATGGCCGTGGTGATGCCATTGCGGATCAGCTGGGTGAAGGCATAGCGGTACTTGAAGACTTCCTCTTCGGCGCTGTAGCTCTCGCGTGGGCCGGCAGCCAGATACTCCTGCGACCACATCCGGCCCATGTCGCGTTCGTCGCCGTTGTCCAGGGTCAGCACGGTGGAGTCGAGATCGCCGAGCGCGTCCAGGTCAATGAAGCCCGGGCCGATCAGGGCATTGCCATGGTCGACCCACAGGTCCACCGGCCCGGCGAAGCCACGGCCGACAAAGAGGATACGCGAGCCCTCGAACACCACCTCGCCATCTCGCCATAGCACGTGCTGGCGGCCGTCGAAGCCGACCACGCAGCTGGCCCTGAGACCGATTCTCCGGACCCTGTTCACAGGCGGCTTTCCAGCAGGCGACCCTGTTCGGCGATCAGTTTGCCGGCGCGGTATACCTGGCGCTGCGGCCTGGCGACCACGGCTTCACCGAGTGTCTCGACCGGCAGCAAGAGGAAATCGGCGGGCTGGCCGAGGGCCAAGCCATAGTCGTCCAGGCCCAGGGCGCGTGCGCCATTGACCGTGGCGGCCGCGAAAGCCGCCGCCAATTGCTCGTCCTTGTTCAGGTCGAAGCGAAAGGCCAGCAGCATCGCGCGCTCGAGCATGTCGCCGTTGCCCATCGGTGACCAGGCATCGCGAATACCGTCCGACCCCAGGCACAGGTTGACCCCGGCGTCGCGCAAGGCGAGGAAGGGCGGCACTGCGCAGTCGGCTGGAGCTGAACTCATCAGCGATATACCAAGGGCTGCAAGTCGTTCGGCCAGCAGCTGGACCTGGGCCCAGGGCGCCATGCCCAGGCAGTAGGCGTGGCTGATCATGACCTTGCCCTGACGCTGGAAGCGTTCCGTGTAGTCGGCGATCAGGGCGATCTGCCAGAGGCCGAGTTCACCTTTGTCATGCAGGTGGATATCGATGCCGCGATCGAATTCGCAAGCCAGGTTGAAGACGAAGTCGAGCTGGGCGATGGGGTCATTGTCGATGCCACAAGGGTCCAGTCCGCCGACATTCTCCACGCCAAGATCCATAGCCTCGCGCATTAGTTGGGCGGTACCTGGGCGGCTGATAAGGCCGGTTTGTGGAAACACGACCAGCTGCAGGTCGATCAGATCACGGTAGCGCTCGCGCAACTGCAGCATGGCCTCGACGTGGCGCAGGCCGAACTCGGGGTCGATATCCACGTGACAGCGCATGCGCAGCGAGCCGCGAGCGATGCAGTTCTCCAGCAGTGCGCCGGCCCGTGCGGCGATCGGTGCGTCGATTTCGCGCAGCACGCGGCGCTCATTGGCGATGTAGTCCTTGAGCGTCGGCCCGGCGCTGTTGCCGCGCCAAGGCTGGCCCCACAGGGTCTTGTCCAGATGGACGTGGCTTTCGACCAGCGCCGGTGTCAGCAGCTGGTTGCGGCCATCGATATCACCCGCAGCCAATGGTGCCGCAATGGCAGGCCTGCGCTCGGCAATTCGACCGGCCTGGATGCGTAAATCCTCGGCTGCGCCGCCATAAGGGCGAACATTGCGCAGCCAGCGTGAGTCATTCATGGCAAACCTCGAAGTCATGGAAGCGGCCGCCCGCAGCGGCCGTGAGTCGAATCAGCCCTTGAGCCGTGACCAGATGCGGTCCTGCAGTTCACGCGCCTTGTTGCTGCATTCCTTTTCCGGACGCAGGCGCGAGGCAAACTCTTCAGGCATGTTGATGGCGTCCATGACCTTCCATTTGGCGTCGAGCAGGTTGTCGCTCTCGATGCCGTTGGCATAGGCAATGGCGTTGGAGACGGCGGCGGCGTTTTCCGGTTTCATCATCCAGTCGATAAAGACCTTGGCATTGTCTGGATGCGGCGCGCTTTTCGGTACGGCGAAGTTATCCTGGAACATGGCCAGCCCTTCGCGCGGGTAGACGTACTTGATGGTGCTCTTCTGCAGCGTGGCGCGAGCGGTAGAGCCGTTCCAGTTCTGCATCATGATGACTTCGCCGCTGGCCATGCGGTCCACGGTGTTGTCCGAGCTGTACATCTTCAGGTGCGGCTTCTGTTTCTGCAGCAGCTCGAGGATACGCTTGGCGTCCTGCGGGTTCTCGCTGCACTCGTCGACGCCCAGGTAATGGCTGGCGGCATTGATCACGCTGCTCGAGGTGTCGAGGGCGGCAAGCTGCCCGCTGACTTCTGGACGTGGTTCGAAGAACTCTTTCCAGGAGTCGTCCAGCTTGCCACCGGGTACGCGTGCGCTGTCATAGGAAAAACCCGTCGAACCCCAGAGGTAGGGCGCAGAGAATTTGCGACCGGGGTCGAAGGACGGATCGCGGAAAGCCGGTTTGACGTTCTGGAAATTAGCGAGTTTTGATGCGTCGATTTGCAGCAGCAGGTTTTGCTCGATAAGGGTCCGCATGATCGACTGCGACGGCACGATTACATCGTAGGCCGCGCCACCGGCCTGCAACTTGGCCAGCAGGGTTTCGTTGCTGTCATAGCCGTCCATGGTGACCTTGATCCCGGTCTCCTTTTCGAACTTGCCGAGCAGCTCGACCGGGTAATAGTCGGTCCAGTTGTAGAAGAACAATTCCTTGGGCTCCTGCGCCTGGGCGCAGAAGGTGGTCAGACAGCTCAGGGTGAGGCCAGCGATACCGTAACGCAGGGCTTTCAACATCATGGTCTTGCACTCCACAGCAATTGAAGGACGAACATTCAGCGGGTCGGCGCCTTGCCGCGCTGTCCCAGCCAGAAGGACAACACGACCAGCACGATGGAAATCACCAGCATCAGGGTCGAGATAGCGTTGATCTCGGGCGTTACTCCGGACTTGATCGCCGAGAAGATGTAGACCGGCAGGGTGGTCGAGCCGGGCCCGGCGACGAAGAAGGTCATGATGAAATCGTCCAGGCTGACCACGAACGCCAGCACGGCACCGGACAGCACCGCCGGCCACAACAGCGGCAAGGTCACCCGGCGAAAGCATTGCCAGGGGTTGGCATACAGGTCGTTGGCAGCTTCCAGCAGGCTCTTGTCCAGATCATTCAACCGCGCGCGGATTGGCAAATAGGCGAACGGAATGCAGAAGCCGATATGGGCAACGATCACTGTCAGCAAGCCAAGCTTGATCCCCAGGGCCATGAACAACAGCAGAGTGGCCACGGCCGTGACGATTTCCGGCAGGATCAGCGGCAGGTTGATACCGCCTTCGACCATTTTCTGCCCGTAGAATGGCCTGTAGGTCGCCAGTGCCGCGAGCAGGGCAATAACGGTGGCGCAGACGGTGGCGATCCCGGCGACGATGATCGAGTTCAGCGCTGCGGTCTGGATCGACGGGTTGGCCAGGATGCGCCCGTACCAGGCGAAGGAGAACTCGGTCCACACCGTAGCCGAACGGTTGGCGTTGAAGCTGTAGGCGATCAGCACGAAGATCGGCAGGTACAGGTAGGCCAGGATCAGCAGGCTGGCTTCGCGAGTCAGCGGTAGTTTTTTCAGGTGCAGGGCAATCATGCGGCAGCTCCCCGGCGGGTGGTCGTGGCAGCCTTGCGGCTATAGAGGGCATACAGCACCAGGGCCAGCATCAGAATGCCGAGCAGCAGGAACGACAACGAACTGCCCAATGGCCAGTTGCGCGCCGTGCCGAACTGCTGCTGGATCAGGTTGCCGATCATCAGCGTCTTGCCCCCGCCGAGGATTGCCGGGGTAATGAAGGCGCCCAGGCTGGGGACGAAGACCAGCAAGGCGCCGGCGATCACGCCTGGCATCGACAGCGGCAGGATGACCCGGCGCAGGGCCTTCCAGCGGTTGGCACCCAGATCGTAAGCGGCCTCGACCAAGCGCCAGTCGAGCTTCTCCAGGGTCGAGTAAATGGGCAGGATCATGAACGGCAGGAAGCTATAGACAAGGCCGACGCTCACCGCGAAATCGTTGTACAGCAGGGTGATGCCGCCTGCCTGGGGCAGCAGGGCGTTGAGGCTTTGGGCGATCCAGCCGTGCTCGCGCAGGATGATCAACCAGGCGTAATTGCGAATCAGCAGATTGGTCCAGAACGGAATAGTGATAAGCAAGACCATCAGGCTGCGTTGGCGCGGTGCCAGGCTGGTCATCCACAGCGCCACCGGGAAGCCGAACAGAAAGCACAGCACCGTGGTGCCGCCGGCCTGGGCGACCGAGCGCAGCAGTGCCTGGGCATAGACCCAGTTGAGTTCGAGTTCACCGTCGAAACCCTCCTGGAAGAACAGCTGCACATAGCTTTGCAACTGCCAGTCGGCCTGCCAGTCGACACCGCCGTACAGGTTGCGGGGCAACAGGCTGATATAGCCCATGATCCCGAGGGGGATAGCGATCAATGCCAGCAGGGTAAGTACGACCGGGCTGAGTAACAGCAAGCGGCTCGTGGCCGCAGACGTGGTACTGACGCTCATCTCAGGCCTCCATCAACAGGCAGGCATGGGGCGGCAGGTGCACGGCAACCGTCTCGCCGACGGCGCGGGCGCCATTGAGGCCCTCGTTGCTCTCGCGCAGCATGACCTTCGCGTCGTTGCCCAGGCGGCACTGGTACAGAGTCGCCGTACCCACGTACAGGACCGCCTCGATCACGCCGCGCAGATGGTGGGGTTGCGTAGGATCGACCAGCTTCGAGCGCTCCGGGCGGAAAGCCAGTTGCACCGGGCCGCGATCGAATCGTGGGGCAGGGTTGCAGGGGATTTCCACGGCAAGGCCGGTAGGCTGGAACAGCCCCTGATTGTCCCGGTCGCGCTTGAGGTTGCCGGGAAGGAAGTTGATATCGCCGATGAAGTGGGCAACGAACTGATGCTGTGGGCGCTCGTAGATGTCGTTCGGGCCGCCGATCTGCAGGATCTTGCCGGCGGACATCACGGCGATGCGGTCGGAGAGGGTCAACGCCTCTTCCTGGTCGTGGGTGACGAAGATGAAGGTGATACCGGCCTCTTTCTGCACGCGCTTGAGTTCGACCTGCATTTCCTTGCGCAGCTTGAGGTCCAGCGCCGACAATGGCTCGTCGAGTAGCAGCACGTCGGGCTTGGGCGCCAGTGCGCGGGCCAGGGCCACGCGTTGTTGCTGGCCGCCGGAGAGCTCGGTGGGTTTGCGCCGCGCCAGGTGTTCCATCTGTACCAGGGCGAGCATTTCCTTGACCCGTGCTGGAATGGCCTTGCGTTCAAGGCCCTGCATCTCCAGGCCGAAGGCTATATTCTCGGCGACAGTCATATGCGGAAACAGCGCATAGCTCTGGAACACAGTGTTGACCCGGCGCTTGAAGGGCGGCAGGTCGTTTACCCGTTGCCCACCGATGCGGATCTCGCCGCTGCTGACATGCTCGAAGCCGGCGATGGTGCGCAGCAAGGTGGTTTTGCCGCAACCGGAGGGGCCCAACAGAGTGAAGAATTCGTTGTGCGCGATATTGACCGACACCTCGTCGAGAGCGGGTGCCACATCAGGGTCGTCGGTATAGCGTTTTGAAACGCATTGCACTTCGACAGAAGCTCTGTGTTCCATAATGGTGCATTCCTCTTATTTTTGTATGCATATTCTGGATGCAATCTAGAAATACCCGGATTATTCTGGCCGCGCAACCTGCTTTTTCGATGGCTGCACGGTAAGCAAGGAGTTTTGAATGACTGAGAAAAAGCTGGAAACCACAGTCGACCGCGTCTACCAAGGGGTTTACGAGGCGATCAGCAAGCGCACCCTGCGCCCTGGCATGAAGTTGGGCGAGACGTCGCTGGCGGAGCTTTTCAACGTCAGCCGCACGTCCGTGCGTGCCGCGCTCAAGCAATTGGAAGCGGACGGGCTGGTTTCGACCGAGCCCAACAAGGGGGCCTGGGTGTCGCTGCCCAGCGATGAAGAGATTCGTTTGTTGTTCGAAACCCGGCGCCTGGTCGAGATCGGCGTCGTCAGTGAATTGTGTCGCCGCCGCGATACGGCAGCTACCCGCGACCTGCGTGACCACTTGTTGCTCGAAGTCGAGGCGGCGAAAAATGGCGACCACGAGCGGCTGATCCACCTGCTCGGGGAATTCCATATCAAACTGGCCGAAACCCTGAACAACCCGATCTTGCTCGACTGGTTCCGCAAGCTGATTTCAAGGGCCTCGCTCTATGCGGCAGCTTTCGATGACGGCCGCCATGATGCTTGCCGCGATAACGAGCACCTGCGCCTGATCGAGTACATCGAAGCCGGTAACCAGGGCGCGGCGATTGAACTGACCTGCCTGCACCTCAATGGTATCGAAAAGGCCATTCTCGACGTCGCTGCCACGCTCAAGGCGACTTACCACCCACTCAAGCACCTGATCGAGGTCTAGGATGCCTGGTTGCAAGCCGGCTCGCCTCGTGTACGGTAGGCAACCAGAACCTGTCTCTGGAGCGCTCATGGACCCCATCACCCAGCTAGCCACTACCCTCGGCGAACGTCTGCTTACCCTCAACGCCCACGTCACCACCGCCGAATCCTGCACCGGCGGCGGCATCGCCGAGGCCATCACGCGCATACCCGGTAGCTCGGGCTGGTTCGAAGCCGGTTACATTACCTATTCCAATACCCAGAAGACTGCTCAGCTGCGCGTGCCGGGCGAGTTGTTCGGCCAGGTTGGCGCGGTCAGCCGCGAGGTGGTCGAAGCCATGGTGCGCGGCGCCCAGGCCAACAGCGGGGCGCACTTCGCCGTGGCCGTCAGTGGCGTCGCCGGGCCCGACGGCGGCTCGCCGGAAAAACCGGTGGGTACTGTCTGGCTGGCGTTTGGCGCAGGCGACAAGGTCACCAGCGAGCGGCGGTTGTTCCCCGGAGGGCGCGACGAGGTGCGCCGACAAACGGTCAGGGCCGCGCTAGAGGGGCTGTTACACCTTGCAGCAGGAGAAATCACGAATCGGGGGTAGGCGTGCGTCAAACCCTGTGGAATAATACTGGCTACTTATACAGGTGTTCAGGCCGTCAGGCCTTATTGATTACGTGAGGACTTCAATGGACGACAACAAGAAGCGTGCCTTGGCTGCGGCCCTGGGTCAGATCGAACGTCAATTCGGTAAAGGCGCGGTCATGCGCATGGGCGATCACGATCGCCAGGCCATTCCGGCCATTTCTACCGGTTCCCTCGGTCTGGACATCGCGCTGGGCATCGGCGGCTTGCCAAAAGGTCGTATCGTCGAGATCTACGGCCCGGAATCCTCGGGTAAAACCACGCTGACCCTGTCCGTGATCGCCCAGGCCCAGAAGGCCGGCGCGACCTGCGCCTTCGTCGATGCCGAGCACGCACTGGATCCTGAATACGCCAGCAAGCTGGGCGTGAACGTCGACGACCTGCTGGTTTCCCAGCCGGATACCGGCGAGCAGGCGCTGGAAATCACCGACATGCTGGTGCGTTCCAATGCTGTTGACGTCATCATCATCGACTCCGTTGCCGCACTCGTGCCCAAGGCCGAGATCGAAGGCGAAATGGGTGACATGCACGTGGGCCTGCAAGCCCGCCTGATGTCCCAGGCGCTGCGTAAAATCACCGGTAACATCAAGAACGCCAACTGCCTGGTGATCTTCATCAACCAGATCCGCATGAAGATCGGCGTGATGTTCGGCAGCCCGGAAACCACCACCGGTGGTAACGCACTGAAGTTCTACGCCTCGGTCCGTCTGGACATCCGCCGCACTGGCGCGGTGAAAGAGGGTGATGAGGTCGTGGGCAGCGAAACCCGCGTCAAGATCGTCAAGAACAAGGTGGCACCACCGTTCCGTCAGGCCGAGTTCCAGATCCTGTACGGCAAGGGCATCTACCTGAACGGTGAAATCATCGACCTGGGCGTTCAACATGGCCTGCTGGAGAAATCCGGTGCCTGGTACAGCTACCAGGGCAGCAAGATCGGTCAGGGCAAGGCCAACTCCGCCAAGTTCCTGCAGGATAATCCGGAAATCGCTGCGACCCTCGAGAAGCAGATCCGTGAAAAACTGCTGACAGGTGGTGCTGAAGCCAATAAGGCTGCCGTAGCCGAAGTGGCTCACGAAGACGACCTGGTCGACGCTGACGCCAACTTCTGATCCTGCCTATGTCCGCCGTGCTCGATACCCCTGTCGCCGTACGGCGCACTGCCATGGACCTGCTCGCGCGTCGCGAGCATGGTCGAGTCGAGCTGACGCGAAAGCTGCGTCAGCGCGGCGCCCCGCCTGAATTGATCGACGAAGCGCTCGACCGGTTGACGGACGAGGGGCTTCTGAGTGAATCCCGTTACCTGGAAAGCTTTATCAGCTATCGCGCCCGCTCGGGTTACGGCCCCATGCGGATCCGTGAAGAGCTGGGGCAACGTGGCTTGCAGCGTAGCGATATCGAACAGGCCCTGCGCGAAAGTGGGCTCAACTGGCAGGCGCAACTCACTGAAACCTGGCAACGCAAGTTTGCCGGGCATTTGCCCGCTGATCAGCGCGAGCGTGCCCAGCAGACGCGCTTCTTGAGTTACCGGGGTTACCCGCTGGAAATGATCGGCCGCTTGTTGAGCGGCCGGGGCGTGGACGATTGATGCTGGTTGGCCTGTCGATTCCAGTCATGTGGAAGGGCAGGCCGGGCAGTGACGCAGGCTTCAGGTTACCTTGAGTGGTTCGCGGGACCGTTGTGCAGTTTGTGTTTGCGACGGAGCCTGAGGTTTTGCCCAGTTTTCCGACAGGTTGATGTAGTCGACCAGTTCGCGCAGCCGGCCCTGGTCGCGGGCATTGAAGGTGAAGGCCAGGCGAGCCAGGTGGCTGAATTGTGGCTCGTCATGTTCTTCGCCGTTGTAGGCGTGCTGGTGGAAGCTGCCGCTCAGGCACAGGTCCTTGAAGGCTTCCTGTATATGCGCCAGTGCCGCCTCGTTAAGCGAATTATGCATGCGGATTACAAACAGGCTCTTCAGCCAGCGGCTCGAATGGTAGTTGCTGTAGAACTGGTTGATCTCCTCCACGGCCGCATCGGCGCCATAGACCAGTTTCAATAATTTCATATCGCTCGGAAGTATGTAGCGGTTGCCTTCCAGTTGTTTGCGAATGAAGTCCAGGGCGTCCTGCCAGAAGCTGCCACCGGGGGCGTCGAGCAGTATCACGGGAACCAGGGGGCTTTTGCCGGTCTGGATCAGCGTCAGTACTTCCAGGCCCTCGTCCAGCGTGCCGAAACCGCCAGGGCAGAGCACCAGGGCGTCGGCTTCCTTGACGAAGAACAGCTTGCGCGTGAAGAAAAAGTGGAACGGCAACAGCTTGTCGGTCCCTTCGACAGTGGCGTTGGCATGTTGCTCGAACGGCAAGGTGATGTTGAACCCCAGGCTGTGATCGAGCCCGGCACCCTCATGGGCTGCCGCCATGATGCCGCCGCCGGCACCGGTAATTACCATCAGGTCCGAGCGCGCCAGCGTTGCACCCAGCTCGCTGGCCAGGGCGTACATGGGATGTTCGACCGGGGTTCGGGCCGAGCCGAAGACGGTGACCTTGCGACGGCCCTTGTACTGCTCCAGTACGCGGAAGGCATGATCGAGTTCGCGCAGCGTCTGCAGGGTTATCTTGGCGTTCCAGCGGTTGCGGTCATCCTGCGCCATGCGCAGGACGGTCAATACCATGTCCCGGTACAGCGGAAGATTGGGGCTGTTGGGGGCGACCAGATTAAGTTGTTCTTCGACCTTGCTGGTGAGGTCGATACCAATGTTCTTGAAGTGGCTGGTCAGGAATTCATTCGGTTCGTAAGGCATTCAACTTCTCCTTCTGCATCAGAACCTTTGGCCCGGTCGAAATATTCGCCAAGGCCGCGACACTGCATGTGTCGCTGACTGCCCCGGCCGCTGCCCGGGCACTGCAGTTGACCCGCAAGGGTCGTAGTGATTCATCCATACAGATACCTGCGTTCATGTCCGAGATGTCATGGCAATCACATCACACAGCATGTTGGGGCAACCCCCCTCACTTGCCCAGGAAGATGAAAGTCAGTTTCTGTAAATCTAGACCCTGCGCAATGATTATGCTGACTTGATCATGTACTCATAACGTTATGACGGCCAATAACTTTTACGAGAGCACACGCGCTTGCGCCACTCGTCAGGCGGGATCGTGTTTTGGCTGGTGTCCGGTTAACCGGGGGGCAGGGCAGAAATGGCCCGCTGCAGGGAGGCAGGCTTAAGAAAGGAATGAGTCTTGAGCCACGCCATGTGCATGCGCGGGTCGCTGAGCTGCGCGCCGATGAAGGGCAGCGGCGCGCCAACGAGCGAGGGGGATTACTTTTTCTTCTTGTTCGCCATGCAATCGGCAGCTTTGAAACGGTGAGTAACGACCGGGCGATTTGTCTTGTACTCGGTGAACTCATAGGCCATCACTGCGCCACGATCCATCAACTGACGGAAGGCCGTATTGCGGCACACACTCGCACCCAGCTGGTAGTACACCGCTTCGGGATTGGAGCGCATTTTCTGTGCGTGGCTCTCGCGCACGCTCAAGTGGTCGATCAATTGATTGCCTTCAACGGTATAACCCTGGTCAAGGATGTCTTCGTTGATTGCTCGTGGCGTGCCCACGCTGCTTTCCTTGGCCACTTTGTCGAGCATCTTGCTGAGTTCGAAGTCTTTCTTGGACGCTGCCTGTGCGCCCAAAGGCAGTGCTAACAGCAAGGTGATGGACGGGACGATAAAGCGCAGCATGAAACTCTCCTGGTTCGGTGACTGGCGATTGGACCTGCGACCTGGCGCTGCGTTCATTCGTGGCGAAATTCGCCAGGCAACAGTACCTGCATGGCTGGCAGCCAGGGCGCTGATTATAGGGGACGGGGAGGCGGGGTTCTATCTGAAAACTGCATCGGGCGGTTGTAGCGGGCGGGGCTCTGGTAAACTGGCAGGTCTTCAGCCTTGCCGAGTCCACGCAGTGACGATTCCTTCTTGCCCTGGTCGGGTCTACCCATGAGCCATGCCGTTTCCCGTTTGCGCGACCAGCGTCTGGCCCGCAGCATCAAGCCCTTCACTGCCCGGGGCGCCAGGGCGCCGCGTTGTCCCGGTTGCCGGGTGATTTTCAGCTATTGCCTGTGTGCGTGGCGGCCGACCGTCCCGGCGCGCTCGGCCATATGCCTGCTGATGTATGACGTCGAACCCCTCAAGCCGAGCAATACTGGCTGGTTGATCGCTGACGTGATCAGCGATACCACGGCATTCGCCTGGTCGCGGACCGAGGTCGACGAGGGGCTGCTTCAATTGCTGGAACAGGGTCATTGGCAACCCTATATCGTCTTCCCCGGTGAGTTCGTCGAGCCCCGGCGAGTGGTGACCAAAGTCGCAGTCCAGGACGGTAAACGGCCGTTGTTCATTTTGCTGGATGCGACCTGGAACGAAGCCCGCAAAATGTTTCGCAAGAGCCCCTACCTTGAGCGGTTCCCGGTACTGAGCCTTGAGCCTGAACAATTGTCGCGCTACAAATTGCGACGCTCCAAGCGCGACGATCACTTCTGTACCGCGGAAGTCGCTGCGCTGTGCCTGGAGTTGGCTGACGACCAGCCTGCCGCCCAGGCGCTGGATGCCTACCTGGATGTCTTCAGCAGCCATTATCTGGGGGCAAAGTTCCAGCTCCCGATCGACGAACAGGACGAAGTGCACACCCGCCTCAAGGCTTTTCTGTGAGGCCTGGGGAGGCCAATGGCCGCCGCGGGGCAGGCTCGAACTTGACCACCCCGTTGCGGGTCGGCATGCTTGGCGCCGATTCGGGCACGAAGAAGGCTTGAACGCTGCTTTTTCAGGGATTTTTTAGTGCCCTATTAGCGCTCGGCACTGCCGCTGACGCCTTGAGTTGCCTCGGCAAGCGCCTACCTCCTTGCGTGCTTGCACAGAACAGGATCATTTGATCGATGGCCACATACGAAATCCTGATAGCTGATGACCACCCCCTCTTTCGCAGTGCGCTGCACCAGGCCGTGACCCTGGGGCTGGGCCCCGACGTACGCCTCGTCGAAGTGGCAAGCATTGCCGAACTCGAAGCCCGCCTGACCGAGAAGGCCGATTGGGACCTGGTCCTGCTGGACCTGAACATGCCGGGTGCTTACGGCTTCTCCGGCCTGGTGCTGTTGCGCGGGCAATACCCGCAGATTCCGGTGGTCATGGTTTCGGCGCAGGAAGAAGCGTCGGTGGTGGTGAAGTCGCGAGAGTTCGGCGCCAGTGGCTTCATTCCCAAATCCAGTTCCCTGGACGTTATTCAGGACGCGGTTCGCAAGGTGCTCGACGGCGATGTCTGGTGGCCGGCGCAAGCCTTTGAAGCCGTCAGTGTCTCGGCGCAAGCCAGAGCTGCCAGCGAAGGCCTGGCCAGCTTGACGCCGCAACAGTTCCGCGTGTTGACCATGGTCTGCGAGGGGTTGCTGAACAAGCAGATCGCTTACGAGCTGAATGTCTCGGAAGCGACCATCAAGGCCCATGTGACGGCGATTTTTCGCAAGCTTGGCGTGCGTACCCGAACCCAGGCGGCATTGCTGCTGCAACAACTCGAATCGATTGCAAGCAGTTAAGGCACTTTGACTTCACGCTTTTTTGACTCGTTTTGAACTAGCTTTCAATTTCCCAATGGTTGCAGTTGCCTATCTATGTCTCCTTTCAAGGGCCAGACCGGCCTAAAACGTGTTCTCAATGCCACCGGCTATTCGATTGACGGGTTGCGCGCCGCTTTTACCGGCGAAGCGGCATTCCGCCAGCTGGTGCTGCTCAGCGTCGTACTGATCCCGGTGACATTCATGCTGAACGTCAGTCGCGCCGAGCGCGCGATTCTGATCGCCGTGTGCCTGTTGTCCTTGATCGTGGAGCTGCTCAATTCGGCGATAGAAGCGGCAATCGACCGGATTTCCCTGGACCGCCATCCGCTCTCGAAAAATGCCAAGGACATGGGCAGCGCCGCACAAGCCGTGGCCATGACGATGATCGCGCTGGTCTGGGCAGTCATATTGCTCTAGAGCGTGTCAGGCAATATTCGGCAGGACGATGTCGTAACTGCGTGAAACGCCGGCGGTAAAGGTGCGGCACAGTTCAAGAAACTCGCGCATGGCAGAGGTTTGGTACTTCTGCTTGTGCCAGATGAAGTAGAACTGGCGAACCAGGTCCAGCTCCGGTGTTTCCAGCGCCACCAGGCTGCCGCGGCGAAACGCGTCGCGCAGGGCCAGGCGTGAGATACAGCCGATGCCAAGGCCAGACTCGACCGCACGCTTGATGGCTTCGGTGTGTTCCAGTTCCAGGCGGATATTCAGGGCATTGCGGTGATGACGCATGGCCTGGTCGAAGGTCAGGCGGGTTCCGGACCCCTGTTCACGCAGGATCCACGCCTCTCGGGTCAACTCCTCCAGGTTGGCATGACCCCGTTGAGCCAGTGGGTGCCGAGGGGCGCAAAACACCACCAGTTCGTCTTCGACCCAAGGCTGGACTTCAAGATCGGGGTGGTTGCAGTCGCCTTCGATCAGACCCAGGTCAATTTCGTAATGGGCGACCTGTTGTACGATATTCGAGGTGTTCTGCACATGGAGTTTGACCTGGCTCTCCGGGTGCAGCTGCATGAAACTGCCGATCAGCAGGGTTGCCAGGTAATTGCCGATGGTCAAGGTCGCGCCAACGGCCAGCGAGCCAAACCCGGACTTGCCATTGAGCAGGTCTTCGATCTCCTTGGCCTGATCGAGCAGGGCCACCGCCTGGGGCAATAGCTGGTGGCCCAGGGCATTGAGGCTCAGGCGCTTGCCGGCGCGGTCGAACAATTGGCAGCTGCATTGCCGCTCGAGTTCGGTGATTGAGGTGCTGGCGGCCGATTGCGAGAGCGCCAGCATTCCAGCCGCCCGGGAGACGCTTTCCTGCTGGGCGACGGCGACGAATACCTGTAGCTGACGTAAAGTAAATCGCATATCTATATAACCGATAACCTATATCTTGATAATTCATTTAACAGATATTGTCGCTGCCTCTAAACTACGGCGCAATCGCGCTCTCGGTTAGCGCTGCGTTTTTCTTCAGGAGCCCCGTACATGAGCAACATGAACCACGAACGTGTACTCAGTGTCCATCACTGGAACGACACCCTGTTCAGCTTCAAGTGCACCCGCGACCCGGGCCTGCGCTTCGAGAACGGTCAGTTCGTGATGATCGGCCTGCAACAGCCCAACGGCCGGCCGCTTATGCGTGCTTATTCGATCGCCAGCCCGAACTGGGAAGAACATCTCGAGTTCTTCAGCATCAAGGTGCCGGATGGTCCCCTGACTTCGCAGTTGCAGTACTTGAAGGAAGGCGACGAGATCATCATCAGCAAGAAACCGACCGGCACCCTGGTGCTGGACGACCTCAAGCCGGGCAAGCACCTGTACCTGCTCAGCACCGGTACGGGGCTTGCGCCATTCATGAGCGTCATCCAGGACCCGGAAACCTACGAGCGCTTTGAAAAAATCATCCTCTGCCACGGTGTCCGTTACGTGAACGAAGTCGCCTATCGCGAGTTCATCACCGAGCACCTGCCACAGAACGAGTTCTTCGGTGAAGCACTGCGTGACAAGCTGATCTACTACCCGACCGTGACCCGCGAGCCATTCGAGAACGAAGGTCGCCTGACCGATCTGATGCGCAGCGGCAAGCTGTTCAGCGATATCGGCCTGCCGCCGATCAATCCGCAGGACGACCGTGCGATGCTGTGCGGTAGCCCGAGCATGCTCGATGAGACCAGCGAAGTATTGAACAGCTTCGGTTTGAAGGTTTCTCCACGCATGCGTGAGCCGGGTGACTACCTGATCGAACGTGCTTTCGTCGAAAAATAAATCGACGACATAAAAAAACCGCCCCTCCAGTTTCTGGTCGGGCGGTTTTTTTTGCCTTCGGCGTCAGTCGCGGGCGGCTACCACTTCCAGCACCCTGATCGTGTCCGGCTGCGGGTAATGCCAGCGTACGTCCACGTCCCAGAACTGCGCGCCATAGTGGCGCTCGGGCGTCGGGGTCTGGTAGGCCGGGCGCGGGTCTTGCGCCAGGCATTGCTCGATCAACTGCACCAGAGGCTCTGCAAGGCGTATGGCGTGCTCGTAAGCCTGTATCCGGGCGGTATCACTCCATTGCACGGGGATCAGCTCTGGCGCCGCGCTGGCGATGTCGTTGCGGGCATCATCGACCCGGTCGGCGTAGGGCACGTACGGTTTTATATCCAGAATCGGCGTTCCGTCCAGCAGGTCGATGCCCGATAGCAGCAACCGGCTGGCCTCGACCTTCTCCAGTTTCACCACGGACTGGCCTATGCCGTTGGGCCTGTGCGTGGCGCGCGTAGCGAATACGCCCATGGACTTGTTGCCACCGAGCCGCGGTGGGCGCACCTTGAGCCGGGGCTTGTCTTCCAGTGCCTGATGGAACAGAAACAGCAACCAGACATGGCTGACCTGTTCGAGCCCTTGCACCGCATCGCCCTGATCGAACGGCGGGACCAGCTCCAGAATGCCGCGCGCAGCCGGCGCCAGCTGTGGCTGGCGCGGAATGGCGAACTTCTCCTTGAAGCAGGAGCGGACAAAGCCGATCGGCGAGACGCTATAGCTCATGGTCGACTCAACCGCGCACCCGCAGGGTCAGGCCCTTGAGAAAGTTGCGCAGCAGCTGGTCGCCGCACGGGCGGTAATTGGTGTGGCCAAACTTGCGAAACAGTGCGCTCAGTTCAGGCTTGGACACCGGGAACTCGGCGGCCTTGAGAATGGCGTGCATATCGTCTTCCTTCAGTTCGAAGGCGACGCGCAGCTTCTTCAAAATGATGTTGTTGGTGACCGGCAGTTCGATCGGCAGCGGCGGACGGCTTTCGTCCTTGCCGCGCTTGAAGACCACCAGGCCATCGAGAAAGTGCGCCATGACTTCGTCCGGGCAGTGCACGAAGCCTTCTTCTTCATCCTTCTTCAGGTAGTTGATGACATCGGCCTTGCTGACTTCCATACCGCCAAGCTTGATGAGGTCGACGACTTTGGCGTCATTGATATCGAGCATGTAGCGCACGCTGCGCAGAACATCGTTGTGAATCATGGTGAATATCCTGATCGATGAGCGCCGCAGTAGGGCGACGCTGAAAATGGGGCAGTACGGCCTAGAACTTTTCCTTGCTCGACAGATAACGCCACTGACCCGACGCAACCTTGCCTATCGAGACGCCACCGACGCGGATGCGGCGCATCGACACCACCGTCAGGCCAACGCTGGCGCACAGCTGTGCCAACAGGCCGGGTGGAGGGTTTTTCAGGGCGAAGCGCAGGCGTGTTTCGTTCTGCCAGCTGGCCTTGACCGCGGGCAGTTCGCGACCCTTCCACTTGACGCCGTGGTTGAGTCGATTGAGGCCATGTTCGACCATGTCACCGCTGACTTCGACCACGTATTCCTGCTCGAGCTTGGCGATATCGTCGGTGAGCTTGCGGATGATCCGCCAGTCCTGGCTGAACACCTGCAGGCCGCTGGCGCCCTGTTGCAGCTCGGCTGCGCAGGATAGCCGCAGGAAATGCCCCTTGAGCGGGCGCTTGCCGTAGCGGTGCTCTTCGGACAGGGTCGCTGCCGTGATGGTTGGCAGCGCACTTTCGCTGTTCAGTTCGGCGGGCTGGTTGAGCAGCAGCGTAATGGGCTCCGGCGGTATCGCCTTGGCCTCGGGGTCGAGTTCGACCTTCTGGGTGCTGACCTTGAACTGCGGTTCGTCGACGATCTCGCCATCTACCGAGACCCAGCCGCCCTCGATGAACAGTTCAGCCTCCCGCCGGGAGCAGCCGACCAGTTCGATAAGGCGTTTTGAGAGACGAATGGGATCAGACATGGGGAAGCCATTGCAAAAGGATGAGCGCCATTGTAACCGCCCGAGGCCGGTTTATCCCGGCAACATTCCGCGAAAAGGCTGGGCACGCGCGTGTTGCGTGAAATCTCGGAGCCGGCCGACCTTTTCCTCGGACCGAACTGTCAGCCCAGCTGAGCCGATTGTGTGCGTCTCAAGCGCAGGTGCAGCAGGGGATAGGGTTGTCCCATGCCGTCATGTTCCGAACGACCGATCACTTCGAAACCTTGTTTGAAGTAGAAGCCCACCGCCTGGTCGTTTTGCTCGTTGACGTCCAGTTCATCGGCGTTCAGGTGTTCCATGGCATAGCGCAGCAGTTGTTTGCCGATGCCCCGGCCGCGATTTCGCGGGTCGACGAAGAGCATTTCGACCTTGCCGGCAGCCACCCCGGCAAACCCGGTGATGCGCTGGTGCTGGTCCTTGCAGCAGATCAGCATCAAGGCGTCCAGGTACTGGTTCTGCACCAGTTCTCTGAGCAGGGTGATATAGCTGTCGGGCAGGAAGCCATGGGTGGCGCGCACCGAGGCTTCCCACACGCGAGTCAATTCGGGGTAATCACTCTGCTTCGGGGTACGAATGACCGAGTGAGTGCGCATGCAACCAGCCTCCTTGTGGGTGATGTTGCCTACTATCGTTCAGTGGCCGCCAAGGTAAAAGATAGTTGCAAAAAAAAGCCCCGCCATAGTGGGCGGGGCTTTCTTCAAGGGTGGACTCAGATGGTCTCGGCCCAAAGGTCGTACTCGTCGGCGTCCGTCACACGGCACCAGACTTTATCGCCTGGCTTGAGGTCCTTGTCGCTTTCGATATAGACGTTGCCATCGATTTCCGGGGCATCGAAGAAGCAGCGACCTACCGCGCCCTGTTCATCGACCTCGTCGATCAGGACTTCGATTTCCTTGCCGATCTTCAGTTGCAGGCGCTGGGCGCTGATTTCCTGCTGGTGAGCCATGAAGCGGTCCCAACGGTCCTGCTTGACCTCGTCCGGTACCACTTCAGCGTCCAGGTCATTGGCCGGCGCGCCTTCCACTGGGGAGTACTGGAAGCAGCCGACGCGATCGAGCTGGGCTTCGGTCAGCCAGTCGAGCAGGTACTGGAAGTCTTCCTCGGTTTCGCCAGGGAAGCCGACGATGAAGGTCGAACGGATGATCAGGTCCGGGCACTGCTCGCGCCACTTCTTGATTCGCGCCAGGGTCTTGTCTTCAAAGGCCGGGCGTTTCATGGCCTTGAGGACTTTCGGGCTGGCGTGCTGGAAAGGAATATCCAGGTACGGGAGGATTTTCCCGGCGGCCATCAATGGGATCACGTCGTCGACGTTCGGGTACGGGTAGACGTAGTGCAGACGCACCCAGACGCCGAGCGTGCTGAGGGCTTCACAGAGTTCCAGCATGCGGGTTTTCACCGGCTGGCCGTTCCAGAAGTCGGTCTTGTACTTGACGTCTACGCCATAGGCGCTGGTGTCCTGGGAGATGACCAGGATCTCTTTGACGCCGGCCTTGACCAGGCGCTCGGCCTCACTGAGTACGTCGCCGACCGGACGGCTGACCAGCTTGCCGCGCATGGACGGGATGATGCAGAAGCTGCAGCTGTGGTTGCAGCCTTCGGAAATCTTCAGGTATGCATAGTGGCGCGGGGTCAGCTTGATCCCTTGTGGCGGAACCAGGTCGATCAGGGGGTTGTGATCGAGCTTGGGTGGCACCACTTCGTGGACGGCATTGACCACCTGCTCGTACTGCTGTGGGCCGGTGACGGCCAGTACGCTGGGGTGCACGTTGCGGATGGCGCTTTCTTCGACGCCCATGCAGCCGGTCACGATGACCTTGCCGTTTTCGGCGATGGCTTCGCCGATCACTTCCAGGGACTCGGCCTTGGCAGTGTCGATAAAGCCGCAGGTATTGACCACCACGACATCGGCGTCCTGGTAGGTGGACACGACTTCATAGCCTTCCATGCGCAGCTGGGTCAGGATGCGCTCGGAGTCGACCAGGGCTTTGGGGCAACCCAGAGAGACGAAGCCAACCTTTGGAGCGGACGGCACAGGAGTGGTGGACATGGCAAACCTCGGTGTAATTGGGCCAGTGTCGCCAGGTTGCGCCACTGTCCTGTTGGGCGCTTGCAGCGCCTCTGATCAAAAAGTGCGCAATTCTAGCGGCGCACGGCGCAGTTGACCAGCCTTATGCAGGGAAATACGACGAGTGCTGCGCTATGCTTCGCGGCATTGAGCTACGCATTGTCTTGTCGTCTGGCGATGAATCCTCGCGTGCGCAGCAGGCGCAAGATCTTGAAATCGCTGGGGAGCCCCTGCGGGACTCCAGCTGGTGCGCCACTGCGACAGCCTGGCGGCAGCGGCTACGCCCAGTCGTTGCAGGGCTTGGTACTTCTGGGGAGTCGGGACGCGCAGACGCAAAAAAGGCCACTTTTTCAAGTGGCCTTTTCTGTTGTTTGGTTGCGGGAGCCGGATTTGAACCGACGACCTTCGGGTTATGAGCCCGACGAGCTACCAGACTGCTCCATCCCGCGTCTGTGGGGGCGGATTCTACAGGCAGGCGCGCTGGTGTCAACCGTTAATCGCACAATCTGCCAAATAAATGTCAGCGTGGCAGAAAATCGACACAAACAAAAAAGGCCACTTTTTCAAGTGGCCTTCTTTGATGTTTGGTTGCGGGAGCCGGATTTGAACCGACGACCTTCGGGTTATGAGCCCGACGAGCTACCAGACTGCTCCATCCCGCGTCTGTGGAGTGAATTCTACAGAAATTCCCGGGCATGTCAACCGCTGATTTACAGAAAACCTTTTTTGTTCAAGCGCTTAGGCGTGGGGAAAAAGGCTGCAGGGCAGGTGGCGTAAGGGTTTTGGCTCTATTGGTGAGGTGTTTTTGATTGATAAAATAAATGCAGATTCATTGATTGGGTGTTCGACATTGAGAAAATAACGCTGCCGGGTGAGATACTGCCGCTTCACTTCGTACGAACTTTCCCACTTCAAGACGCCATGACCCAGCGCAAAATCATCCACGTTGATTGCGATTGCTTTTACGCAGCCATCGAGATGCGTGACGACCCCCGTTTGGCCGGCAAGCCGCTGGCTGTGGGTGGGTCGGCCGATCGGCGCGGGGTCATTGCCACCTGCAACTATGAAGCGCGGGCCTATGGCGTTCGTTCGGCGATGTCTTCGCGGCATGCGTTGAACCTCTGCCCCGACCTGATCATCGTCAAGCCGCGGATGGAGGCTTATAAGGAAGCCTCGCGAGAAATCCATGGGATCCTGCGCGACTACACCGAGCTGATCGAGCCTCTGTCGCTGGATGAGGCCTATCTGGACGTTTCCGACAGCATTCGGTTTTCCGGTAGCGCCACCCGCATTGCCCAGGACATCCGGCGCCGGGTCTCGAACCAATTGCATATCACCGTCTCGGCCGGCGTGGCGCCGAACAAGTTCCTGGCCAAGATTGCCAGCGACTGGCGCAAACCCAATGGGTTGTTCGTGATCACCCCGGCCGAGGTCGAAGACTTTGTCGCCATGCTCCCGGTCGCCAAGTTACATGGCGTCGGCAAAGTGACCGCCGACAAGCTGGGGCGGCTGGGAATTGTTGACTGCCTGACGTTGCGTGACTGGAGCAAGCTGGCATTGGTGCGCGAATTCGGCAGCTTCGGCGAGCGTCTCTGGAACCTGGCACGGGGTATTGATGACCGCGCAGTACAAAACGACAGTCGTCGCCAATCAATCAGTGTCGAGAATACCTACGACACCGATTTGCCTGACCTGGAAAGCTGCCTGGGTAAGCTGCCTGAGTTGCTGGAGACTCTGGCAGGGCGTATGGCGCGCATCGACAGCAGTTACCGGCCCGGCAAGCCGTTCGTCAAAGTGAAGTTTCATGATTTCAGCCAGACGACGCTCGAGCAGACGGGCGCGGGCCGTGATCTGGACAGCTACCAGCAACTATTGACGCAAGCCTTCGCGCGAGGCGGCAAACCGGTGCGGCTACTGGGTATCGGTGTGCGCTTGCTGGACCTGCGCGGGAAGCATGAGCAACTGGAGTTGTTTGCGTTGTAGCGAGGAGGGGATGTGCCAGCGGGCTGGCACATCGGGGGGCAACGGGTTGAGATCAGGATGAGCCCGGGTCGGCTACCAGACGGCCGGCGTCCTTGGTCAGCGACTTGAGAAACTCCTGTTGCAGTTCCGGGTCGTTGCGGGTCAGTTCGATCAGGCTTTGCTCCAGTTCGCTGGCTTCTTCCTCCAGGCCCAGTTCCGACAGGCGCTTGACGCGATGCACCCACTGGTTGACTTCGTCGTCTTCCAGGTCGTCGAAGATCAAGGCGTGGGCTTCCAGCAGTTTGCCGCGCAAGGTGCCGCTGACCAGCAGGCTGGCATCGGCCTTCACATTGTCGTCTTCATCTTCGACGGCCAATCGCAGGGTACCGATGTGATTGAGGTTCTGTTCGGAGAAAGGGCTGTCGAGCAGGTTCAGGCGCAACACCCCATTGCGATCAGTGCTCAGGTCATGGGTCTGCTTGCCGGCCGTGACCAGCACCGGACGCTCGCTCCAGGGCAGGCTGGTGTACTCGCGGCGCTTGTCCTGTTGAACCTCGGTAATACCGGCCAGGTTCTGTTGGGCCCGGCCGTTGGACTGTACGTTCATGGCCGGGTTGAGCCCGGCAAAACCATAACTGATCCAGTCCTTGGTCGCGGAATCGGGAAGGCGCCCGAGCATGATCACGTTGAGCGCGTTCGCGCCAACGCCGGCCACCACTGCTACAGCGCCCAGGGGGATTTCATAGACCTCCCGCCAGGCCTGGTACGGTGTGTAGCGATCATAGCGACGGGTAACTTCGAATTCAGTGACTTCGAACGTCTTCTGTTCATGGATCCGCACGCGACGTTGCGGAAGCTCAAGTACCTTGGGCTCACCGACATCGATCTGCAGGCTGTGATCGAGCAGCTTGCGCTCGATGCGCTCCTCGTGCTCGCTGCGCTGGGACATATGGTTGGCGCAGCCGCTGAGGAACAGGGCGCCGCATACGGCGGCGCCCCCGAGGGTTAAGGTACTTCGCTTGAACATGGTTACTCTTGATTTGGCTATCAGCGACGGATGCGAGCTTGGAGGAAAGACAGCACGTCGGCGACAGGAATGGCCTGGGCCTCACCGATGGTGCGGTTCTTGTATTCAAGGTTGCCTTCGGCCAGGCCGCGATCGCTGACCACGATACGGTGCGGAATGCCGATCAGTTCCATGTCGGCGAACTTGATCCCCGGGCTGGTTTTCTTGTCGCGATCATCGAGCAAGACTTCGAAGCCGGCGGCCGTCAGCTCTTTATAGAGCTTGTCGGTGGCTTCGCGAACCAGCTCGGTCTCATAGCGCAGCGGTACCAGGGCGATCTGGAAGGGCGCCAGGGCGTCGCTCCAGATGATGCCGCCGTCGTCGTAGTTCTGCTCGATCGCAGCGGCCACTACCCGGGAAACACCGATACCGTAGCAACCCATGGTCAGGGTGACGGGCTTGCCGTTCTCGCCCAGGACCTGGCACTTCATGGCTTCGCTGTATTTGGTACCCAGCTGGAAGATATGGCCCACTTCAATGCCGCGCTTGATAACCAGCGTACCTTGGCCGTCCGGGCTAGGGTCGCCTTCGACTACGTTGCGCAGGTCTGCGACGGTCGGGACCGGCAGATCGCGTTCCCAGTTCACGCCGAAGTAGTGCTTGTCGTCGATATTGGCGCCGATGCCAAAGTCGCTCATCAGTTCTACCGAGCGGTCAATGATGCAGGGCAGGGGCAGGTTCAACGGGCCAAGCGAGCCGGCACCGGCGCCAATGGCTGCGCGCAGCTCGGCTTCGGTCGCCATGACCAATGGGTTGGCAACCTGTTCCAGATTGGCCGCCTTGATTTCGTTGAGCTCGTGATCGCCACGGATGATCAGTGCAATCAGCTTGCCTTCTTCGGCCGCGTGCACCACCAGGGTCTTGATGGTTTTCTCGATCGGCAGGTTGAAGCCTTCGACCAGCTGCGCGATGGTCTTGGCGTCTGGCGTATCGACCAGGCGCAGTTCTTCGGTAGGCGCCGGGCGCGAAGTTTCGCGTGGCAGGGCCTCGGCCTTCTCGATGTTGGCGGCGTAGTCGGACGTGTCGCTGAAGGCGATATCGTCTTCACCGGAATCGGCCAGTACATGGAACTCGTGCGAACCGGTGCCACCGATCGAACCCGTGTCGGCTTGTACCGGACGGAAGTTCAGGCCCAGGCGAGTGAATACATTGCAGTATGCCTGGTGCATGCGATCGTAGGTTTCCTGCAGGGAAGCCTGGTCGACGTGGAAGGAGTAGGCGTCCTTCATGATGAACTCGCGGCCGCGCATCAAGCCGAAGCGCGGGCGGATCTCGTCACGGAATTTGGTCTGGATCTGGTACATGTTGATCGGCAACTGCTTGTAGCTGTTGAGCTCGTTGCGGGCCAGATCCGTGATGACTTCTTCATGGGTAGGGCCTGCACAGAAGTCGCGGTCGTGGCGATCCTTCATGCGCAGCAATTCCGGGCCGTATTGTTCCCAGCGACCCGATTCCCGCCACAGTTCGGCTGGCTGAATGCCCGGCATCAGGACTTCCAGGGCACCGGCCGCGTTCATTTCCTCGCGCACGATGGCTTCGACCTTGCGCATCACACGAAGGCCCATCGGCAGCCAGGTGTAAAGACCGGAAGCGAGCTTGCGGATCATGCCGGCCCGCAGCATGAGCTGGTGGCTGATGACGACCGCGTCGGAAGGGGTTTCTTTCTGAGTGGCGAGCAAATATTGACTGGTGCGCATGGTTGGCCGTTGTCGGTTGCTATGACTGAAAATGACCTGGCATTGTACGGTGGTGATCCGGTTGCGTACAGGATTGAGGTCGATTGAGCCGCGATACTGGTTCCCGGCGGTAGGCTGCTTGTGTGTCGTTTGCCTGCCTGTAAATAGAAAAAGCCCGGCAGTGCCGGGCTTTTCAGGGTGTAGCTACCTGCGAGATTCTGAATTACAGAATGTTCAGCGGGTAGTTGACGATCAGACGCAGTTCGTCGATCGATGGCGAACCGTAGTAAACGCCGTCGCCCGAACGGTAGGTTGCTTGACGAAGACGCAGGCTCAGGTCTTTTGCAGGACCTTCCTGGACTACGTACTTGGCTTCGATGTCGCGTTCCCACTCTTTGCCGTCGTCGGTGCCGGCCACGTTGGCATCGGTACCTTTGACGTAGCGGGTCATGAAGCTCAGGCCTGGAACACCGTAGGAAGCCATGTTCAGGTCGTAGCGAGCCTGGTAGGACTTCTCGTCTTCGGCGTTGAAGTCCGAACGAGCAACGGAGTTGGCCAGGAAGATGGTGCCGCCACCGTCTACGCCGTAACCGTAGTCGCCGTCACCGGAAACTTTCTGGTAAGCCAGGGTAACGGTGTGGGCGGTCAGGAAGGTGTAGGCGCCGGAGAAGCTGTAGGCGTTGTTGTCGAGCTTGTCACCGTCGAAAGCGGTGTACAGAGCTGCGCCTTCGCTCTTGGTGTTATAGATGTTGAAGTCGAACACCAGGCCTTGATCGTCAGCCAGCGGCACGCTGAAGTTCACGTTGCCGTACCACTTGCGCCAGAAGTCTTCTGTTTCTGCATAGTACACAGAGGTAGACAGACCGTCGGTGATTGCGTAGGAGCCACCAATGAAGTCAGTAGTGGTCAGGTTCAGGCTGTCGTGGTGGGTCTGGTCCTGAGCGTTGAGCGCGGTGAAGTGACCGGCGTTCAGGTCCAGGCCGTTGATTTCCTTGCTGTTCAAGGAGAAGCCTTCGGCAACTTCAGGCAGCAGGCGGCTGTCGTCGGTCGCGAAAACTGGAACTGCAGTGTACTGGCCGCCCCACTTCAGCACGGTATCGGAGACGCGCATCTTGACCGCGCCAGTGGCTTCGGAGAAGTCGTCTGCCGAGCGACCATCGGAACCGGTAGGGAACATGCCGGTACCGGAGCGGCTCTTGCCGCTGTCGAGCTTGACGCCCAGCAGGCCGATAGCGTCAACACCGAAACCAACTGGACCTTGAGTGAAGCCAGACTCGAACAGAGCGTGGAAGCCCAGGCCGGTTTCTTCCCGGCGGCTTTGCGTGCCAGCCGGGTTGTTACGGAAATCGCGGCTGAAATAGAGCGCACGAGTATTAATGCCGAAGTTGCTGTCTTCAACGAAGCCCTTCGACTCGGACTGGCTGGAAGCTGCTGCCATTTGGGTACTGCCCGCTGCGGCTACTGCCAGGGCGATCATGCTCCACTTCATCACGCGCATCGTGATTTGCTCCTTTGGTTTTTAGGAAGAGTACTGCCGTCCCACCTGTTTTTTTATCTGGGCGGCTCTTTCTTTTTGTGTCGGCGCAAACTTATATCACGCAGACCATGTTGGCGATACTTGCAAAACAAACCTTTCAGCTTCTTTGCGACAATGTCGCAAAATGTGGTGTCCATGTCGCAAATCACAACTTTTGGTTAAAAGTTGTACAACTACAGCGCAGTTTCCAATGGCTTGAGCATAGAAAGGAATGCTCTATGCCCCCCAACACCGAAAACTCCATGGTTACACCGTGCAGCTGTTGTTATTTGTCGCAGAGCTCAACAAGCGTCTTGCCGACCATGTGAGCACTAATGCAACAAGCGTGCACAAAAACGCCGCCGCTTCACAAAATTTTCACTTTTGCCTTCTCGTGGGCTCAATCCCTCATAAAACCGGGGGTCTAAGAACTTTTGGTTTGGTCTTGACGCGGACGTTCGGATCAGGCTGGCGCAGGTTTTCAGGCGCAAACGTTACCGTCCTGGCGCCTGGGTTGGGTAATTGGCGGATATTGAGCGCTCTGAGTTTAGCTGGCGAGCTTCATTTTGGTGCGAAAAGTAGCGCTTGGGTGGTCGTTCGAAGGTTTCGGAGGTGCAAAAGAGTGGCACGCCGCAGGGCCGGTAACGCGTCAAGCGCGGTCATGGCAGCTGAAAGGCAGGTGGGTGGAGCGATGACCGTTAGTGCTTTTCCGGTCACAATGTGGGTGCATGGGTTGTGTTGTTCCATTTTGGGGCGTTGTAAGTAAAAACCGGCTTGCAGCGAGTGCATTCCTGAAAGCGATGTCTGTAGGAAATAACATCGCGCTTGGCCTTTCTTCTTTATTAGATCCTACAACGCAGTGAACGGATTGCCGTTCACGGGTATCCTGCAGGTGACAGTCCGCAGGTATGCCTTCAGGCGCTTTTGCGGCGCGTTTAATTTGTTACCCCGGGAGATTTCTAGGTGTTTGCTCTGGATTCGCGTCTTCAACAAGATACCCTGCCGATCGGCGACTTCCCGCTGTGCCGTTTGCTGCTGTCCAACGATGCAAACTATCCGTGGTTTATCCTGGTTCCTCGCCGAGTGGATATCACTGAACTATTCGAGCTCGATGCCGCCGACCAACTAGCGTTGTGGCAGGAAACTACCGCCCTGGCGGGCAAGCTGAAGCGAATTTTTGCAGCGGACAAGTTGAATGTGGCCACATTGGGTAATGTGGTCAGTCAGCTGCATATGCATGTCATTGTTCGCCATCGTAATGATGTGGCCTGGCCGGGGCCTGTATGGGGTCGGCACCCGGCCAAACCCTACACGCCTGAACAGGTTGCTGCCATTCGCGCGCAACTTCAGGGCCAATTGGGTAATGACTTTCGTTTTGTGGAGGCTTGAATCATGACTCTGGAAGCGCGCGTTACCGAGTTGGAAAGTCGTCTGGCCTTTCAGGATGACACGATCCAGGCGCTCAACGATGTGCTGGTTGAGCAGCAGCGTGTGGTCGAGCGTCTGCAGCTTCAGATGGCGGCATTGCTCAAGCGTCACGAGGAGATGATGGGGCAGTTTGAAAGCGCTGAAGAGGAGGCGCCGCCGCCTCATTATTAATAGCCGGTTTGGCCGGGCAAAAAAAACCGCGAGCAGCAGGCTGCATCGCGGTTTTTTTATGCGCGCAGGTCAGCGCCGGGCGGGTGCGGCGATCACGTCTTCGGCTTGCAGGCCTTTGTCGCGGTTCATCACCGAAAACTCGACGCGTTGGCCTTCGACCAGTACGCGGTGGCCTTCACCACGGATTGCACGAAAGTGCACGAAGATGTCGTCGCCCGAATCGCGTGAAATGAAGCCGAATCCTTTCGAGGTGTTAAACCATTTGACCGTACCGGTATCGCGGTTGCTCATGTCGTAGCTGGGAGCGGCGCTGCTGGTGCGGTGGGATGGGTAAAAGCTGATGGCCAGATGGAGAATCACGGCGGCCACTGCGCTCAGCAGGCTGAACAGGGTGGCAGGTTGGCCGGCCATTTCCAGTTGAGCAAGCAGAGTCAGCGTTTGCAGTACGACCGCGAGGACCAAAAGCGCGCTGACAAGGTTTTGCAGCTGGTGGCGCGGGCCTTTGTTTCTGTGCGGGATGACTGGAGCGAGGATCAGATTGAGCAGGCCGAACAGGGCCAGGTACAGAGCGTCGGGTTGTTGCAGGTAGGGAGCGGCGTCAACGGTTTGCAGGCTGGGGACAAAGGACAGCAGCAAAGCGGCGGCGCCCGTCAGGAGGTGGACGATTTTCAACATTTTATTTGACTCACGTTAAGGCAGATCACAGGAAGAGCTGAGCTCACGATGCAAGCCCCTGGATAAAAATGAGGGGTGGCAGGCGTGGGTAAAGTCAGCCTATGCGTCACCATCAGGATGATCGGTGGCGACGGCACGATGTCTATTTAACAGCAAAGCCTTGGCCTACTCAAATCAGGCGCCTGGCCGGCTGTCCTGGGGAAGGGCGGAGCCCGGCTTTGCGGGGCGAAATCTGACCGGCGTCAAGTGAGAAATGGATTAACCGGGTGTCGGCCCCCGACAAAGGCTGCGCGCTTCCCGGACTCTTGCTAGAGTGGGTCCGCACCTGCTTGGTGAAGACCATCATATGAAGGGGAATTATATGGCAATCGATATCGGTATCAGTGAAGAAGATCGCAAATCGATCGTGGAAGGTTTGTCTCGTCTGTTGTCGGATACTTATGTGCTGTATCTTAAAACGCACAACTTCCACTGGAATGTCAGTGGCCCAATGTTTCGCACCTTGCACTTGATGTTCGAAGAGCAATACAACGAATTGGCCCTGGCGGTCGATTCGATCGCCGAGCGTATCCGTGCGCTGGGCTTCCCTGCGCCGGGAACTTATTCCACCTATGCTCGACTTTCCTCGATCAAGGAAGAAGAGGGTGTGCCTGCCGCCGAAGATATGATCAAGCAATTGGTGCAGGGGCAGGAAGCTGTTGTGCGTACAGCGCGTGGTATCTTTCCGTTGCTCGATAAGGTCAGTGATGAGCCTACCGCGGATTTGTTGACTCAGCGCATGCAAGTGCACGAGAAAACAGCGTGGATGTTGCGCGCTCTGCTTGAGGGTAACTAAGTCGTCAATAGTATGCTCGTGCCGTCGACCCAGCCCTGAGGGTTTGAGGTCCGGCAAGGGTGGCTGGCAAGGGTTCAAGCCTGTTTTCGGGGTTTGGGCCCTTTTTTTGGCCTTTGGAGGCCGGGATTCGCGCGCAAGGCTTGAATCGCCAGCGATAGGTATCGCACCCCTCTGCCCGACTGTCAGTGTGTGCTGTAACACTATTCAGTGTTGTTGGTAGTCCCTTTGTTAGTCGCATGGCCTGTTGCGGTCGTGACGACTTTATTTTCGTGTGTGTGGTAAAAAATTATCGCCATTACTTTTTTTGATAATTTTATATTTTTTTGTTTGAAGGTTTTGTTGGGTGGTTTTAGATGGCGTGGCGGGTGCTGAAGTCTTGGTGTTTTTATGGATGCGTCCTACGTTCATAGTTATTTGTTCTGCTGGATGTAAATATTTCGTTAATGTTTTATAGCGGTGTGTCGATGCGAGATCGTCGTTTAACTAATTTTTTTTGACTGTGGTATCAAGTGAATGGTGTATATATGTCTCAAGTATTTGAACGCGTTGGCAGAGGAGCGGGCAAGCTGGTCAAGGTTGGTATCGATCCTTTTGTCGAGGATTTTAACATGGGGCTGGCCGAGCCCCATTCCAGGTCGGTGCGGCTTAATGGTTTTGCGACCTGTTTGCGCCTCGAGGAAGTGTATTGGAAAATTCTGGAAAGGATTGCCAAGGCCAATGATTGTTCCGTCAATGCGATTCTGTCCTACGTTGACAGGGAAGTGCACCTGCGTTACGGCGGGGTCAAGAATTTCAGCGGGCTCATTCGGGTGGTGTGTGTGGTGCACCTGTTGAATCCTTAGCTTGGCTACGGTCCAGAGCGCTGGAGAGGGGGTTCGGCAAGGCGGGCGGGATGAATGGGCAGGGTCTGTTATGCTCGGCGGCTGCACAGGTCCCGTTAACCATATATAATCTCGCCCTTTGCCGCCCTGCGCGGTCAGCGCTGTGGTTAATAGGTTGCCGAGACATCCCCATGCCCATGTATGACTATCAATGTGCTTCCTGCGGTCACCAGATGGAAGTCATTCAAAAAATCAGCGATTCGCCGAAGACCGACTGCCCTGCCTGCCAGGCACCGGCACTCAAGAAAATGCTCTCCATGCCGGGCTTTCGCCTGAGCGGTACCGGCTGGTACGAAACCGATTTCAAGACCGGCGCGAAAAAGAACCTTGCGGGCGGCGACAAGTCCGATTGAGTTGAACTGCACCAGCAGGGTCTTGCACTATAACGCCCGCCGGGCGTGCCAGGCCTCCACCGAATTCTGAATTACGAGAAGTGAAACCACTATCATGATGCGCAGCCATTATTGCGGCCAACTGAACGAAAGCCTGGACGGCCAGGAAATTACCCTTTGCGGATGGGTCCATCGCCGTCGCGATCATGGCGGGGTGATTTTCCTCGATATCCGCGATCGTGAAGGTCTGGCCCAGGTGGTGTTCGACCCGGATCGCGCCGATACCTTCGCTGCCGCCGACCGTGTGCGCAGCGAGTATGTGGTCAAGGTCACCGGCAAGGTCCGCCTGCGTCCGGCCGGAGCCGTCAACGCCAACATGGCGTCCGGTGCCATCGAGGTACTGGGTTATGAGCTGGAAGTACTGAACGAAGCGGAAACGCCGCCGTTCCCGCTCAACGAATACTCCGAAATCGGTGAAGAGACGCGCCTGCGCTATCGCTTCATCGACCTGCGTCGCCCGGAAATGGCTGAAAAGCTGCGCCTGCGCTCGCGCATGACGACGAGCATCCGTCGTTACCTGGACGAGAACGGTTTCCTCGACGTCGAGACGCCGATCCTGACCCGCGCCACCCCGGAAGGCGCACGTGACTACCTGGTGCCGAGCCGGACCCACGCCGGCAGCTTCTTCGCCCTGCCGCAATCGCCGCAACTGTTCAAGCAGTTGCTGATGGTCGCCGGCTTCGATCGTTACTACCAGATCGCCAAGTGCTTCCGCGACGAAGACCTGCGTGCCGACCGCCAGCCGGAATTCACCCAGATCGACATCGAAACCAGCTTCCTCAACGAAGCCGACATCATTGGCCTCACCGAAGGCATGATCCGCAACCTGTTCAAGGAAGTGCTGGGTCTGGAGTTCGGCGAGTTCCCGCACATGACCTTCGAAGAAGCCATGCGTCGTTACGGTTCCGACAAGCCGGACCTGCGTATCCCGCTGGAACTGGTCGACGTCGCCGACCAGCTCAAGGCAGTGGACTTCAAGGTCTTCAGTGGCCCGGCCAACGATCCGAAATGCCGCGTTGCAGCACTGCGCGTACCGGGCGGGGCAAGCATGCCGCGCAGCCGTATCGACGACTACACCAAGTTCGTCGGCATCTATGGTGCCAAGGGCCTGGCGTACATCAAGGTCAACGAGCGTGCCAAGGGCGTCGAAGGCTTGCAGTCGCCGATCGTCAAGAACATCCCGGAAGAAAACCTGAACGTGATCCTCGATCGCGTCGGTGCGGTCGATGGCGATATCGTCTTCTTCGGTGCCGACAAGGCCAAGATCGTCAGCGAAGCCTTGGGTGCACTGCGGATCAAGGTCGGTAACGATTTCAACCTGCATACCTGCGAATGGGCGCCGATGTGGGTCGTCGACTTCCCGATGTTCGAAGAGAACGACGACGGCAGCTTCACCGCGCTGCACCACCCGTTCACTGCACCGAAGTGCTCGCCGGAGGAGCTGGAAGCCAACCCGCTTACCGCTCTGTCCCGTGCCTACGACATGGTGCTCAACGGCACTGAGCTGGGTGGCGGTTCGATTCGTATCCACCACAAGGAAATGCAGCAGGCTGTATTCCGTCTGCTGGGTATCGGCGAGGAAGAGCAGGAAGAGAAGTTCGGCTTCCTGCTCGACGCGCTGAAGTACGGTGCACCACCCCACGGTGGCCTGGCCTTCGGCCTGGACCGCCTGGTGATGCTGATGACCGGCGCCCAGTCGATTCGTGAAGTGATCGCATTCCCGAAAACCCAGAGCGCGGCCTGCGTCATGACCCAGGCCCCGGGGCACGTGGATGCCAAGGCGTTGCGCGAGCTGCACATCCGCCTGCGCGAACAGCCGAAGGCTGAGTAAGCCTGAGCGCAAGGCGCATCGAGAGGTGCGCCTTGCCTTCGGCTCGAGATTTTTTGTTGCAGGCCTGCGCCATGGTGCGAGGCGGGCAATGTTTCAAAGAGAATTTGGAGCGAGTTTATGGCAGGTCATTCCAAGTGGGCGAACATCAAGCACCGCAAAGAGCGCCAGGATGCCAAGAGGGGCAAGATCTTCACCAAGTGGATTCGTGAACTGACAGTCGCAGCCCGTCAGGGCGGCGGTGATCCAGGCTCCAACCCACGTCTGCGCCTGGCTCTGGACAAGGCGCTGGGCGCCAACATGAGCCGCGACATCATCGATCGCGCCATTGCTCGTGGCACCGGTGCCGCTGGCAGTGATGACGTTGTCGAGCTCACCTACGAAGGTTACGGCCCCCATGGCGTGGCAGTGATGGTCGAATGCATGACCGACAACCGCAACCGGACTGCCGCTGCCGTGCGTCATGCGTTCAGCAAGTGCGGGGGCAACCTCGGTACCGATGGTTCGGTGGCCTATCTGTTCGAGCGCAAGGGGCAGATCTCCTTCGCGTCGGGCGTTGACGAAGACGCCATCATGGAAGCGGCCATGGAAGCCGACGCCGATGATGTCGTGGCCAACGAAGATGGCTCGATCGACGTGTTCACCTCGTTTTCCGGGTTCTACGCTGTGCGCCATGCGCTGGAAGCAGCGGGTTTCAAGGCTTGCGATGCCGAGATCGTCATGCTTCCGACCACCAGCGCCGAACTGGATCTGGAGGGCGCCGAGAAGGTGCTCAAGCTGATCGATATGCTCGAAGACCTGGATGACGTGCAGAATGTCTACTCCAATGCGGACATTCCCGAGTCGGTGGCAGCGCAGCTCGGCTGATCCACTTGCGATACTCTTGAAGCCGGATGTGCAGGGCGGTGATGAACTCACGGCCGTGCACCTCCGGCTTCTGCCTTCAAGCTGTTCCGGCTGTTGCCGGCAGGCGTCATCTCTTAAGCTGCAGGCGTTATGACTCTTATTCTTGGTATCGACCCCGGCTCGCGAATTACCGGTTATGGCGTGGTCCGCGACAGCGGGCGTGGCTGCGAGTATGTTGCCTCCGGGTGCATCCGCACGGGCAGCGGCTTGCTGCATGAGCGTTTGCAGATCGTTTATCGTGGCGTGCGTGAAGTGATCCAGACATACGGCCCGGTGACAATGGGTATCGAAAAGGTATTCATGGCGCGCAACGCCGACTCGGCGCTCAAGCTGGGCCAGGCCCGTGGTGCCGCGATTGTCGCTGCGGCAGAAGAGGCGCTGGAAATCGCCGAGTACACGGCAACTCAGGTAAAGCAGGCAGTGGTCGGTACCGGTGGTGCCAATAAAGAGCAGGTGCAGATGATGGTCATGCATATGCTGAAATTGACGCAAAAGCCGCAGATCGATGCCTCCGATGCGCTGGCCATCGCCTTGTGCCATGCCCATACGCGCTCAAGCCTCATACCCCATGGCTTGAGCGGCGCACGAAGCCGCGGTGGGCGCCTGAGGCTCTGATAGATTGCCTTAAACATTTTTGCTTGCAGGTCTGCCCAGGCCTGCAATGATGGCGAGCGAGCTTGCCGCAATTGATTGGCCCGCCGTTGCGCGTGGCCATGAGAAAGGACCTGAACGTGATTGGACGCTTGCGCGGTACCCTGGCTGAGAAGCAGCCGCCGCACCTGATTCTTGATGTCAACGGCCTGGGCTATGAGCTTGAAGTGCCCATGACCACGCTCTATCGGCTGCCGTCGGTCGGGGAGCCGGTGACCTTGCATACGCATCTGGTCGTGCGTGAAGACGCTCAGTTGCTCTACGGCTTCTATGAAAAGCGTGAGCGCGAGCTGTTTCGCGAGCTGATCCGTCTCAATGGCGTGGGGCCGAAGTTGGCGCTGGCCTTGATGTCCGGCCTCGACGTCGATGAACTGGTACGCTGCGTCCAGGCGCAGGATACCTCGGCGCTGGTAAAGGTCCCGGGCGTGGGCAAGAAAACCGCCGAACGCCTGTTGGTAGAGCTCAAGGACCGCTTCAAGGCCTGGGAAACCGTGCCGAGCATGTTTGCGCTCGTACCGAACGGCCCGCAGCCGGTGGCGCAGGTTTCCAGTGCCGAGAGCGATGCGGTGAGCGCCCTGATTTCCCTGGGCTACAAGCCGCAGGAAGCCAGTCGCGCCGTCGCGGCTATCGATGGCAAGGGCTTGAGCAGCGAGGAATTGATTCGCCGCTCCCTTAAGGGAATGATTTAAGTGATCGACGCCGACCGACTGATAACCGCCACCGGGCGTGACCGCGAAGAGGTCCAGGATCGGGCGATTCGCCCATTGAGCCTGGCCGAATACATCGGTCAGCCGACCGTGCGCGAGCAGATGGAGCTGTTCATCCAGGCTGCCCGGGGGCGCAATGAGTCGCTTGACCATACCTTGATCTTCGGCCCGCCGGGGTTGGGCAAGACGACGCTGGCCAACATCATTGCCCAGGAAATGGGCGTGTCGATCAAGAGTACGTCGGGGCCGGTGTTGGAGCGGCCAGGCGATCTGGCGGCATTACTCACCAACCTCGAGCCGCACGATGTGCTGTTCATCGACGAGATCCACCGGCTTTCGCCCATTGTCGAAGAAGTGTTGTACCCGGCGATGGAAGATTTTCAGCTGGATATCATGATCGGTGAGGGGCCGGCTGCACGCTCCATCAAGCTCGACCTGCCGCCGTTCACCCTGGTCGGTGCGACTACTCGCGCCGGGATGCTGACCAACCCGTTGCGCGACCGCTTCGGTATCGTCCAGCGCCTGGAGTTCTACAGCACGGCGGATCTGGCAACCATCGTCAGTCGCTCGGGTGGGATCCTGGGCCTGCCGATCGAGGATGAGGGCGCTTTCGAGATCGCTCGTCGTGCCCGTGGCACGCCGCGCATCGCCAACCGGTTGCTGCGCCGGGTGCGTGACTTTGCCGAAGTGCGTGCACAGGGCCATATCACCAAGCCGATCGCCGACCTGGCCTTGAACCTGCTGGATGTCGATGAGCGCGGGTTCGATCACCAGGACCGGCGGCTGCTGCTGACCATGATCGAGAAGTTCGACGGCGGGCCGGTCGGGGTCGACAGCCTGGCGGCGGCGATCAGCGAAGAGCGTCACACCATCGAGGATGTCCTGGAGCCCTATCTGATCCAGCAGGGCTATATCATGCGCACGCCTCGCGGGCGCGTGGTGACGCGTCATGCGTACCTGCATTTTGGCTTGAACATACCCAATCGGATGGGAGAAATGCCGGCAAGCGATCCATTTATCGATACCACCGATGAATAAATCGATGTGCGGCACCGATTTTTTCGGCGTTTTCGTGGTCCTAAAGGTTGGGTGTAAGCGCGGCCTCGGGAACAAGTCAGCCATTACGCATGAAAAACAGTTGCTTGAGCGGATTGGCAACCTGAGGAGTAAGCACTAGAGTATGCGCGCGCAAAATGGGGTTCAGTCGTTCGCACATCGTTGTCGCGTTTATTACGAAGACACCGATGCCGGCGGCATCGTGTATTACGTCAACTACCTGAAGTTCATGGAGCGTGCCCGTACCGAACGGCTGCGCGACCTGGGCTTTGCCCAATCGGGGCTGGTGGGTGAGAACATGTTGTTCGTCGTGCACTCCAGCGAAGCGCGTTATCACGTGCCGGCACGCCTGGACGACGAGTTGCTGGTAAGCGCCGAAGTAATTGAATTGAACCGTGCCAGCCTGCGCTTCAAGCAGCAGGTCAGGCGGGCCGCGGATGCAACGCTGCTCTGTGAAGGGCAGTTCCTGGTGGCCTGCGTGCGCGCCGATAATTTCAAACCCCGGGCCATTCCCCCAGCCTTGCGAGCGGCCTTTGCCGACGTGAGCGGTCCGGGTACACACTCAAAAGCAGGAGATTAAGCGTGGAAGCTACAGTCGTCGACCATACCTCCATGTGGAGCCTGGTCAGCAATGCCAGCGTCATTGTGCAGTTGGTAATGCTGATCCTGGTAGCCGCATCGGTCACCTCATGGATCATGATCTTTCAGCGCAGCACCATGCTGCGTGCAGGTCGGCGCGCACTGGAAGGCTTCGAAGAGCGTTTCTGGTCGGGTATCGATCTGTCCAAGCTGTACCGCCAGGCCGGCAGCAACCCGGATCCGGATTCCGGCGTCGAGCAGGTCTTCCGTGCCGGCTTCAAGGAGTTTTCCCGCCTGCGCCAGCAATCGGGTGTCGATCCTGACGCGGTCATGGAAGGTGTAGGGCGTGCCATGCGCGTTGCCATCTCCCGTGAAGAAGAAAAGCTCGAGCAGAGCCTGCCGTTCCTGGCGACCGTCGGCTCGACCAGCCCGTACATCGGCCTGTTCGGTACCGTATGGGGGATCATGAACTCCTTCCGCGGCCTGGCTTCGGCCCAGCAGGCAACCCTGGCGACCGTAGCCCCCGGCATCGCCGAGGCGCTGATTGCAACTGCCATCGGCCTGTTCGCGGCAATTCCGGCGGTTATCGCCTACAACCGTTTCGCTGCCCGCAGTGAAGTCTTGATCGGCCGTTACTACACGTTCGCCGACGAGTTCCAGGCCATCCTGCACCGTAAAGTGCACACCAGCGAAGAGTGAGCAGGTAAATCCTAATGGCTCGAGTTCGCCACAAACGCAAGCCGGTCGCCGAGATGAACGTGGTGCCCTACATCGACGTGATGTTGGTACTGCTGGTCATCTTCATGGTTACCGCACCGATGCTCAACCAGGGTGTGAAAGTCGACTTGCCCAAGGTTTCCAGCGAAGCCTTGCCGCAAGACAACAACACCCAGGTCCTGACCATTTCGATCAAGGCTGACAAGACCTACTACTGGAACCTTGGCAGCGAAGTCGATACCGAGAAGCAGATGGACAAGGCCATGACCTTGCCGCAGATGACCGACGCGGTGACCAAGATCATCAGCGCCAGTCGCGGGCAGGGCAAGCAGACCCAGGTCTTCATCCGCGGTGACAAGACCGTTGATTACGGTGCCGTCATGGGCGCCATGGGTGGGTTGCAGAAGGCGGGTGTCGGCAATGTTGGCTTGATTACCGAGGCGCCCTGATGCAACAGCGAGAGCCCACCGCCTCGGAAAGCTACTTCTGGCCCAGTGTCTGGGCCATAGCGCTGCACGTCCTGGTTTTCGGCATGCTCTTCGTCAGCTTTGCCATGACCCCGGAACTGCCGCCGTCCAAACCGATCGTGCAAGCGACCCTTTACCAGCTCAAGTCGAAAAGCCAGGCCACCACCCAGACCAATCAGAAGATTGCGGGTGAAGCGAAGAAAACCGCCTCGCGCCAGACCGAAGAAGAGCAGATGGAGCAGAAGAAGGTCGAGCAGCAAGCGGTAAAAGCTGCGGAACAAAAGAAAGAGGAAGCGGCTCAAAAGGCCGAAGAAGCCAAGAAGGCCGATGAGGCGAAAAAGGAAGAAACGGCCAAGAAGGCCGAAGACGCCAAAAAAGCCGATGACGCCAAGAAGGCCGCCGAAGCCAAGAAGGCCGAGGAGAAGCAGCTGGCCGACATCGCCAAGAAAAAGGCAGAGCAAGAGGCCAAGAAAACGGCTGAAGCAGAGGCCAAGAAAAAGGCTGCTGAAGAAGCCAAGAAGCAAGCTGCCGAAGACGCCAAGAAAAAAGCGGCCGAGGACGCGAAGAAACTGACGGCTGCCGAAGAGGCGAAAAAGAAAGCCGCCGAGGATGCGAAGAAGAAAGCTGCGGCCGATGCTGCCAAGAAAAAGGCAGTGGAAGCAGCGCGCAAGGCCGCGGAAGACAAGAAGGCTCAGGCACTGGCCGAGCTGCTCTCCGACAGCACCGAGCGGCAACAGGCGCTGGCTGATGAGCAGGGCGATGAGGTCGCGGGCGACTTCGATGATCTGATCCGGGCGCGTGCCGCCGAAGGCTGGGCTCGTCCACCTTCTGCGCGCAAGAACATGACAGTGGTCCTGCAGATCGGCATGTTGCCGGACGGCACTATCACCAGTGTCAACGTTGCGCGCTCCAGTGGCGATGGGCCTTTTGACAGTTCGGCAGTGGCTGCGGTCAAGAACATTGGTCGCTTAACAGAAATGCAGGGTTTGAAACCGAGTGACTTCAACCCCTATCGTTCATTCAAGATGACATTCACACCTGAGGATCTAGCCTTGTGATTAACATTCTTCGAGGACTGCTGGTCGTTCTCTGCTGTGCAGCGGGAATGGTTGCTGCAGAGGAAAAGAACATCCTGGTCACCAGTGGCAGTGACCGTGCCACCCCGATCGCCGTCGTGCCTTTCGGCTGGCAGGGCGGCAGTGTGCTGCCCGAGGACATGTCGGAAATCATCGGTAATGACCTGCGCAACTCGGGTTACTACTCGCCGATTCCAAAACAGAACATGATCAGCCTGCCAACCCAGGCCAGCGAAGTGATCTACCGCGACTGGAAGGCCCTGGGCGCCCAGTACATCATGGTCGGCAGCATTGTCCCGGCGGGCGGTCGCCTGCAGGTGCAATACGCACTGTTCAACGTCGCGACCGAGCAGCAAGTTCTGACCGGCAGCGTATCGGGCAGTGCCGAGCAGCTGCGCGACATGTCCCACTTCATCGCGGACCAGTCGTTCGAGAAACTGACCGGCATCAAGGGCGCATTCTCCACGCGCATGCTCTACGTGACTGCCGAGCGCTTCTCTGCCAACAACACCCGCTACACCCTGCAGCGTTCGGACTACGATGGCTCGCGCGCGGTGACCCTGCTGCAATCGCGTGAGCCGATCCTGTCGCCACGTTTCGCTCCGGACGGCAAGCGTATCGCTTACGTGTCCTTCGAGCAGAAGCGTCCGCGCATCTTCGTTCAGCACATCGACACCGGTCGCCGTGAGCAGATCACCAACTTCGAAGGCCTGAACGGCGCGCCGGCATTCTCGCCCGATGGCAGTCGCCTGGCGTTCGTGCTGTCCAAGGACGGTAACCCGGATATCTACGTCATGAACCTGGGTTCGCGTCAGATCAGCCGTGTAACCAATGGCCCTGGCATCAACACCGAACCGTTCTGGGGCAAGGATGGTTCGACCATCTACTTCACCTCGGACCGCGGCGGCAAGCCACAGATCTACAAGACCGGCGTGGGCGGCGGCGGTGCCGAGCGCGTGACCTTTGTCGGCAACTACAACGCCAACCCTAAATTGTCGGCCGATGAAAAGACGCTGGTGATGATTCACCGTCAGCAAGGCTTCACCAATTTCAAGGTGGCCGCACAGGATTTGCAGCGCGGAAGCGTAAAGATCCTCTCGGAGACCAGTCTTGATGAGTCGCCTACTGTCGCGCCCAACGGCACCATGCTAATCTACGCCACCCGCCAGCAGGGCCGGGGAGTCTTGATGCTCGTGTCTCTCAACGGACGCGTAAGGCTCCCGCTTCCTACCGCTCAAGGCGAAGTCAGAGAACCTTCCTGGTCCCCTTACCTGAACTGACGCGGCGCTGTACGTTTTACTTAACACATTGGGGTTCATTAGGAGTTTCACGATGGAAATGCTGAAGTTTGGTAAGTTTGCTGCGCTGGCTCTGGCCTTGGCCGTAGCTGTAGGTTGCTCCTCGAAAGGCGGCGACAACGCTGGTGAAGGCGCTGTTGATCCGAACGCTGGTTACGGCGCCAACACTGGTGCTGTAGATGGCAGCCTGAGCGAAGAAGCAGCTCTGCGCGCAATCACCACCTTCTACTTCGAATACGACAGCTCGGACCTGAAGCCAGAAGCCATGCGCGCTCTGGACGTTCACTCCAAGGACCTGAAAGGCAATGGCGCTCGCGTCGTCCTGGAAGGCAACACCGACGAGCGTGGTACTCGCGAATACAACATGGCTCTGGGCGAGCGTCGTGCGAAAGCCGTTCAACGCTACCTGGTTCTGCAAGGCGTATCTCCAGCCCAGTTGGAACTGGTTGCCTACGGCGAAGAGCGTCCAATTGCCACCGGCAACGACGAGCAGTCCTGGGCTCAAAACCGTCGCGTAGAACTGCGTAAGTAATTCGTCATGCGAACGTGCCGTCGTGCTGTAACTATTCTGGCTCTCACCCTCCCTCTCGTGGCTTGGGCTGAGGTTCCTGTGGTCGATAACAACCAAGGCTACGACAGTAGCGGTAGCAGTTATCCGCCTGCGGGTTACGGTACGAACGGCGCCTATGCCGGGGGAGGGGTTACGGCCCCTGTCTCGGCACAGGGCGAGCTGTTCAACCAACTGCAACAAATTCAGGACCAGCTCGCGCGGCAACAGGGCGTGATCGAAATCCTGCAAAACGATATTGCGCGCATGAAGCAGGAAAACCTGGAGCGATACCAGGAACTTGATCGGCGTATTGGAACCGGCGGTGCACCCGCAGCGGCTCCTGATAATTCTTCTGCTGGCGGTGACAATAGCGCCGCCGGCATACCCCCCGCAGCGCCTGCAGGCCAGGCAGCTGCCAGCAGCGAACCGGGTGATCCGGCGAAGGAAAAGCTCTACTACGATGCTGCCTTCGATCTGATCAAGGCCAAGGACTTTGACAAGGCCAGCCAGGCCTTCGCGGCGTTCTTGCGTAAATACCCGAACAGCCAGTATGCGGGCAACGCCCAGTACTGGTTGGGTGAAGTGAACCTCGCCAAGGGCGATCTACAAGCTGCAGGCCAGGCATTTGCCAAGGTCAGCCAGCAGTACCCCAAGCATCCCAAGGTGCCAGACTCGCTGTACAAGCTGGCTGACGTCGAGCGTCGCCTGGGGCGCATGGACAGGGTCAAGGTTATCCTTCAGCAGGTCGTGACCCAATATCCGGGCACTTCCGCCGCCCAACTGGCGCAGCGAGACTTGCAGAAGCTCTGAGTTGCACGCAGTACTTCAAGAAACCCGCGCTAGTCGCGGGTTTTTTGTTAGAATTGATGTCCTTTTATTGAAAAACGCTCCTCTGGGCTGCGCGTTGGCGAGTTCTTTGGAGTGCCTGACGGAGGCGGACGGCCTGTTTAGCTGTTACGCCCGTGGCGGATATGCAAGACACATTACGAATTACCGAAGTCTTTTACTCGTTGCAGGGTGAAACGCGTACTGCTGGCCTGCCCACTGTATTCGTGCGTCTCACCGGCTGCCCCTTGCGTTGCGATTACTGTGACAGCGCCTATGCCTTCAGCGGCGGCACCATCCGCAGCCTTGACTCGATTCTCGAGCAGGTAGCCAGTTACCGTCCGCGCTATGTCTGCGTCACCGGCGGTGAGCCGCTGGCACAGCCCAATGCGATCCCTCTGCTCCAGCGGTTGTGCGATGCCGGCTATGAAGTGTCGCTGGAAACCAGCGGTGCCCTGGATATCTCGGAAGTCGATCCGCGCGTGAGTCGGGTCCTCGATCTGAAGACCCCGGGCTCCAAGGAGGTCGCGCGCAATCGTTACGAAAACATCGAGCTGCTGACGGCCAATGATCAGGTCAAGTTTGTCATCTGTTCGCGTGAAGACTATGACTGGGCGGTATCCAAGCTGATTCAGTTCGGGCTGGAAAAACGTGCCGGTGAAGTGTTGTTCTCGCCGAGCCATCACCAGTTGCGTGCCACTGATCTCGCCGACTGGATCGTGGCTGACAACCTGCCTGTGCGCCTGCAGATGCAGCTGCACAAACTTCTCTGGAATGATGAGCCGGGGCGCTGATATGAGTGAGCAAGCAATGACTGAGAAACGCGCGGTAATTTTGCTGTCCGGTGGCCTGGATTCGGCCACTGTCGTGGCCATGGCTCAGGCCGAGGGCTATCAGTGCTACACCATGAGCTTCGATTATGGCCAGCGTCACCGTGCCGAGCTCGATGCAGCCGCCCGAGTGGCTCGCGACCTGGGCGTGGTGGAGCATAAAGTCATCGGGCTGAACCTGAACGGCATCGGCGGCTCGGCCTTGACCGACACTTCGATCGATGTGCCTGAAGCGCCCGGTGAAGGCATTCCTGTGACCTACGTGCCGGCGCGCAACACGGTATTCCTCTCCCTGGCATTGGGCTGGGCAGAAGTGCTGGGAGCCCGCGACATTTTCATCGGTGTCAACGCGGTGGATTATTCCGGCTACCCGGATTGCCGTCCCGAGTTCGTCGAGGCCTTCGAGCGCATGGCCAACCTGGCGACCAAGGCCGGTGTGGAAGGGCAGGGCTTCAGGATCCAGGCGCCGCTGCAGAACCTGAGCAAGGCGCAGATCGTCCAGGCCGGCATGGCCCGGGGCGTCGACTACAGCCTGACGGTTTCCTGCTATCAGGCCGATGATCAGGGCCGTGCCTGTGGCAAATGCGACAGCTGCCGGCTGCGTGCGGACGGCTTCGCGGCGGCCGGCGTTCAGGACCCAACACGTTATTTTTGAATTATTTTTAAATGGGTGTTGAATTCCCGTTAAAAATCAGTATTATACGCACCACATCGGGTCGTTAGCTCAGTTGGTAGAGCAGTTGGCTTTTAACCAATTGGTCGTAGGTTCGAGTCCCACACGACCCACCATTACGATGTACTGAAAAGCTGGAAGGCCCATGAAAATGCGGATTTCCAGCTTTTTTTTGCCTGTCGTTTTTGTTCGGGAGCGCTTGCCCGGCGGCGACGGGGCATTGGCAAAGGGGCCCTGCGGCCTCGTGAATCAAGGGCCCGGCTCGTGTCAGCCCGGGTGGTATACTCGACTTACGCGCAGTAGCGCTTTCAGGTCTTGCTCACATGACGCATATTTCCGAACGCCTTTTGGTTCAAGCCCACCTCGATGCCAAGCAGCCCAAGCCGCTGAGCCCCGAGGAAGAGGCTCATTATCGTTCCGCCATCGCCGCCGAGCTCAAGGCGCAGGATGCGGTGCTGGTTGCCCATTATTATTGTGATCCGGTCATCCAGGCCCTGGCCGAGGAAACCGGTGGTTGTGTATCCGATTCCCTGGAAATGGCCCGCTTCGGCAACAAGCACCCGGCCAGGACCGTGCTGGTCGCCGGTGTTCGCTTCATGGGCGAGACCGCCAAAATTCTCAATCCCGAAAAACGCGTGCTGATGCCGACCCTCGAAGCGACCTGCTCGCTCGACCTGGGTTGCCCGGTCGATGAGTTCTCTGCGTTCTGCGACCAGCATCCCGATCGCACAGTGGTGGTCTATGCCAACACGTCGGCGGCGGTCAAGGCGCGTGCCGACTGGGTGGTGACCTCCAGCTGTGCATTGGAAATCGTCGAAAGCCTGATGGATAACGGCGAGAAGATCATCTGGGCGCCGGACAAGCATCTGGGGCGCTATGTCCAGAAGCAGACTGGCGCAGACATGCTGCTCTGGGACGGTGCCTGCATCGTTCACGAAGAGTTCAAGTCGCGTCAGCTCGAAGACATGAAAGCGCTGTACCCGGATGCGGCGATTCTGGTTCACCCTGAATCGCCGGAAGCGGTGATCGACCTGGCCGATGCCGTCGGTTCCACCAGCCAGTTGATTGCAGCAGCCCAGTCACTGCCGAACAAGACCTTCATCGTGGCCACCGACCGCGGCATCTTTTACAAGATGCAGCAATTGTGCCCGGACAAGGAGTTCATCGAGGCGCCAACGGCCGGTAACGGCGCGTCGTGCCGCAGTTGCGCACACTGCCCGTGGATGGCGATGAACACGCTGGAGCGCACCTTGCAGTGCCTGCGTGAGGGCAGTAACGAGATCTTCGTCGACCCGGCGCTGATTCCCCGTGCAATCCAGCCGCTCAAGCGCATGCTCGACTTCACCCATGCGGCGCGGATGAAGTTGTCGGGTAACGCCTGACTTTTCGACCTGCGGCCGATCGCCTTGTGGGAGCGGGCTTGCCCGCGATGCAGGCGCCGCGGTTTGACCAATTACCGCGGTGAAGCAATCGCGGGCAAGCCCGCTCCCACAGAAGAGCCAAAGGCCGGAACAGTGTTCCGGCCTTTTTGTTTATCAATTCATCATATCCTTGACCATCTGCTCCTGAGCCATCAACTCCCGCTGCCGCGCATCCAGGCGCGATGCCAGCTGGAAGTTGTTGCCGGCGCGTGCCTTGGCGAAGCTCAGTTGCTGAATGGCCTGGGTGAAGTCGCCGACCAGGGCGAAGTATTCGGCGCGAGCCTGGTGCAGGCCAATGGTGTTGCCGGACAGGCCGCGGGTTTCGGCGACCAGGTACCAGACATCCGGGTCGTCCGAGCGGGTTTTCAGCAAGCCTGCCAATGCTTTTTCCGCGTCGGCAGGGCGGTTCTGCTTGAGCAGCAGATCGACGCGCATCTGGTTGAGCGGATAGTTGCGCGGATAAAGCGTCAGCATCCGGTCTATGCGCTGCTGGGCATCGGGCAGGCGATTGTTGGTGATGTCCAGGTCGATCTGCGCCAGGTTGTAGGTGACGTCGTTCGGTGCCTTGGCCAGCAAGGGCTGTAGATTTTCCCGGGCTTCGTTCAGCCGGCCGCCCTTGACCAGGGCGATTGCCAGGCCATAGCGGGCGGCGTCCAGCTTGGGGTTCTCCTCGAGCTGGGCGCGAAAACGCTTGGCGGCAAGGCCTGGGGTGTCCTCGTAGGCCAGTTGTACCCGGGCGCGTACCAATTGATAGCGCAGGCTGTCCTCGGTGCCGCCCTGGGGCGCCTGTTCGGCGCGGTTGCGGGTGTCGGCGATCCGCGATTCGGTGACCGGGTGAGTCAGCAGAAACTCCGGCGGCTTGGCGTCGAAGCGATACTGGCGCATCAGCCGTTCAAACATGGTCGGCATGTTGCGCGGGTCATACCCGGCTTTTTCCAGGTTGATGATGCCGATGCGGTCGGCCTCCTGCTCGTTCTGCCTGGAGAAGCGCCGTTGTTCCTGGATGGCGGCGGCCTGGGTGCCGGCGATGGTGGCAATCCCGGCATCGCCGGCACCGGAAGCGGCAATGATGATGCCGGCCAGCAACGCGGCCATCATCGGCACCTGCATGCGCTGTTGCGCTTCCACCCCACGGGCAAAGTGGCGTTGCGACAAGTGCGCCAGTTCGTGCGCCAGCACCGAGGCGAATTCGCCTTCGGTCTGGGCGTTGAGGAACAGCCCGCCATTGACCCCGACGATTCCGCCCGGGGCGGCGAAGGCGTTCAGCTCGGGGCTGTCGATCAGGATGAATTCCAGGCGGCGGTCTTGCAGCTGGCTGGTCTCGGCCAGGCGGTAGACACTGGTCTCGACGTAATCCTTGAGCTGGGGGTCGGACAGTTGACGCACCTGTCCACGCAACAAACTCAACCAGGCGCGGCCCAGTTGATGTTCCTGCTGCGGGGAGACGATGGCAGAACTGGCGTCGCCGAGTGACGGCAGGTCATCGGCCATGCTCGGAACAGCGAGCAGGCAGGCCAGCGTCAGCAGGGTAGGGCGCAATAAATTCATGCACAGAGCTCTCGTCGACAAAAACCTTACTGTAGCTGGGTCAAACGCCTGCGACCAGAGTTGTGCCGGCTTGGGGTATTCTAGTTGGCTTAGCCTAAGCGCCCGAATATTCGCCGTGCCTGCCTGGAGAGATGTAATGACCGACGTTGTAGAGTGTGACGCCGAACTCGATGCCACTGGCCTGAACTGCCCGCTGCCCTTGCTCAAGGCCAAGATGGAGCTCAATCGGCTGGCCAGTGGCGCGGTGCTGAAAGTGACCGCCACCGATGCGGGATCGCAGCGCGATTTTCGCACCTTTGCCAAGTTGGCCGGTCATACCTTGTTGCAAGAGCAGGTCGAGGCGGGTGTCTACACCTACTGGTTGAAAAAAGCCTGACGGCCGATCACTTTTCTTGTTTAAGGATGCTTGATGTTCAAGGTGCTTCGCGACTGGATTCAGCGCTACTTCTCCGATGAGGAGGCCGTGGTACTGGCGGTTTTGCTGACGCTGGCATTTGCAGTGGTGCTGACCCTGGGCGGGATGCTCGCGCCCGTGCTGGCGGGCATGGTCCTGGCGTACCTGATGCAAGGGCTGGTCAGTGCGCTGGAGCGCCTGCGCGTGCCGCCTGGCGTGGCCGTGGGTATTGTGTTCGCCCTGTTCATGGGGGCGTTGGCGGTATTCATGCTGGTGTTGATGCCCTTGCTTTGGCATCAGTTCATCACGCTGTTCAATGAGCTGCCCGGTATGTTGGGCAAGTGGCAATCACTGCTACTGCTGCTGCCCGAGCGCTACCCGCATCTGGTGTCAGATGAGCAGGTGCTGCAGGCGATCGAAGCGATGCGTGGCGAGATCGGCAAGTTTGGTCAATGGGCGCTGACGCTGTCCTTGTCGAGCTTGCCGCTGTTGGTCAACATCATGATCTACGTGGTGCTGGTGCCGATCCTGGTGTTCTTCTTCCTCAAGGATCGCGCAATGATCGGGCACTGGGTGCGCGGCTACCTGCCGCGCGAGCGTGCGCTGATCACGCGGGTTGCCCAGGACATGAACCGGCAGATTGCCAATTACATTCGCGGCAAGGTGATCGAGATCTTCATCTGCGGCATCGCCACCTACATCGCCTTCGTCGCCCTGGGGCTCAATTATTCTGCGCTGCTGGCCCTGCTGGTAGGGCTTTCGGTGGTGGTGCCCTACGTCGGCACGGTGGTGGTGACCGTTCCAGTGGCCCTGATAGCGCTGTTTCAGTGGGGGTGGGGCGATCAGTTCATTTATCTGATGGCGGTCTACGGGATCATCCAGGCGCTGGACGGCAACGTGCTGGTGCCGCTGCTGTTCTCCGAGGCGGTCAACATGCACCCGGTGGCGATCATTTGCGCGGTCTTGCTGTTTGGTGGGCTGTGGGGGTTCTGGGGCGTGTTCTTCGCGATTCCGCTGGCGACCCTGTTCAAGGCGGTGCTCGATGCCTGGCCCAAGCAGGAGCCGGCGGTGGCGCCGCTTATTTGAAAGCCCTTCGGGCTTTATCGCTGGCAAGCCAGCTCCCACAGGGAATGTACGACACCTGATTCTGTGGGAGCTGGCTTGCCAGCGATCGACCGCGCAAGCGGTCGCCAATCAGGCTAAGTAGGTTGGTCCAGCAAGGCGCCGATCAAGGCCTGTGCTGCGTCGAGCTGTTGAATCAGGCCCAGCACCAGCGACTTGTCATTCAGGTGCAAGTGGTCGATCACATCCCAGGCCGCGGCTTCGGCGCATTCGATCAGGGTCGAGGCATGGAGCAAGGCGTCTTCGGCCGGGATGCCTGCGCGCACGGCAAAGAGTGGCTGGCCGTTGCTGTCGAGGGTGCCGAAGGGTTTTTCGCTGGTGGTGAGTGAGGGGGTGGAAGTTGGTGGATCGGGGACGATTTTTATCATTTTCAATCTCTTGTCAGTGAGGCTGCCTTCCGATCGCTGCGAAACGAATAGGTGGCAGCTATACGCGGGTTCGCAGACCGAGGACAAGAGACCCGGCGCACCCGAAAGTGCCCCACGTACAGCCGCCATAACAAAGCCTCGGCAAGTGAAAATGCCGAATCTCGGTAATGAACGCTGTTGGTTCTTGTCAGGGCTGCGAAACCCGGTCGTTGAATTGGCAACGACCGGGCAACACTAACTACCCGGAAACCCAGGCGCAACAGCGTTCAAGGCGGGTTGATTATGATTGGGAAATGCCGCTCACGAAATAAGGAATTTGCCTACAGGTAGACCGCTATCGCTGGCAAGCCAGCTCCCACAGGGTTTGGTGTCATTCACAAAAATTGTGAACCTGCAAAGATCCATGTGGGAGCGGGCTTGCCCGCGATAAAGCCCGAAGGGCTTTCAGGCGTTATTCAAAGCCCGAGCCTGTTCCAAAACAGCATCCACATGCCCCGGCACCTTCACCCCACGCCATTGCTGGCGCAGCACACCGTTCTTGTCGATCAGGAACGTGCTGCGGTCCACGCCCATGTATTCCTTGCCGTAGAGCTTCTTCAGCTTGATCACGTCGAACAGCTGGCAGAGCGCCTCCTCCTTGTCGCTGATCAGCTCGAAGGAGAAGGCCTGCTTGGCCTTGAAGTTCTCATGGGACTTCAAACCGTCGCGCGAAACCCCGAAGATTTCGGTATTCGCCGCCTTGAACGCCTCGTGCTGGTCGCGAAAGCCCTGGCCTTCGGTGGTGCAGCCGGGGGTGCTGTCCTTGGGGTAGAAATAGATCACCACCTGACGGCCCTTGAGGTCGCTCAGGCTGACGGTCTGCCCGCTGGTGGCCTGGGCCTGGAAGTCGGCAACCGGTTGGTCGAGTTCAACAGCCATGCAACCGCTCCTTACATAGGGTTCTGTGGGCGCCAGGGTTCGATCAGTGCGTCCAGGTTCAGGGCATCGGCGAAGTCCAGGAACTGGTCGCGCAACCAGCTGATCTGCACGCCGGCCGGCAGGGTCACGGTAAAGGTGGCATTGAGCATGGTGCCGCCGGTCTGCGGTGCCAGGTAGGTGTCGCAGGTCAGGTTCTCCAGTTCGACGTTGTGGTCGATGAAGAACTGGCACAACTCGTTGACGATATCCGAACGGTAGGCGGCGCTGACGTAGGCCACGTAAGGCAGCGACTGCGGACGGCTTTCCAGCGTGGCACTGCGCACCACGCTGACGATAAAGGCGTGTTTCTTGGCCAGGCTCGGCAGGCCGGCTTCCAGGCGCGCAAGGGCGTCCCAGCTGCCCGAGACCTGCAGCACCAGCGCGCTGTATTCGCCGTGACGGGTCAGGCGCGAGGTAACCACCGAGCAGCGGTTGTCGTGGCTGGCCCGGCAGAGGACGTTGGTCAGCTCCATCGGGTTGGGGCCAAGGGCACTGATGACAAGGAATTGTTCGCGAACTGTGGGGGTGGACATGCAGCATTCCTAAAGCGATGAGCGGTCGGTACGCTCAAGGGGGTGATTGGCTGGGTCGTGCGTCTCTCGTCGGATCGCCTCATGCCTGCGCCGGGAACTCGTTGTCTGCCCGCAGGACCGGGCGTTGCGAGGTCGGGGGCTCAGGATCAGGGCTTGCGACGTCAAAAAAGAGCGTAGCAGGTAGTCAAACAGGTCAATGCGTACCGATCAAAGTCTGAAGGGTAGCGAAAAGCGTCGCTCAGGGGAATGCTCAAGCACTGTACTTCGCTTGTGCAAGCCTGATAGCGCCAGTACCATTACCGCTCTCTTTTTCCGGCAGGAGCGGTTGGCATGATTGCGGGCAGTATGGTGGCACTGGTCACACCCATGGATGCACAGGGTCGTCTGGACTGGGACAGCCTCAGCAAACTCGTGGACTTCCACCTGCAAAACGGCACCCATGCCATTGTTGCGGTCGGCACCACGGGCGAGTCGGCGACCCTCGACGTCAACGAGCACATCGAAGTTATCCGTGCCGTGGTCAAGCAGGTCAATGGTCGTATTCCGGTCATCGCCGGCACCGGCGCCAACTCTACCCGCGAAGCGGTCGAGCTGACCCGCAACGCCAAGGAGGCCGGTGCCGATGCCTGCCTGCTGGTAACCCCGTATTACAACAAGCCGACCCAGGAAGGCTTGTACCAGCACTTCAAGCACATCGCCGAAGCCGTCGACATCCCGCAGATCCTGTACAACGTGCCAGGCCGCACCGCGTGCGACATGCTGGCCGATACGGTCATCCGCCTGTCGACGGTTCCGAACATCATCGGCATCAAGGAAGCCACCGGCGACCTGCAGCGCGCCAAGGCCATCCTCGACGGCGTGAGCAAGGATTTCCTGGTGATTTCCGGGGACGACCCGACCGCGGTCGAACTGATCCTGATGGGCGGCAAGGGCAACATTTCCGTGACCGCCAACGTCGCCCCGCGTGAAATGGCCGACCTCTGCGAAGCCGCCCTGAAGGGTGACGCCGCCACTGCACGGGCCATCAACGAAAAACTGATGCCGCTGCACAAGAACCTGTTCATCGAAGCCAACCCGATTCCCGTGAAATGGGCGCTGCACGAAATGGGCCTGATGCCTGAAGGCATCCGCCTGCCGCTCACCTGGTTGAGCGCTCCTTGTCACGAAACGCTACGGCAGGCCATGCGCCAGTCCGGCGTCCTGGTTTAATTGAGGAAGTACACCGCATGAAGCGATTGGCTGGTCTTTCTGCCCTTGCCTTGGTTATCTCGAGCACCAGCGGTTGTGGTTGGCTCTGGGGCGAAGAAGGTTACTTCCGCGATCGTGGCAGTGATTACCTGGAAGCGAATCAAACCGCGCCCATGCAGTTGCCACCGGACGTCGCTACCGCCAAGCGTTTGGACCCGCTGTTGCCGATCCCTCGCAACGTAGCCGATGACAACGTCAAGGGCGAGTTCGAAGTACCGCGCCCATTGCCGTTGGCAGCCACTGCCCAGGACAGCGATTTCAGCCTGCAGAAGAGCGGTGAGTCGCGCTGGGTCCTGGCCCGGCGTGCACCGGCCGAAGTCTGGCCTGCGGCGCGTCAGTTCTTTGAAGACAATGGTTTCCGGATCGCCGAAGAGCGTCCGCAGACCGGCGAGTTCAGCACCACCTGGCAGCGTTTCGACGAGCTGTCCGGCTCCATGGCCAAGCGCCTGGGCTCGGCTGCGAGCAGCGCCGACAGCGAGACCCGGGTTCGCGTGCGAATCGAGCCCGGCGTGCAGCGCAACACCAGTGAAGTCTACGTGGTCAGCGCCGAGCGGCCTGCCGGCAGCACTTCGAATGTCGAGTTCCCGGAGCGTTCGGTCAACACCGGCGTCGATTCCGTGCTGGTCGACGAAATGCTCGCCAGCATGACCCGCAGCGCCGAGAAAGGTGGTTCGGTGTCGTTGCTCGCCGCGCGTGATTTCGATACCCCCAGCCGCGTCAGCCTGAGCGAAGACGGCAGCGGCAACCCGGTCCTGAACCTGGGGGCCGATCTCGATCGCGCCTGGTCCAGCGTCGGCCGTGCCCTGGAGCAGGGCGACTGGCGTATCGAAGACATCAACCGCAGCCTGGGCCTGTACTACATCAACCTGGCCGAAAAGGCCGAGAAGAAAGACGACGAGCCCGGTTTCTTCGGCAAGCTGCTCGGCAGCGCGCCAAGCGAGGAAGAGCGTGAAGCCCGTGCCGAGCGTTATCAGGTTCGCCTGAGCAAGGTCGGCGACAGCGTGCAAGTGACTGTCGAGAAGAACATCAACACCGTGGCACCGGCCGATGTGGCCCGTCGCGTGCTGACCGTGATTCAGGACAACCTGGGCTAAGTGCGCTTTGCCGTACTCGGCAGCGGCAGCCAGGGCAATGGCACGCTGATCGCAAGCCAGGACACCTGCGTGCTGGTCGACTGCGGTTTCTCCCTGCGGGAAACCGAAAGGCGACTGGCGCGACTGGGGGTCAGCCCCGCACAATTGAGCGCTATCATGGTGACCCACGAACATGCCGACCACGTGCATGGCGTGGGTTTGCTGTCTCGGCGCTACAATCTACCGGTCTACCTCAGTCGCGGTACGTTGCGCGGGATGCGCAAACCTGTCGAGGCGACCGGTCATGTGGCGGGCGGTGACGTCCTGCAGATCGGCGCCTTGAGCATCAGTGCGGTGGCCGTGGCGCATGACGCGCTGGAGCCGACCCAATACGTCTTCAGCGACGGGCGGCGCCGCTTCGGCCTGCTGACCGACCTGGGCTCGTATGACGGCAAGGTGCTCGACAGCTATGAAGGTCTCGATGCGCTGATGATCGAGGCCAACCACTGTCGCGACCGGCTGGCCAGAGGTCACTACCCGGTTTTTCTGAAACAGCGGGTGGGTGGCGAACTGGGACATTTGAACAACCATCAGGCTGCTGGCCTGGTGGCCGAGTTGGGCTGGAAAAACCTGCAGCACCTGGTGCTGGCCCACCTCAGCAGCAAGAACAACCTGCCGCAGCTGGCCCGGCAATGTTTCGTCGATACCCTTGGGTGCGACCCGGACTGGCTGCAACTGGCCGATCAAGATTCAGGGCTGGATTGGCGCGAAATCGCCTAGCCCACCTACTTAGCAAGCGGAGCCCATCATGGAAAAACGTGAAGAACTCTACCGCGGCAAAGCCAAATCGGTTTACAAGACCGACGACGCTGACCGCTTGATCCTGCTGTTTCGTAACGACACTTCGGCGTTCGACGGCAAGCGCATCGAACAACTCGACCGCAAGGGCATGGTGAACAATAAGTTCAACGCCTTCATCATGCAGAAGCTCGAAGAGGCCGGTATCCCGACTCAATTCGACAAGCTGCTGGGCGACAACGAGTGCCTGGTCAAAAAGCTCGACATGATTCCGGTCGAATGCGTAGTGCGTAACTACGCCGCCGGCAGCCTGGTCAAGCGCCTGGGCGTGGAAGAGGGCCTGAAGCTCGAGCCTTCGACCTTCGAACTGTTCCTCAAGGACGACGCCAAGGGCGACCCGTTCATCAACGAATCCCACGTCGTGGCATTCGGTTGGGGTACCGCCGAGCAACTGGCCAAGATGAAAGAGCTGTCGCTGAAGGTCAACCAGGTGCTCAACAAGCTGTTTGACGACGCTGGCCTGCTGCTGGTCGACTTCAAGCTCGAATTCGGCGTATTCCACGGCCAAATCGTCCTGGGCGACGAGTTCAGCCCGGACGGCTGCCGCCTGTGGGACAAGGAAACCCGCAAGAAAATGGACAAGGACCGCTTCCGTCAGGGCCTCGGTGACGTCATCGAAGCCTACGAAGAAGTGGCCAAGCGCCTGGGCGTGCCACTGTAAATCGGCAAAACGGCGCAAGCTCCTGATTGATCGCGATTTTTTTTCGTTTGGGGGCTTCGCGTTTGGTTGATCTGCTGGTATGATGCGCGCCACTGGAGAGATGCCGGAGTGGCCGAACGGGACGGATTCGAAATCCGTTGTACTGGCGACAGTACCTAGGGTTCAAATCCCTATCTCTCCGCCATACAAATAAAGCCCCGTAACTGAAAAGTTACGGGGCTTTTTTGTGTTTGTACGTAGAATTTGCACATAAATTATGTGCTTCCTTCCATTCTCAGACGCCCTCCAAGAGGAGAGGCTGACTACCCCTTGGGATGTAGCCAGCAGCTGACTCCTCAGAGCCGAGCACGCGGGCCAGGCAGTGACTCGCTGCCACCTCACTTATCTATCAGCTAAGGATTTGTTCGAAGTGCCTTGGGCATCATTACAGATCTTGACAGGGTGAGTGCATCAATAAAACGAGGAATATATTTGCAGGCGACCAGATTTTCTTGCATTTGGTCTATGGAAAGCTCGATCTCCCCAGCATGGCCAATTAGCCAGACCCAATTCTGCTCACCCATCTCGAAGTAAGTAACATGGTGAAATGTTCTCTTCATAATGTCATATGAATTCTTCAGCGGTTCGCAGCGCCATAAACACGACTTACCAGCTGGCACTACCAGCGCGCCATCGGCTGTCAGCAGTTCTCTTACCTCGTTGTAGAACATCTCTGTGCCAGTCGATTCATCGAAAACAGCCATCACAATGAGGCCATACTTGACGGGTGAGCGGCGGAGTTCTTTTATAATCTTTTCACCATCCTTGATGACTATTTTTATCAAGCTGTCGACATTCTCTCCACTGTAGTGTTGTATCTCGTCAATGTTATAACCATAAGGCAGATACTTTCCACACAGCAGCATGCATTCTTTATCGAAATCCACATGCGTTATATTTTCTACGCCTGCCTCCTTCAGCATCTTTACATTCACGCCTTCCGAAGAGCCAATCACCAACGCCGACTTCGGTAAGCTGGGCATACTCAAAAGGGCCGGCATTACTTGGCCTTCATGGTAAGCTACATGGTTTAGTTCGGAGCTGCGCTGTTCACTATTACAAAAAAGTGTCACGCCATGAGCTGTATCTGCTATTAATACGTTCTGGAACCGTGTATTTGTTTGAATGTGTGTTCTGTAAATCTCCCAGGTTCTGCTAATTCCTTCCGAAATCGGTTCATGCCACAGGATAGACTCTGGTATACTGTTCGGTCGCGCTATTCTCCTCATGCCATCGGCTCCTCTTTTACTGAGACTTGTATTAACAACCCTATTGGTGACACCCTCTTTCAAGCATTTTCATCTCGTGCTCTTCATTTTCCAGGCTGGGAGCGATTCAAATACCCAATTTCACCATGGCAACTCCATCTGCTGGCTATCATTTGCTTTCCTTTTTACCTTAATGGACAAACCAATTAATCGCACTGGTCGCCCTTTTCGCTTAGTGTCCCAGAGCGTGCGGCAAAGAGAAATCACAGTATCCTGGCAAATGCGGGTGGCGGGGGCTTCCGCAGAGGAAGTTGAAAAATCTGAAAATTTCAGTTTGACGAGGTTCTTTACAATAAAACTGTTGTCATTGATCTCGGGAAGCCTGTTTTCAAGGTTTTTCAACAAGTCGAAAAGTTCTTTTGAGCATGAGGGAAAGTCATTGCAGTCGATGGGCAAAGTCTTTTCAACACCCAGAGACTTAACATCACTCTCCTTCTCCTCTTTTTCCTCCACCCCCTGGCACCTTTCCCAAACATAAAACCCATGTACCCCAAGATTTCGCATTAGTGAAGGGATTTTATCCTCGGTAACATCGCCACACCGACTGCAACCTAGATTTTCGAGCACTGAATATGTTTTAGGACCAACACCAGGTATTTTACGTATATCCAGCTCAGCTAAAAATTCTTTAACTTCCGGGGGGCGAATAACAAACATTCCGTCCGGTTTATTAACCTCCGAAGCAATTTTTGCAAGATATTTTAGAGGAGCGACCCCGGCAGAAGCTGTCAAGTGCAATTCCTGCTCTATCGCCTTGCGAATATGCGCTGCCATATAGGTTGCAGATCCGTTAAACTGAGTCTGCCCGCTGACGTCCAAAGAGGCTTCATCGAGCGACAGAAATTCGATCTTATCCGTATACCTTCTGAAAATACTGTCAAGCTTTCTCGTTACTGCCTCGTAGGCTTCAAATCTTACAGGCAGCAGAACCAGCTCGGGGCAAAGGCGGTAGGCTGTCGCAGTTGCTATACCGCTTTTAACTCCATATTGTCTGGCGATATAATTGGCCGTACTGATCACGCCTCGCTCTGCTGCTGTTCCCCCGACCGCAACCGGACATGATCGAAGATGAGGTGCATCAAGAAGTTCGACGGACACAAAGAATGAATCCATGTCAATATGAATGAACTTTTTCTGATACCCATCCGGTATTTCTTTTAAGGCTGCGTCTTGCATGGTTATTCACTATTGCGCATATAGAGTCCAGTAAGGAGACCCGTGTAACAACGTATCACTGAAGAACAAGGACGCTAAAAGACAGGGACCCATCTTGATTTCGAACCTCATGCACCCCTTGAATATGAGGAGAGAAGGCTGGATAGTTATTCGCCAGCGTCTCGATGGCAACAAGATAAGCGACTAATGCATGACTCCAACGCTCCCCAGGGGCGATACACATAATCCCAGGAGGGTACGGGATAACGCCTTCTGCTGCGATCATCCCTTCCGCTTCAGAAATCTTAATTAAAATGTTGTCACCACGAACAAATTTCTGGTTTGCGTCAAAGGGAGTGAACACAGCATCCAATGCGCAAACAGAACTGAAAATCACTGACTGTAACCGCTCGATTTCACAGGACGTGTACAGCGAGTTTATTGAATTGCAGAGTTCCTTCAGTGAGATACCCTCATAATTAGACGGTGTTTTCGCGAGTGAAGGCAGAGCTTCCAGAGCAGCCACATCATTAGTTATCAATGATTCAAGCCTTGTGAGGCAATCAACCAACCGTGCAAGGTCGAAAATCTTCGAAGAGGGGGAGATTAAAAGGGTAAAATTGTAAAAGTCAGACTTTTCCGGAGTGAAGTTATTTTCTCGAAGGTAAGCTGTTACGATACTTGCGGGAATATTAAGAGCTGCCTCACCGCTTGTCACTGACTGTTTGGTAACGAAGATAACCTTGCATGGGTCCAAATAATGTAACTCAGGTTCAATCAATGTTGTAGAGGCTTCGCCAGGTTTAACCGGAAAATAGGGTAGCGAGTCGGTCGATGTAAAAAAATGCTCATGGTTCGGAGAGACATATTCTCGACTCCCATAATAGGGAGATATGTAACGGCATCGTCTTGAAACAAGTGATCTGAACTCGAATGCTGTACTCGCTGCACTGTTCCATAGAAGCTCTCCGTAGCCACCTGCGTGCACTGCAGCATTAACCTCTAGAGACATAAATAATGGATAAAACGGACTCGTGGAAGAGTGGAGCATAAACGCATTATTGAAGACATGCTTTGAGCAGTATTGCGACTTGTGCTCTATGTGCTTATCTTTCTTGTGTATTTGGGATGTTTGCGAAAAGCCGGACATTTGCTTGTGTACTGACTGGGTGACAATCAGGCCAGGCGACTCTTCAGATACAGGTACGTTTAACGGCGAAAGATGAGCTAGCTGAGCCACAAAAGGCTCGTATCCTGACCAAGCGGAGTCAAAAAGAATATAATCGCAAAGATGACCTATTTTTTTGACCAACGCTCCCGCGTCCACTATCACTCCATCACACGTTGCATGCTGCACTATCGCAAGACGGAAGGGCCTTTCTTGTCCAGACTTCGCCACACTCGTCTGCGAAGCCTTGAATCTGAGAAGTCCTTCATCTAATGAGCCATTCTTGTATCCACCTAGAACGCCGCAGTCATCGCGAAAATTTTCTAAATACACGGGGAGCGCACCACTTTGAATAAGAGCTCCCAGAAAAATAGACTTATGGTTGTTACGATCCATGAGAACCAAATCGCCCGCTGTTAACAGTGCGCTGGTGACAATCTTATTCGCCGTCGAGGTCCCGTTTAATACAAAATATGTCTCATCCGAATTGAATACATCGGCTGCCAAACGTTCAGCGTCTCTGACGGGACCTTCATGACAGAGGACATCGCCGAGCTCCGGTGCCGCATGGGGAACGTCAACCTGAAATATCTGCTCACCTAGCAACTCCTTGAGTCTTGTTCCTGCTGGATGAAGGTCTAGACATTTCCCTCCCTGGTGCCCGGGGCACGCAAATGTCGGCCTTTTCCTTGAAACAAACTCGGCAATAGTTCGCGTAAATGGAGGATGAGACGCTAAATTAAAATTCTTGGCGGCAGCGTGTATTTTCTTGATAGTGAGTGGCGACACTAGATCTCGTAAAATCACGGCCCGTTGCCTGATCAAGGGGCTGGATGGCTCTGCCTCACTGGTGAGTAAAACTATAAAAAGAGGGGTATTCCAACATTGTACGAATTCCATCACCCTCTCGGTTAAAGCATCATTTAATGTAAGAACAAGTGCAGAGGCAGAAACCAAATTAACGCATAGGCCGAGTTCTTCTAACGTAAAATCAGATTGGGCAAGCAACTCAATGGATAGGCTATGTACGATTTTTGCTCTCATCCTCTTTCCCCTTTGCACTCCAGCGCAGTGGCGCGAGTAGCAGCATAAACGTTATGCCAACAAATGTTGCTGGCCCAACGATAAAAAAGACAAAACTAGCAACAAGTCCTGAAACGGCATCACCTATCACGGTTGTGAAATAATACAGCGAAAAATTTTTACCTATTTCATTCTGGTTGGATAGATATTGAATGTTTGTAACAATAGCGATGTCGACAAAAGCCCCTACAAATCCCACAAAAAATAAAATAATCAGTGATACAACAATATTGAACTCCAACATAACTGCTGCAAGAAAAAACAATATTCCATACAGCGTCCAGTACTTGAAAACTGATCTGGCAGTTGTTTTCTTGTTAAACCTGGTATACAACGTGCCGCCTAACACTGTACCCAGCGCAAGCAATGAGAAAACATAACCGACAGCAGCCTCTGATTGGAACCGTTCCAGCACCGATGCAGGTAATATGAAACGCAATACGGATGTAGCAAACATGGCGCAGATGGTCGTGCAACAGATAACACCGAACAGGGAGGCGTTAGACTCACGGAGCTGAGCTACTATACCAGCAGTTTCCTTTATAAGGGCAAGACAGTTGAAAGGAGCGGGCTCCTGTTTCTTACTTGTCGCGAGTGTTGATATGCAAATAGCGGATAATAATAAAAAGACCGCAAAAAACAAAAATGTAAAATTTGGTGAGAATAATATTGAAATCATTGAAAAAACTAACGGGCCAATAATAGACGAGGTGTCCTCAACAACTTGTACTCCGCTATTTATCGAAGAGAGATCATCCTTTGCCACGATTTCAGGAAAGTAGGCGCGAAAAGTCGGGACGTAAAAGCAGTCCAGCGCAGTCATAACCATGGCAGCCGCAATTATAGCTGCGATAGTCGCTTGTGAAAACTGGAACAGAGCAAAAAACAATATTGCGACTATACACTTCAACAGTTCTACAATGATAAGTGTTGTTTTTTTTCTGTAGTTATCCGCCAGCCATCCACCAACTGGAGAGAATAACGCGCTGGGCAAATATCGCAAAAAATACACGAAGCCAACCAGTAAAATATCTGCATCGACCAAAGTAACAATTGCGACAGCAAATGCAGTTTCAAATGCAAATTCTCCGCACTTTGACAGAAAGTATGCAGACGAAAGAATTTTGGTGCTTGAATTAAATGTCAATGCCTGCATATCCTTGGCCGTCTTAGTGCTATCTATGACGCGGAATAGATTAATTCGTCTCGTGTAATATCTCGTCCTGAGGTATTCAGTTTTTCAAAGACCAGCTTTTTCAGAATGTTCTGCTCGCTTTTCGGAATCAAGTAATACATGATGTTGCTGTACCATAAGTATCCTAAGCGAGTTAGTTTGTATGCGTCATCTGTTTCGGTGATTAGCTGTGCGTCTAATAGCGAATGGACTTTATCCATAAGTTCTTTTGGCATTTTCTCAATTTTTGCTCTACGCTTATTAATCTCGCCGTGATACGGCAGGCGCAGCACTACCGGTTTTATTGTGTCAAGAATCGCGTCATGATGGCTGATCTGACAAATACACTCACCTTCCGACATTTTATTTATATATTTTTCGCGAAGTGGTGTATTAGTTATCACGTTTTCTGCAACCGAAGAAATGGCGCCCACACCAAATCCCAGCAAATCACAATCTTCGTAGCCATAAACATGCTCGTGATAAATAAAAGAGTAATCTTTAGTTATCAGTTCACCGCTGTTTGAGGATGTACGTACATATCCATGTCCATTGTAAGGCACAAAGCCTTTCTGTCTCATATGTTCATCTATCATTAACTTCATATTAAGTTTGCGCATCGCTGGCATAACCTCGTTGAAGTTTTCCTTGATTTTTTTGTGCAATTTGACTGAGGTCGCAACATTATTGATTGGGTATATGTCAATATTTGTCAGCCCGAGTTCTACAGCTTTATCGATGTCCGCCAGGGTCTGACTCTCCCCGCTCCCGTTCATCCCATACATGATGTCACACAGGACATTCTTAAAATTTGGAACCAGTAGTGCGGCCGCTCTCTCGATTTCGCCAATATCGTCATTTAGGTTGAATAGTTTTCGCCACATCGGATCTATTGTTTGCAATCCAAATCGCGCATGTGTAACACCGATGTCAGATAGAGCAATGACACGCTCCTTGTTGACGCTTGATACGTTAAATTCAAAAGAAAATTCGTCAACTGTCGACATGTCGAAGTGGCGATGTAAGGATTCGCCGATATCGTAGATGTTTTTCGGGGACAGTAGTGAGGGCGTTCCGCCACCGAAAAATACCGCCTTGACCGGAACTTTCTTGTAGTCAATCAATCTTGATTTGTACTCTATTTCCTTTAATAGAACAGCGGTGTATCTATTTATATCTTCCTTATCCTTATATAGTCCGCGAGTAAAGGGGCAGAACGAGCAAATTGCTTCGCAAAAGGGAATGTGAAAGTACAGAGCGCGTGAATTTGCCTTTTCATTTGCCGTAGTCAATATCTGCGACAGTTGGCTCTCAGAGGATTGAAAGACTTTTAACGACTGCGAAGGGAAGAAGAAATTGTAAAGTGGAAATTGATAGTCGAACTTCACAAGGCCGTTATTGATAAGTTTCATTTCCATTCCTTCCCTTGCAGTGCAGGGTACAGGCCGTCCTACAAGACGACACGATAACTGTCCGGACATCCATGTCGATGAAATTAATAACCCCAAGTAGCATTGGGTTTTGTCCTGTGGCACGATTTCCACAACTTATAATTGCCCGGCGTAAAGCAAAAGGGGAGGGAAGTTTCCCTCCCTCCCCTGGCTATTACCACATGCAAACGCCCTTGGTGGTAACGTCGGTTACATCAGTTTCGAACAGTTCAATTGCGGATTTCATATATATTTCCTGTTTTTATATGAGTAATGATGTCCCGTGTTCCTAGGACATTTGGAATCTAAGCTTGGGTATCAGCATTCGTCAAATCTGCGTGAGTAACTAATTATTACTTAGTGGTCGCAACGGTAGAGTGTAATAGCTGACCTTTTCGGTAAAGTGTTGCGTTTATGTCCAATTACGAACTAAGTGTTGTGAAACCTCTTTTCCTACAAATCCTTCATATACACACTGTTTAAGCGGTTGAAATAACGACGCTTTTTAGGTTGTGTACGAAATGTCCTTCAGAAAAAAGATCGCTGCGATGTTTGGCTGGTGGCTAACATGGCAAAGCGTTACGCACTCACCGATTCTGCTTGGGAATTGATCGGGATTTGGTTGCTGGTGCGAACTTGCTTTAACAGCTATTCGAGGATCTGTGGCACGCTGCGCTGTTGAAAGATCCGCCAGTTGGAACCGCAGATTGGCCCGGGCCAGTTCGGGCTCGATCTCGCTCCGGTACCATTGCGGCGATGGCCGGTATTGCCCTGTTCGAAGCGACTGGTCAGGCCATGGACATGGCGGTGCCGAATGTTCGGTGCGACGAGTTGATCCAGCAGAGTCGCGAAGTCGGCGTTGGCCGGGCATGGCAACTCCTGCTTTTTATTCCCAGGGGCGGGTTTAAAAGCCTCGCGTAAATGGCGCAGCGGCCATGCGTGACAAGGGTTACTGCGACTACAACTGGTGGCACCAGCTGCAGAGCAAGGGCGCTTTCTTCGTCACCCGGCTGAAGAAAAACGCCAACATCAAGGTGCTGCACGCGCACTCAACCGTGGCCGACCACAGCCCGGTCATGACCGATGAAGTCGTTCAGTTCGGCAAAAAGCATCTGGGCGGCAAACGCCTGAATGACTATCGAGACGAACCGGTAAGACGCGTCATGGTGGAGCGCGAGGGGCATGCGACGCCATTGATCCTGGTGACCAACGACTTCTCGCGAACGGCCGAACAAATCGCTGACTTGTATAAAGATCGCTGGAAGATCGAGCTGTTTTTCAAGTGGATCAAGCAACATCTGAAACTCAAACGCTTCTATGCCTGCTCCGAAAACGCCGTGCGCCTGCAGATTTACAGTGCCTTGATCAGCTACTTGTTGCTGCACCTTTTCCACCGGCGCTCCGGGTTTCCCGGCTCGTTGTTTGAGCTGACGGTTCGCATTGCTCATGTCTTGCATGAACGGCCTGCTACCCAGGAATTTAAAGCCCGACGAAGGCAGGAGCGAGAAAAGCTAAAGGCTGCCCAAGGCAGCCTTTAGCTATGAAACAAGTTTACCGGACACTAGTGATGCGGAGCGTGGGAACGAGAAGGGAACGAGAACTGGTCGTGTGTGGAGCTGATGCAGATCAGCCAGAGGCTGGTTCGCTGAGCAGCAGTTGGGCAGGTACGCCGAGGAGGTCCAGGCAGGGGGGATTGCGCGCAGGTCCGTCTGCACGGAGCCCTTGGGGTGCGTGGTCGAAGGATGAATGTAGTGAAAGTCTTTTCCGCTAACAGTTGGGTTACAAGCCCGTAGCTCATGAGATACGGGCTTGTGGCAGCCCTCAGAATTTTGCTGCGGCTCCGCGCGAGTTGGGGTAGTCCAGTTGCTGCGCGATTTGGTCTTTGATCAGCAACCTCTTCTCCTTGAGTTTCTTTAGTTCGTCATCCGCGGCTGCTTGCGATTCTTTATCCAGGACCTCTGCGTCGACCGTGTGATATTTGCTCAGGAGCGTGTCGAGCTTGGGGTCAGTTTTCCTGCGGTTTTCGATCTCTTCCTTTGACCGCTTCAAATCCTCGTACAGATTATGTCTTACCGGCATCTCGTCACCTCTCCGTGTTTCGTGCAGGAGTCATGAGACCTTCAGGATAGTCTTGATTTGGCCGTTGGTCGCTCCTTTCGGTCGGATCAATCCGGAGGCGGGGAGTGTTGCCACTCGATTAGTTTGCAACAGGCCGCTAGTCTTCAGGTTCCTCCCCATGGATAAGCGTAATCGTCATGCCCCACCTTCATCTGGAATACACCCAAAACCTGCCAGAGCTGGACGCCGACAAGGTGTTGCTGAGGCTCAATCATGTGCTGCTGGCCAGCGGGCAGTTCAGCAATGAGGTGGACATCAAGAGCCGGGCGATCGAATTGGGCGTCTTTCGGGTCGGCACCGCGATGGCCGAGCGGGGGTTCGTGCATGTAAAGCTGGCGATACTCAGCGGGCGCTCGCCGGAGGTGAAGAAACAGGTGTCCGAAAGCCTCCTGGCGGCCTTGCGTGAGGCTGTGCAGTGGCCGGCCGATGTGGACGTTCAGCTGTGCGTGGAGATACTGGACATCGACCGCGATTCGTACTCCAAGATGCACCTGGCGGCGATTTAGGACCGGTCGCAGGGGCAGGGTTGTCCTGGCCTGCCTCTGAACCAAAGCTGTTGGCAACGCACCGACCGCACCGGTCCCACGCCTAGCCGGGCCAGCGCTTTTCAGCAGTGCTCTTGTCGAGTCAATGCCCAGTATTGGCCTGCGCCGATATATACTGCGCGCCATTGTTCGAGGGAGAGCCTTGTGGCCATCGATATTCACTGGATTCGCGACGACGCCAGCCTTGCCAGCCATTGTGCGCAGTGGCTGGGTTTGCCGTATGTTGCACTCGACACCGAGTTCATGCGCGTTGATACCTTTTTCCCGATCGCCGGTTTGATCCAGGTCGGGGATGGTGCGCGCGCCTATTTGATCGACCCCTTGCTGATCAGCGACTGGACCCCCTTGGTGGGCCTGCTGGAAAACCCGGCGGTGATCAAGGTGCTGCACGCCTGCAGCGAAGACCTGGAAGTGTTGCTGCGCCTGACCGGTACCCTGCCGACGCCGCTGTTCGACACGCAACTGGCGGCGGCTTATTTGAACCTCGGCTTCTCCATGGGTTATTCGCGCCTGGTGCAGGAAGTGCTGGGTATCGAGTTGCCCAAGGGCGAGACGCGGTCGGATTGGTTGAAGCGCCCACTGTCGGACACCCAGATCAGCTACGCCGCCGAAGACGCCGTACACCTGGCCGAAGTCTACGAAAAGCTGCGCCCGCAATTGTCCGACGATAAGTTCGGCTGGGTGCTCGAGGACGGTGCCGAGCTGGTGGCGCAATTGCGTCGCGAGATCGATCCCAATGAGCTGTACCGTGACGCCAAGCTGGCCTGGAAGCTGTCGCGCGCTCAACTGGCGGTGCTGCGTGAGCTCTGCGCCTGGCGTGAGCGTGAGGCCCGCGCCCGGGACCTGCCGCGCAACCGCGTCATTCGCGAGAACGCCCTGTGGCCGTTGGCCAGGACCCAGCCGGACAACCTGGCGACCTTGGCCAGGATCGAGGACATGCACCCGCGCACCGTGCGTCAGGACGGCGAGTTCCTGCTCGGCCTGATCAAGCAGGCCGCCAGCGTCCCGCCTGCGGACTGGCCCCCGGCGCTGCCCGAGCCGCTGCCGATCGAAGCCTCGGCGGTGCTCAAGCAACTGCGCGCTATCGGCCAGGCCGAGGCCGAGCGCCTGAACATCGCGCCCGAGCTGATGCTGCGCAAGAAAACCCTGGAAGCATTGCTCAAGAGCGGCTATCCCAACGGTCCCTACCAACTGCCTGATTCGTTGCGCGGCTGGCGGCGCGAACTGATGGGCCAGGCGCTGCTCGACAGCCTCGCCTCTGCCGGAGAACAGTAATGAAACGCATTTGTTCGATCTACAAAAGCCCACGCCGCAACGAGATGTACCTCTATGTTCTGAAGGCCGACGGCCTTGAGCGCGTACCCGAGGGCCTGTTGCCGGCCTTTGGCAAGCCGCAGCATGCCTTTGACCTGGTCCTGTCGCCCGAGCGCAAGCTGGCGCGCGAGGATATAGCTCTGGTGCTGGCGAACCTCGAGAAGCAGGGCTATCACCTGCAGATGCCGCCGGCCGAGGATGAGTACATCGAGCACTTGCCCGAAGAACTGTTGCGCCGTAACGATCCGGTCTGATTCAGCCACAGCGACTGTTTGCAGCGATAATCGACAGGTATTTCCACTGGGGCCGGCAACGGGATATTCCCGCTGCCGGCCGCAGGTTTGAATTTGAAAGGTTTTATCAATCATGCGCGTTCTGATCGCAGAACAGGATTACGCCCTCTACGCCCAACTGCTGCGTGAGGCCGTCCCGGACCTTGAGGTCCTGACCAGTGGCGACTCGGCCGAGCTGGCCGCCCTGGCCGCCGATTGCCCGGTCTGGCTGGGCCAGCCCGATCTTTTGGCGACCCTGCTGCGCCAGGGTCATCAACCCCAGTGGCTGCAATCGACTTGGGCCGGTATCACGCCGTTGCTCGCCGAGGGTGTGCCGCGCCATTACCGCCTGACGCGCGCCGTTGGCATTTTTGGTCAAGTGATGGCCGAGTACGTGCTGACCTATATGCTCGGGCATGAGCGTGAAGTCCTGCCGCGGCTGGTCAGCCAGGTCGAGCGCAAGTGGGACAACCGCCCAGGCCGGAGCCTGGCCGGGCGCAAGGTGTTGATTGTCGGCGCCGGTGATATTGGCCAGAGCGTTGCCGAGTTTCTGCAGCCGTTCGGCGTGAAGCTGTACGGCGTTGCCAGCCAGGCGCGCAACCAGGCACCGTTCATCGAAGTGGCTGCCCTGGAAGATCTGGGGCGCCTGGTCGGTGAAGCCGATTACGTGATCAATCTGCTGCCCAATACGGCGGCAACCCAGGACCTGTATGACGCGGCCCTGTTCGCACGCTTCAATCCCAATGCGTTGTTCATCAACGCCGGGCGCGGTGTGGCGGTGGTCGATGCCGACCTGGTCGAGGCCTTGAAGCAGGGGCACCTGGCCGGTGCGGTGATCGACGTCTGTCGTCAGGAGCCGCTGCCACAGCGCCATCCGTTCTGGACCGCCTGGGGCTTGTTGTTGACCGGGCACAGTTCGGCGCCGACCTCGCCGCCGGCCATGGTGCAGTTGTTCGTCGACAACCTGCGGGCGTATCAGGCAGGCCAGGCATTGCGTGGCGAAGTGGATTTCCAGCGCGGCTATTGAGAGGGGAGCGGCCCGTGACGCCCGGTGACGGGCCCCACCGCCCCGGCACACTAGACTGACGGCCTTTTTTGCTTGCATCGCTTTTATCGAAACAGGACACCCGTACCATGGCGGCTAAAGTCGAACCCTTCTGGATGCGCAAGACCCTCGAGCAACTCGACCAGGGGGAATGGGAGTCGCTGTGTGACGGCTGTGGTTTGTGCTGCCTGCAAAAGCTCGAAGATGAAGACGACAATACGGTCTATTACACGCGCATCGCCTGCAAGCTGCTGGACCTCAAGACCTGCCAGTGCAGCGATTACGGCAATCGCCGCGCCGTGGTGCCCGATTGCATCCAACTCACGCCGGGCCAGGCCGATCAGTTCAAATGGCTGCCGCCCACCTGTGGCTATCGCCTGGTCAGCGAGGGGCAGGACTTGCCGCTCTGGCACCACCTGGTCTGTGGCGATCGCGAGCAGGTGCACAAGCAGCGGATCTCCCAATCCGGGCGCATGCTCAGCGAGAACAACGTGGCTGAAGATGACTGGGAAGACTATCTGATTTTTCGTGCGGGTTGAGCGCCCGGGGGTTGATGGGCACTGCCACGGGTTGGGTTGAACGGAGTCTGTATGCGTGTGTGTGGCCGACTGGGGTTGGCGTTTTTACTGCTGGTGCTGGGTACGTCGTCGTGGGCGGCGAAAAAGGTCGATCTGGATTACCGCGTTCGCCTGCTGCCGCAGAGCGACCAGGCCGAGGTTCAATTGACCCTGGCACAGGGCGCGGCGGTGCGCAGCCTGGATTTCGACCTGGGCGAGCAGGGTACCTACAGTGATTTCAAGGCCGACGGCAGCTGGCAGTTGCAGGCCGATGCCAGGCGTGGCCAGTGGCATCCGGCAGAGGGCAAGGCCAGCTTGAGCTACCGGGTGCGCATCAGCCGCGCGCACAAGTCCGGCAGCTTCGACAGTCGCATCACCCCGGCCTGGGCATTGTTTCGGGGCGATGACCTGGTGCCGCCGGCGCGTCTCGACCAGCAGGACGGCACCGAATTGGTGGCGCGCCTGACCTTCGAGCTGCCGGCCGGCTGGAAAAGTGTCGAGACCGCCTGGCCGCGCATCGGCAAGCAGCGCTTTCGCATCGACAACGTATCAAGGCTGTTCGACCGCCCGACCGGCTGGATGCTCGCCGGCACCATCGGCAGCCGCCGCACCCGGCTGGGCGAGACCGAAGTCACCGTCGCCGCGCCCCAGGCCCAGGGCATGCGGCGGATGGATGTCCTGACCCTGATGACCTTCGTCTGGCCGCAATTGCAGTCGGTATTCGCGCGTACGCCAGCGAAACTGCTGATTGTCGGTGCCGGCGATCCGATGTGGCGCGGGGCCCAGGGGGCGCACAATTCGATCTTCCTGCACAGTGCGCGGCCGCTTGTCAGCGAAAGCGGTTCCAGCCCGCTGGTGCGCGAGCTGGTGCATGTGTTCGGACGTATACAGGGCAGCGAGCGCAGTGACTGGATCGACAAGGGCCTTGCCGAGTACTACGCCATCGAGCTGGTTCGTCGCGCCGGCGGCATGAGCGAGGAGCGCTACCAGAGCCTGCAAGCGGGCTTGACCAAGGCCGGTCACAAGGTCACCAGCCTGCGCGGCGAGCGCATCAATCAGGCGACGATTGCCCGTGCGGTGTTGTTGCTGCAGGACCTGGACCGCGAAATTCGCCTGAAGACCCACAACAAGCGCTCGCTGGACGATGTTACCCAGGCGTTGATGCGGTTGGGCAAGGTCGGTACTCCCGAGTTCATCCAGCTCAGCGAAAGCGTGATTGGAGAGCCTTCGCGGGTGTTGGAGAGCAAGTTGTTGCAATAGCGGTGAACCGGGAATCCCTGCGGCCGCTGCGACGCTCGGGCGCGTAGCGGCCGCAAAAAGCCCAAGGTCACCGCTTGTTCAGCGCATCCTCATCGGCCTTGAGCGCCTTCAACTCATCACCCGCACGCTCGATCCGCGCACGAACATTGTCGATATCCCGGCGCCCCCTCTCCAGCAAGCTCTTGGCCGAACTGTGCCCGGTAATGCCACGCACCAGTGCGACGCCACCAATGGCAACCTGAATCATCCCGAACAGCCCGCCGCGTCGCAGGCCCTTGCCGACCATGATCACGCCACCGGCAACGGAGCCGGCGCGTTCCCAGCCCTGGACGTTGTGCTCGGGTTTGCTCTGCAAGGGGGTGGATTCGATAAGTGCTGCATGCTTGCTGTCGCTCATGATCGTTCTCCTGGCGGGCGTTGATATTAAGCTGACTGCCGGCACGCCGGGCTGTTCCCTCGGCGTGCGCACTTTCTCACTTGAATTTTGGGCCGGAGCGGGTGTTGTTGCCCTTGGCCATACGATCGTACAGCACCACATTGACCGTGGCTGCCAGGTTCATGCAGCCGGTGGTGGGGATGTAGATGGTGTCTTCGCACCAGTCGCGCACGCTTTGGTCCAGCGAGCCGTCTTCGGGGCCGAAGATATAGATCGCGCGATCAGGGTGCGTGTATTCGGGCAACGGGCGGGCGCCATCGACCAGTTCGACCGCAACGGGCGTGCAGCCCAGCGGGATGATCTTCTGCAGATCGTCGATGCCGATCAGCGGAATGTCATAATGGATACGCTTGGTATCGGTGACGAAGTCGCGGGCGCGTTCATAGCGTTTACCGGTGTAGAACACCGAATTGACGCCGTAGCAGCCTGCAGCACGCATCACCGAGCCGACGTTCTCCGGTGATTTGGGGTTATACAAACCAATGCAGCTGTACCGTTTGTTTGCCACGAGCCGGTGCCTTCACGAAAAAACCGCGATTATAGAGCTTGCCGGCACGTGGTGGTCGGTCAATCGTCTTTCTTCATCAACCCGGCCAGGGCTGCGAAGGGATTGTGCGTTGCCTTGGCGATTTTCGGGGTGCTGAGCGAGCCTTCGGCGTAGTACTGCTGGTCGGTGTAGCGCGAGTGTTCGTTGTCGTGGCAATACAGGCAGAGCAACTCCCAGTTGGAGCCGTCCTGGGGGTTGTTGTCGTGGTTGTGGTCACGATGGTGCACGGTCAGTTCGCTCAGGCGCTTGCCGGAAAACTCACGGGCACAGCGGCCGCACACATGCGGGTACATCTTCAGCGCCTTGTCGCGATAGCCCATCTCACGGTCACGCTGGGCGTCGGCCAGGATGCGGTCCAGCTTGGCGGTATTGGAAGGGGGTGTTGCCGAACTCATGGGTTCACCTTTATTGGCTTGGTACGGTTATAAGGCCAGTTTAGCGCGTTGCTCAGCCTTTGAGTTTTTCCGCGATCCAGATGGTATGGCGGGTGCCCTTGTTGCCGTGGGCGAACACCTGCACTTCTTCGGCCTTGAAGCCGGCCTTGCGCAGTTTCTCGGAAAACTGCCGGTCGGCGCTGGCCGACCAGACCGCCAGCACGCCCTTGGGCCGCAAGGCGCGGGCGCAGGCATTGAGGCCGCCGGCGCAATAGAGCCAGCTGTTGGCTTTCTGGGTCAGGCCTTCGGGGCCATTGTCGACGTCGAGCATGATCGCGTCGAAGCCTTGCGGCTCGGCCTGCAGGACCTTGGCCACATCCTCCTGACGAATGGTCGTGCGCGGGTCCAGCAGTGGCCGACCGGATTTTTCGCCCAGCGGCCCGCGGTTCCATTCGACCACCCCCGGCACCAGCTCGGCGACCACCACCTCGGCAGTCTTGCCCAGGTGCTTGAGCGCCGAGGCCAGGGTAAAGCCCATGCCCAGGCCGCCGATCAGCACCCTTGAGCCGGGCCTGCCGGCCACCTTGCGGCAGGGGATCTCGGCCAGGGCGTCTTCGGAGCCGTGCATGCGGGTATTCATCAATTGCCCGCCATCGCCGCCCTGGATCTTGATGACGAAATCCTCGCCATACTCGAACAGGCACAGGGCACCGCCGTTTTCGGGAATCGGGGTGGTGTCGAGCAGCACAAAACGTTTCATGGATTTCTCATTGGGGGAGGGCAAGTTTGCCGCGTTGGGAGTAGCCTGAAGCAGACACTGTTCGTCTGGCGACGGAGCCATTGGAGCCATTGATGAAGCGTTCGATTGTATCGGTGATTGTCGTTGCCGTGCTCGCTCTAACGACAGCGCAGATGCTGGACCGGCCACCCCCTCCCAGAACCGGCCCGGCCCCGGGTGCGCCCGGGACGCCAACCCCCACGCCTTATCCGCAGGTCGTGGCACCGACGGTGCCCAGGGCCGGCAGCATCGATCGTGGGTCGCCACTGTTGCCGCCGATCAAGGTGCCGGTGCCGCCCAGGGACCAGCCATTGCCTGGGTTGGAGCCGCGCAAGGAGAAACCCGGGGTTCCAGGGGGGTAGTCAGGACCCCATCGCTGGCAAGCCAGCTCCCACAGGGTTTATGCCAGGCCAAATACTAATGTGCACCGGTAATCCTCTGTGGGAGCTGGCTTGCCAGCGATGCGATCTATAGGGCTTACACCACTCCCAACACCTTGAACACAAACCCATACTCCAGCGCCACATCGCGCAACCCCTGGTACCGCCCGCTCATGCCGCCATGCCCGGCACCCAATTCGGTCTTGAGCAACAACAAGTTGTCATCCGTCTTGTGGGCACGCAGTTTCGCCACCCACTTGGCCGCCTCCCAGTACTGCACGCGGCTGTCGTTGTAACCGGCAACCACCAGCAGCGCCGGGTAGGCCTGGGCGCTGACGTTCTCATAGGGCGCATAGGCCTTGATCCGCTCATAAACGGACGGGTCTTGCGGGTTGCCCCACTCGTCGTACTCGGTCACGGTCAACGGCAGCTCGGGGTCGAGCATGGTGTTGAGCACGTCGACGAACGGCACTTCGGCGATGGCGGCCTTGAACAGCTCCGGGCGCTGGTTGAGCACCGCGCCGATCAACAGGCCACCGGCACTGCCGCCACTGATGGCCAGTTGCGCGGGGCTGGTCACGCCAGCCTCGATCAAGTGCTCGGCACAGGCGATGAAGTCGCTGAAGGTGTTGTGCTTGTGTTCCTGCTTGCCCGCCCGGTACCAGGCTTCGCCCAGTTCGCCGCCACCACGTACATGGGCGATGGCAAACGCCACCCCACGCTCGAGCAGGCTCAGGCGGGCGTGGGAGAACCACGGGTCGAGGCTCTCGCCGTAAGCGCCATACCCGTACAAGTAGAGGGGCACCGGCTTGCCCAGGTCCTCGCGGCGGCTCACCAGGCTGATCGGCACCCGGGTGCCATCGGCGGCGGTGGCCCAGAGGCGCTGGCTGACATAAGCGTCGGCGTCGAACGGGCCGAGCACCGGGGTTTCCTTCAAGACTTTCTGCTCACCGCAGGCCAGGGTCAGCTGCCGTACCTGGGCTGGACGGTTGAGCGATTCATAGCGCAAGCGAACGAACTTGCTGGCGAATTCCAGGCTGTCCTGCACATACAGGCTGTAGGCAGCGTCCGGCAGTTGCACGCGATAGTGCGGCAGGCCCTGGGGATGCACCTCGATGACCGGCAGGCCACCTTCGCGCAGGCTCAGGGTCAGCGCCGAGGCGTTGAGGCTGATGCCTTCGAGCATTACGTCGTCGCGGTGGGCGATCAAGGGCTGCCAGCGCTCGCGGGTCGGTACCTCCTGCCCCTGTTCGGGCGCCTGGAACAGGGCGAAGTTGATGCCGTCCTGGTTGCTGCGGATAAACCACGTCCAGACGCCGTCGAGCTGGCCGTGGTCGGGAAAGTACTCGTGGTTCTCGACCCGCGGCGCCAGGCAGGCGAAGGGCTTTTCCGGATGGTCGGCATCCAGCACCCAGGCTTCGCTGGTGGTCTTGCTGTTGAGCAGGAGGACCAGCTGCCGCTCGGAGCTGGACCGGTAGCAATGCAGGAAAAAGCGCCCATCGGGCTCGTGGAACACCTTTTCGACGGCCGTGCCGCCCAGGTGGTGGCGGTACAGCTTGTGCGGGCGATGGGTCTCATCCAGTTCGGCGAAGAACAGTGTCTGGCTGTCGTTGGCCCAGGTCATGCTGCCGTCGCAGTCTTCGAACGGCAGCTCGCGGATCACGCCGCTGGCCAGTTCTTTCACGTACAGGCGGTAAACCTCGTCACCGCTGGTGTCGAGGCTGTAGGCCAGGCGCTTGTGGTCCGGGCTGATATTGAATGCGCCCAGGGACAGAAAGCCGCCGGCGGCCAGGGCATTGGGGTCGAGCAGCAGTTCTTCCTGGCTTTCATCGACGGTGAGCGAATCGTCGGCCGGGCGCGGGCAGCGGTAGTGCCGAGGGTATTCGTCGCCAGCGGTGGTGCGGGTGAAATACATGTAGGGACCCCAGGGCGAGGCCAGTGACAGGTCGGTTTCACGGATCCGCGCCTTGATCTCCTGGAACAGCTGCTCACGCAGTTCTGCCTGGTCGGCCAGTTGCGACTCCTGGTAGTGGTTTTCTGCCTTGAGGTAGTCGAGCACTTCATTGCTGTCGCGCGCTTGCAGCCAGGCATAGGGGTCGGCACCGTCGGCCAGGTGGGCAATCGGGGCGCTGGAAGCGGTGGCTGTTGAGGACATGCGAAGCTCTCTTTTTGCTGAAGGTAACCGCTGTGCCCGGTGGCCGCCCGGAGGCTGGCAATACTTGGGGGCGCCTGCGCGGCGAAAAGTCGTTATCATAAGCGCCTATTTGCCTACCTTGCCACGGACGCCATGACCGAGAACGATTATCTGCTCGCCTGGGGCCTCTACGCCTTTGCCGCCCTGGGCTGCCTGCTGGTGTGGTGCCTGTTGACCCGCTGGATGTGGCGCTGGCTGCGCGAGCCGCTGCGGCTGCTGGTGGCGGTCCTGTTGCTGACGCCCACCATCATTGACCCGGTCAAGGAAAAGTTTGCTCCGGCCGTGGCCATCTCTGCGCTCGATCTGCTGTTCAAAGTGGGCAACAACGCCTGGCGGGCGATCTCCGACCTTTTCATGTACGGCATCATGGTCTTTGCGCTGTATGCGGTCTTTGCGCTTGTGCGTTGGGTGATGGAAAAGCGTGCCAGGGCACGTCGCGCGCTGGCCGATGCCGCAGCCGCGCAGCAGGATGCCTATGAACCGCCTTCACCGGATGAGCCATTTGCCGCCGACAGCAACGACCGTTACGGGCGCAAGCCGCCTGCACCCCCGGCTCCCGGTGGTCGCCTGCGGGTTGAACCACGTTTGTAGTCCCCGCCGCCTGACGCGAGAGTTTGAGCATGTGTGAACTACTGGGCATGAGCGCCAACGTGCCGACCGATATCGTTTTCAGCTTTACCGGGCTGATGCAGCGTGGCGGTCGTACCGGCCCCCACCGCGATGGCTGGGGCATCGGCTTCTACGAGGGGCGCGGCCTGCGCCTGTTCCAGGACCCGGCCGCCAGCAGCGAGTCGGAAGTCGCGCAGCTGGTACAGCGTTATCCGATCAAGAGCGAAGTGGTCATCGGCCACATTCGCCAGGCCAATGTCGGCAAGGTCAGCCTGGCCAATACCCATCCATTTGTCCGCGAACTGTGGGGGCGCAACTGGTGTTTCGCCCACAACGGCCAGTTGGCCGGGCATGAGCCTGCGGCCGGTTTTTATCGGCCGGTGGGCGATACCGACAGCGAAGCGGCCTTCTGTGATCTGCTCAATCGGGTTCGCGAAGCGTTCCCGGAACCGGTCGACATCGACCGGTTGCTGCCCGTACTGGAAGCCGCCTGCAGCGAATATCGCGCCAAGGGCGTGTTCAACTGCCTGCTCAGCGACGGCGACTGGCTCTTTTGCTATTGCTCGACCAAGCTTGTGCACATCACCCGCCGGGCGCCGTTCGGCCCTGCGCGCTTGAAGGACGTCGATGTGATCGTCGATTTCCAGGCCGAAACCACGCCCAATGACGTGGTCACGGTGATCGCCACCGAACCCTTGACCGAAAACGAAACCTGGAACCGCTACGAGCCCGGCCAATGGGGCCTGTGGCGTCGCGGCGAGTGTGTCAGCCAAGGCCGGACTGAATAGGGAAACCTGTAATGCTGCGAAGCTACCTGCGATTGGTGTTGTTCGCCCTCGGCTTGCTGGTGGGCGTGCAAGTGCCCGGGGTGATCAACGATTACAGCCAGCGCGTCGAAGCCCACCTGAGCGAAGCACGGCAGGGCCTCAAGGGGTTCAACGAGACGGCCGAGCGCTTCTTCGACGGTGACCTGCAAGCCCTGGTAGCGCACTATCGGGCCAGCACCGACCCGGTGTTTCGCAGCGACGCCGACAGCATTGCCAGCCTGCTTGGCCGCAATCAGTTGCTCGAGTCGGAATGGCAGGCGCTGCAAGGCCCCTGGTATGCCCGCGCCTTGCACGTGATTGCCGCGGCCGACCCGCAATTGCGCGAAGAAACCCTCAAAGGCTACAGCTACCAGATCCTGCTGGCGCCCGAGGCGATTGCCTGGGGCCTGGCCTGCGCGCTGCTCCTGGCCTTGGTCGTGGAAAGCCTGTTGCTGCTGGTCGGTTGGGTTGTGCTGGGTGGTCGACGCAAGCCTCTGCCCGAGCGTAGCGGGCGCTAGCTGGACTGCGGCCTTGCCGGCATAGTGTTACAGCCGGCCCAGCCGTTATGATGGGTGGCAAGTCCCTCAGCCTGCACTCAGGAGCAGTGATCGTGAGCCGCCTGTTATTGAATTGCGACATGGGTGAAAGTTTCGGCAGTTGGACCATGGGCCTGGATGCCCAGGTCATGCCCTTTATCGACTGCGCCAACATTGCCTGCGGTTTCCACGCCGGTGACCCGGGCATCATGCGCAAAACCGTCAGCCTGGCATTGGCGCACGATGTGATGATCGGTGCGCATCCTGCCTACCCGGACCTGGTCGGTTTCGGGCGCCGCTCGATGGCCTGCACCACGCAGGAAATCGAAGACCTGCTGCACTACCAGATCGGTGCGCTCGACGGCATCTGCCGGGCCCAGGGTGGACGGGTGCGTTACGTCAAACCCCATGGTGCGCTGTACAACGACATGATGGCCGATGCCGAGAAGCTACGCGCCGTGATCAAGGCGGTGGCTGCCTACGATCGGCAATTGCCATTGATGCTCATGGCCACCCGCGACAACAGCGCAGCAAAGGCCCTGGGCGATGAATACGGCCTGACGCTGTGGTTCGAGGCCTTTGCCGACCGGGCCTACGACGCGGCCGGGCGCTTGGTTTCGCGGCAGCTGCCGGGGGCCGTGCACCACGCCCTGGAAGTCATCGTCGAGCAGGCGCTGCGCCTGGCTGCCGGCAAGGCCCTGACGGCCAGCGATGGCAGTGAGTTGCTGCTGGCGGCCGATACCCTGTGCGTGCATGGCGACAACGCCAGCTCGGTCGCTGCGGTGCAGCGCATTCGTGAAACCCTCCAACGGCAGTCCGCGTCATGAAGGTGCGGATAGAGGTGGTAGCCATCGATTGCCTGATGGTGCGCCTGTTCGATGCCATCGACGAAGCCAACATGCCCTGGATGCTCGCTGCCGGCCAACGGCTGCGCACCGGGTTCGGCGAGGGGCTGGTCGATCTGGTGCCGTCCTACACGACGCTGATGGTGCATTACGACCTGGCCCGTTTTTCGCCACGTGCCGCCCGTGAATGTATCGCCGAGGCGCTGACCGACTTGCAGCCCGATACCGGCAGCGCCGGGCGATGCCACGATATTGCGGTGTGGTACGACCTGAGCGTCGGCCCGGAACTGGCGCTGTTGGCGCAGCGCAGCGGCGAATCGATCGAGCAGGTGGTCCGTCGGCACTGTGGGCGCGAGTATCAGGTGTTCGCGCTGGGTTTCGCGCCGGGCTTTGCCTTCATGGGCCTGGTCGACGAACAGCTCGCAGCGCCTCGGTTGGCTACCCCGCGCAAGCGCGTCGCCGTTGGCAGCGTGGGCATCGCCGAGCGCCAGACCGCTGCCTACCCGGCCGTATCGCCCGGTGGCTGGAACCTGATCGGGCGCACGCCAGACAAACTCTTCGATCGCCAGCGTGAAGGTTACAGCCTGCTGCAACCGGGTGATCGGGTGCGCTTCGTGCCCATCAGCCATAACGAATTCATCAGCCTGGGCGGCGACGATACGCCCTTGGAGGGCCAGGCATGAGCCAGCTTTCGATTGAAGCCAGCACGCCCCTGTGCCTGCTGCAGGATGCCGGGCGTTTCGGCGTGCGCCACCTGGGCGTGACCCAGGGCGGCGCGCTGGATTGGGTATCGATGTCCTGGGCCAACTGGCTGCTGGGCAATGCCCTGGATGCCGCAGTCGTGGAAGTGACCCTGGGTGGCCTGATGCTGGTGGCCCAACAGGATTGCGTATTGGCCCTGGCCGGCGCCGATCTGGGGGCAACGCTCGATGGCCAGCCGCTGGCGCCGTGGCGCAGCTTTGCCATGGGCCGGGGGCAACGCCTGCAGTTCACTCAGCCGGTGTTGGGCGCACGCGCCTACCTGGCGGCCCCCGGCGGTTTCGACGCGCCGCAGGTGCTGGGCAGTTGTGCCAGTGTGGTGCGTGAAGAACTGGGCGGGCTCGATGGCTTCGGCAAGGCCTTGGCCAAGGGGCAGTCATTGAGTTATTCAGGGCAGGCGCCGAGCGTTCGGGTCTTGCCGCACGTTTTGATTCCGGACTTGGCGGCCAGCCAGCCGCTGGACGTGGTGCTGGGTGCGCAGATCGGTGATTTCGGCGGGCAAAGCCTGTTCGATGCGTTCAACGCCAAGTGGACCCTCGACACCCGCGCCGATCGCATGGGCATTCGCCTGCTGGGGCCCGAGTTGAAGTACCTGGGCAAGCCGATGATCTCCGAAGGCATCCCCTTGGGCGCGATCCAGGTTCCGCCGGATGGGCAGCCCATTGTGCTGCTCAACGATCGGCAGACCATTGGCGGCTATCCGCGGTTGGGGGCGTTGACGCCATTGGCGTTGGCGCGGCTGGCGCAGTGTTTGCCGGGGGCGGTGGTCAGGTTGAACCCGGTGGTGCAGGAGACGGCGCATGAGCAGCAGCAGACGTTCATGCAACGTTACCGCTGACGCCTCGCAAACCGTAGCCGCTGCCGAAGGCTGCGCTCGCGCCCGTCAGGGCGCGCAGGATCTCGAAATCGCCGGGGGCCTGGCGGCCCCAGCGCAGCCTGACGGCAGCGGCTACAGTCGATCGCCGTAGCCACCGCGAGTTACTTCGACAAAAACCGCATCCCTTCCTCCAACCCACGCAAGGTCAGCGGATACATCTGGTCCTCGATCAAGTCACGCACGATGTTGGTCGAGGCGGTGTAGTTCCAGGTGTCCTTGGGGTACGGGTTGATCCAGATGAGCTTTTTGAATTTCTCCCTGAAGCGCTGCATCCACACATAACCCGGCTCTTCGTTCCAGTGCTCGACGCTGCCGCCGGCCTGGGTGATTTCGTAGGGCGCCATGGCGGCGTCGCCGACGAAGATCACCTTGTAGTCGGCGCCGTACTTGTGCAGCAGGTCATGGGTCGCCGTGCGTTCGGAGGTGCGGCGCAGGTTGTTCTTCCACACCGACTCATACACGAAGTTGTGGAAGTAGTAGTACTCCAGGTGCTTGAATTCGGTCTTGCAAGCCGAGAACAGTTCTTCGCAGATCTTCACGTGGGCATCCATCGAGCCGCCGATATCGAACAGCAACAGTAGCTTGACGGTGTTGCGCCGCTCCGGACGCATCTGGATGTTCAACAGGCCGGCATCGCGGGCGGTATGGTCGATGGTGCCGTCGATATCCAGCTCTTCGGCCGCGCCCTGGCGCGCGAACTTGCGCAGGCGGCGCAAGGCGACCTTGATGTTGCGCGTGCCCAGCTCGACCTGGTCGTCGAGGTTCTTGTACTCGCGCTGGTCCCAGACCTTGACGGCCTTGCCCTGGCGCTTGCCGGCATCGCCCACGCGAATGCCCTCGGGGTTGAAACCGCCGGAGCCGAACGGGCTGGTGCCACCGGTGCCGATCCACTTGTTGCCGCCGGCATGGCGTTCCTTCTGTTCTTCCAGGCGCTTCTTGAACTCTTCGATCAGTTTGTCCAGGCCGCCGAGGGACTGGATCTGCGCGCGCTCTTCATCGCTGAGCGAGCGCTCGAACTCCTTGCGCAGCCAGTCCTCGGGGATCAGCGCCTGCAAGTGGTCGTCGAGCTTTTCAAGCCCGTTGAAATAGGCCGCGAACGCCCGGTCGAACTTGTCGAAGTGACGTTCGTCCTTCACCAGGATGGCCCGGGACAAGTAGTAGAACTCGTCCATGTCGGCGAAGGTCACGCGCTGCTTGAGCGCGTTGATAAGGTCGAGCAGCTCGCGTACCGAGACCGGCACCCTGGCTGCGCGCATTTCATTGAACAGGTTGAGCAGCATGGCTGTCGCCCTTTGATCCAGGTGGAATGATCAGCGATTGCCGCGACGGCTCATGAACGCCAGGCGCTCGAGCAATTGCACGTCCTGCTCGTTCTTGACCAGGGCGCCGGCCAGCGGCGGAATGGCCTTGGTCGGATCGCGTTCGCGCAATACCGCTTCGCCGATGTTGTCGGCCATCAGCAGCTTGAGCCAGTCGACCAGCTCGGAGGTCGAAGGCTTTTTCTTCAGGCCAGGCACCTTGCGTACGTCGAAGAACACATCAAGGGCTTCGCTGACCAGCTCATTCTTGATGTCCGGGTAGTGCACATCGACGATCTGTTGCATCGTGGTGCGGTCCGGGAAGGCGATGTAATGGAAGAAGCAACGACGCAGGAAGGCGTCCGGCAGCTCTTTCTCGTTATTGGAGGTGATGATGATGATCGGGCGCTGCCTGGCCTTGATCGTCTCATTGGTCTCGTAAACGTAGAACTCCATCTTGTCCAGCTCCTGCAACAGGTCGTTGGGGAACTCGATGTCGGCCTTGTCGATTTCGTCGATCAGCAGGATGACCCGTTCTTCAGCCTCGAACGCTTCCCACAGCTTGCCCTTTTTCAGGTAGTTGCGCACATCGTGCACTTTGTCCACGCCCAGCTGCGAGTCGCGCAGACGGCTGACCGCGTCGTACTCGTAGAGGCCCTGGTGGGCCTTGGTGGTGGACTTGATGTGCCAGGTGATCAGCTTGACGCCGAAAGACTCGGCCAGTTGCTCGGCCAGCATGGTCTTGCCGGTGCCGGGCTCGCCTTTGACCAGCAAGGGCCGCTCCAGGGTGATCGCTGCGTTGACCGCGAGCTTGAGGTCGTTTGTAGCGACGTATGCGCTGGTGCCTTCGAACTTCATCTGCCAATCCTCGAACGTGTCGCCAGGCGGTTTGCTGCCGGCGGAATTTAAAATTGTGCACGACTATAACGCGGGCTCTGGTCGACTGTGAACGCAGACGCCCCATTCAGTCTCTGAATGGGGCGTCACCTCGTGACTCAGTCAGCCTTTGGTGGTGGTTGCTCATAGCGTGCGTTGAAGGCTTGAATGAAGCCATTTCGCAGAATCTGGAAGAAGGCCTGCAGCCCACTGATATCACTTTGGTGCACGTTGCCCCTGAGTTCAACTCGGGTGGCGAACTGATTCTTGCGCAGAGCGGCCAACATAACGGCGTTTCATGGTCGAGGATCCATGGCGGTCTATATAGTCATTGACTGCCGCTGGCGGCATCGGTTCGGCGGGGGTGGACGCACCGGAGGCCGAGGCATACCCTTGAAGTTTTCGCCTGGTGTCAAAAGGACCCCGCCATGAGTCGTATTTTTGCTGACAACGCGCAATCCATCGGCAACACGCCGCTGGTCCAGATCAACCGTATCGCCCCCCGAGGCGTGACCGTGCTGGCCAAGATCGAGGGTCGTAACCCGGCCTATTCGGTCAAGTGCCGGATCGGGGCAAGCATGATCCGGGACGCTGAAAGCAGCGGCAAGCTCAAGCCGGGCATGACCATTATCGAGCCGACCTCCGGCAACACCGGCATCGGCCTGGCGTTTGTCGCGGCGGCGCGGGGTTACAAATTGCAACTGACCATGCCGGCGTCCATGAGCATCGAGCGCCGCAAGGTGCTCAAGGCCCTCGGTGCCGAACTGGTACTCACCGATCCTGCCAAGGGCATGAAAGGCGCCATCGACAAGGCCGCTGAAATCCTCGCCAGCGATCCGGCCAATTACTTCTTGCCGCAACAATTCAACAACCCGGCCAACCCGGCCATCCACGAGAAAACCACAGGCCCGGAAATCTGGAACGACACCGACGGCGCTGTCGATGTACTGGTCTCGGGCGTGGGTACCGGCGGCACCATTACCGGGATATCGCGCTACATCAAGAACACCCAGGGCAAGCCGATCCTGTCGGTGGCGGTGGAGCCCCTGGTTTCCCCGGTGATCACCCAGGCCCGGGCCAACGAGGAGATCAAACCCAGCCCGCACAAGATCCAGGGCATCGGCGCCGGTTTTGTGCCGAAAAACCTCGACTTGTCGATCGTCGATCAGGTGGAGCTGGTCAGCGACGAAGAATCCAAGGCCATGGCCCTGCGCCTGATGCAGGAAGAGGGGATCCTGTGCGGGATTTCCTCGGGCGCGGCGATGGCAGCGGCCATCCGGTTGGCCGAGAAACCGGAAATGCAAGGCAAGACCATCGTGGTCATTCTGCCGGACTCCGGTGAGCGGTACTTGTCGAGCATGCTCTTCAGCGACCTGTTCACTGACCAGGAAAACCAGCAGTAGCCTGCAGCGGTTTTATTACCGGATCCTCAAGACAGATTGTCATCCTGGCCGGTTATTGCCGGCCAGGGTTCGGACTATCATGACAATCGCATACAACCGACGGCCAGAGTGTGCAGGGTGGTCGCCGGGATAGTTGTATCCGCCACGCTCTGATTGATGACAGTTTCTGGTTACCCGATTGCTGACACAAGGAGTGATGCATGACCCTATCCTTTGCCGCCAAGGCCGTGGTCTTGTCGCTGTTTCTGGGTAGTACGCTGTATGTCCATCTACGCGGCAAGGCCCGCTTGCCGTTGCTGCGCCAGTTCGTCAACCACTCGGCGTTGTTCGCCCCGTACAACGCGTTGATGTATCTGTTTTCCGGCGTGCCATCTGAACCCGCACCGCGATCCCTTTGCCGGCTCCGTGCGCTACCACCTGGGGCTGTCGACGCCGAACTCCGATGATTGCCGGATCTACGTCGACGGCCAGGTGTATGCCTGGCGTGACGGTGAAGACGTCATGTTCGACGAAACCTACGTGCACTGGGTGAAAAACGAAACCGGGCAGACCCGGGTGATCCTCTTCTGCGATATCGAACGCCCCTTGAACAATGGGCTGATAAGCCGAATCAACCGTGGCGTCAGTGCTTTCCTCGGGCGTGCCACCGCGCCGCAGAATCTCGACGACGAACGCGTGGGCGGGATCAACCAGGCCTATGCCTGCAGCAAGCGCTTCAGCAATGGCATCAGTGGCTGGGTCAAGCAGATGAAGCGTCGCTATCCCAAACTTTATCGCGTGCTGCGGCCGGTACTGGCGGTGTTCGTGCTGGTGTTGCTGGGCCAGTGGTTGTTCGGTTGATCTTTTGCCGGCTTGAGCACAAACCACAGCGCCACGGCAATCAGCAGGCCGCCGTAGAGATGCGCCATCGACAAGGGTTCATCGAGCAGCCAGTAACCCCAGAGCACGCCGAAGGGGGGGATCAGGAAGGTCACGGTCATGGATTTGACCGGGCCGATCTCGCTGAGCAGGCGGAAATACAGGATGTAGGCGAGCGCCGTGCACACGAGCCCCAAGCCCAGCAGCGACAACCAGACACTCCAGCCACCCCAACTGGCCGGTGGCTGGGTCAGCGCGCTGTAGCCGAACAGCGGCAGCAACAGCAGCGTGGCGCCGAGCATGCTGCCCAATGCCGCCAAGCGGCTGTCCAGCCCGCCGCGCTGGTCGAGCCAGCGCCGCGCCAGGAACCCTGCGAAACCGTAACAGGTGGTCGCGGCCAGGCATGAAAGGGCGCCTTGCAGCAGGGCCAGATCGAATTCCACGGGACCGGCGCCGCTCAACACACCGACACCGAACAGCCCGAGGAAGATGCCGGTCAGTTTGCTCAAGGTCATTGGCTCGCGAAAGAACAGGCCGCCGATCAATACACCCATCAACGGGGTGGTGGCATTGAAAATCGCCGAGTAACCGGCGGGCAGTACCTGGGCGGCCAGCGAATACATGGCTGCGGGGATGCCGGAGTTGATCATGCCCAGCACCAGGCAGACCTTGAGTTTGCCTCGGAAATTCCAGTCGATGCGCATCAGCGCCAGAATCACCAGCAGGCCGGCGGCGGCAATCGACACACGGAAAAAAGCCGTAGGCATCGCACCGATCACTGGCGCGATGATGCGCATGAACAAAAAGCTCGCGCCCCAGATGGCGGCGAGCAACAGCAGGTGGATAGCGGCAGTGGGGCTCACGGTGATCTCCAGATCCTTTTGGCAGGGGCGGGAGTGTTACTGAGCGCTGAGGGCGGCGCAATCGGGATATTGCGGTCGAATTGGGCTTGTGGTGCCTGGGCGGGCCCCATCGCTGGCAAGCCAGCTCCCACAAGGTACAGCTGTGTTCACGCAAATGGCATTCTGGGCGCTGAACCTTTGTGGGAGCTGGCTTGCCAGCGATGAGGCCCTGACAGCCAACATAGAACCCCCCGCAAACGTGACCACCCAGCCACAGATTGCGCTTTTCCAAAGCCCGGTCGATGGATAAGCTCAGGCTTTCGAATTCCCGCAGAGGACGTTTTATGCCCCAGCAATGGCCGGCCGCCGATATCGCTCGAAGGATCCTCGATGGCTTCGACAATTACCGCGAGCATTTTCGCCAGATCACCGATGGGGCGCGTGCACGGTTCGAACAGGCGCAATGGCAGGGCACCCAGACGGCCTCCGCTGCGCGGATCAACCTGTATGAAGAAAAGGTCAGCGAGGTCACCGGTTGGCTGCGCAAGGGGTTCGAGGCGGAGGGGCTGCTGGATGTCGGACTCTGGCCGCTGGTCAAGAGCGCCTACATCAGCCTGATCGACCTGCGCCTTGACGATGAGTTGGCCGAAACCTGGTACAACTCGATTTTCTGTGGGCTGTTCAGCCATGACCTGATCAGCGACGGTTGCATGTTCATTCACACCACCCGGCCATCGATGCGCGTGCATGAGCGGGTGGCGCAAACGCGCACGTATCGGCCCGAAGGGGCGCTGTCGAGCATGCTCGCGCAGATCTTCGCCGAGTACTCGTTCGATGTGCCCTACGCTGATCTGGCGGGCGACCTGGGGCGTCTGCAAGGCCAATTGCGCGAAAGCCTGCCCGATTGGGTCTGCAAGGACCCCTCACTGAGCGTCGAATTGTTCTCCTCGGTGCTGTACCGCAACAAGGGCGCGTACCTGGTAGGGCGCATTTTCACGCCCGATGAACAGTGGCCGCTGGTTATCCCGCTGCTGCACCGCGAAGGGCACGGCATCCAGATCGATGCGCTGATCACCGATGAAGCCGAAGTGTCGATCATCTTCTCCTTCACCCGTTCCTACTTCATGGTCGATGTGCCAGTGCCAGCCGAGTTCATCGGCTTTCTCAAGGGCATCCTGCCGGGCAAGCATATCGCCGAGCTGTACACCTCGATCGGTTTCTACAAGCATGGCAAGTCCGAGTTCTACCGGGCGCTGATCAACCATCTGGCCAATACCGACGACCGCTTCATCATGGCCCCGGGTGTGCGCGGCATGGTCATGAGTGTGTTCACCCTGCCGGGCTTCAATACCGTGTTCAAGATCATCAAGGACCGCTTCTCGCCGTCCAAGAACGTCGACCGGGCCACGGTGATCGAGAAGTACCGCCTGGTAAAGAGCGTCGACCGGGTCGGGCGCATGGCTGATACCCAGGAGTTTTCCGACTTCCGCTTTCCACTGAGCAAGTTCGACCCCGACTGCCTGGCCGAATTGCTGGAGGTTGCGGCCGGGACGGTGGAAGTCGAGGGCGATACCGTGCTGATCCGCCACTGCTGGACCGAGCGGCGCATGACCCCGTTGAACCTGTACCTGGAGAACGCCAACGAGGCGCAAGTACGCGAGGCACTGGATGACTATGGCCTGGCGATCAAGCAACTGGCGGCGGCGAATATCTTTCCCGGTGACATGCTGCTGAAGAATTTCGGGGTCACCCGTCACGGCCGGGTGGTGTTTTATGACTACGACGAGATCTGCTTCCTGACCGAAGCGAACTTCCGCTATATCCCGCCGCCACGGTACCCGGAAGACGAAATGGCTTCCGAGCCCTGGTATTCGATCGGGCCGCTGGATGTGTTTCCGGAGGAGTTTCCGCCCTTTCTGTTCGCCGATGCCGGCCAGCGGCGGCTGTTCAGCCAATTGCATGGCGAACTCTATGATGCCGATTACTGGAAGGGCCTGCAGGGCGCGATCCGTGATGGCAAGGTCATCGATGTGTTCCCGTACCGGCGCAAGGGGCGCAACGAGTGAGGTGATCCGGCGCGTCAGGATGAAGCGGCTGTTTTCAGGCATTCAAGGTTGTGCAAATCCTGGCGCACGTCGGCGATTTTGTGCCGCAAGCGCTGGCGCTGTGCCGGGGTGCTGTCTTTCATCACGTCGACCAGCAGGCTGCGCACGGCCTGTTCATTCTGTTTTTGGGTCTGGCGATACTGGAGTGTCCATACGCTGTCGCGATCCTTGAGCAGGCGTTCGACTTGCTGCGCAAATTCCGGACGCTCGCGTTGCTGCATGGCCGCGATCAGTTGTGCCTGCCAACGTGCGCGGTTGTCGATCCACTGACGGTTCTGTTCACCCAGCGATTGCGCCCACGCCTGCACCCGTACCCGTTGGGCGGGGGTCAGGTCGCCCAGCCAGGCCGTCAGGCGCTTTTCCATGCGCTGGGCGCGATTGCCGATTTGCCGCTCAAGCGGCGTGTTGACGTATTTCTCATGGCGTTTACGCACATCCTCGGCAAAGGTCTGACGCAATTCCCTGATTTGTTCGTCGTCAAACCCGCGCAGCAACTCGACCGCCGAAGGGGTGACGGCCTTGGCAACGTCAGCAATGGCCTGTTTCGCCTCTTTGGCGCGTGCTTGCAGCTGTTGATCGTTGACCTGATTGCTGGCCACCATCCGGTCGACCCGATCGAGCCAGCTCCGATAGACGGGCAACTGAGTGCTGCAGTGCCAGCGCAGGTGAACCTTGAGGCGCTCATCGAGCCAGGTTTTCTGCTGGGCATTCATGCTCAGGTAGTCATTCAATGACCAGGGAATGAGCAGGTCGAGGTTGCGATAGGCCAGATCGACGCTGGAACAGGCAAGCAGCAGGGTGCAGAGAATCGGCAACGACAACGCACGTACGGATACACGCAGGCAGCGATACATGGTCGAATCCTTGCGAGGGCATGCTTGTCTTTATAGAACAACGGTGGCGGGTGCAGTTCCACTAAGCCGAGCAATCAGACGGCTGTACGAAGCGTTGCGAGAGGCGTTGAGTGAGGATCAGGTATCACACGAGGGTAATGCGAGGGAGGAGGCGGTGGGCTTTGGCTGATCGAGTGTCAGGGCGCCCACGGGCCTCAGGTGTTTCTTTGGTGCCGGGTATTACTTCTTGCCCAGGCTGATGTGCTTGGACGGCGTGAAGGTCTGGCCGCTGACGCCTTTGGCGATTTGCTGGATTTCACCACCGGATTTCAGAAACGCGGCGATCTGATCGTTGATCGATTCGCTGGTTTCAACGGCGGGGGCTGGCTTCACTTTGCTGTTCGATGCTTTTACGCGCATGGCTGCCATTAACCTGTCTTGACATCAATATGGCCAGCCATTGTACACGAATATTCAACCTTTTTGTTAGCCAACTATCGGCTGGGAAATAAGCGGATAAATAGCGACCCGGGGTAAAAGTTGAAGCTTAAAATAAACCCCTAACTCGCTGTTTTTACTGGGAAGTTCCCCGTTGTCCGCTGCCGGTCGGCTGCGCGGGCCTCGGACTGTCGCGACCCAGGGTCGCAGCCCGCGAAAATCGGGCCCTGAGCAAGGCTTGCAAGGCAAAACGAGCAATCTCGGGTAGAATGCTGCCCACGCAATGAGGATTTTCGGAAATGGCTTTAATCGGTCGCTACAACAGCTTGCAAGTGGTCAAACATACAGATTTCGGTTTATACCTCGACGGTGGCGCGGACGGTGAAATCCTGCTGCCCAATCGGTATATTCCTAAAGATATTCCCAGTGAAGATGAAGACTGGTTGAATGTTTTTGTTTATTTGGACAGCGAAGATAAATTAATCGCCACGACTGAAAAAACAAAACTTCAAGTCGGCGAGTTTGCCAGTTTGAAAGTCGTCGAAGTCAACAGCATCGGCGTGTTTCTCGACTGGGGCCTGCCCAAGGACCTGCTGTTGCCGTACTCCGAAGAAAAGCGCCAGATGAGCGCCGGTGAGTACTGCGTCGTGCATGCCTACCTGGACAAGCGCACCCGTCGCATCACCGCCACCGCGCGCCTGGACCGCTACCTGGACAAGGTACCGGCCAACTATAAGGTCGGCCAGGAAGTCGATCTGCTGGTGGTCGAAGAAACCGACATGGGTTTCAAGGCGATCATCAACAACAAGCACTGGGGCCTTATCCACAAGAACGAAGTGTTCAAGTTCCTGCGTTCGGGCAAGCAAGAGAAAGGCTATATCAAAGAACTGCGTGCCGACGGCAAGATCGCCTTGAGCCTGCAGCCGGTTGGCCAGGATGCCAGCATCAGCCTGCACACCAAGATTCTCGACAAGTTGCGCGAGAACAAGGGTGTGCTGCCGGTCAGCGACAAGAGCGATCCACAAGTGATCAGCGGTTTGTTCGGTGTCAGCAAGGGCAACTTCAAGAAAGCGATCGGCGCACTCTACAAGGAAGGCAAGATCGTGATTCACGCCGACCGCATTGAACTGAGCTGAGTTGCCCGGGGCTGAGGCTCAGGGCTGCAGAAACTGGGCAAAGCCCACGCCAGTGCCGGCAGGTCGTACGTCCTTGAGGAACGAGTCCTTGTCGGCGCTGAGTTCCAGGCTGACCGTGGACTTGCGTTTGCCGGGGTTGCGCACGACCAGCCCCTCGAGTTTTTCCCGCATATAGACCGTCGGCACCTTCAAGTGCAGGAGCAGATCGGTCTGCGGGTTGTGCAGCAGCAAGTGCACCCATTCGTACTGGCCGATCTGCAGGCGCGCGACCGGGATATCGAACCACCAGATGTTGCGCTTGCCATCGAGCAGGGTGAAGTGGCAATTGTTGACGCCCAGCACCGCGCCGCCGAGTTCTTTGTTGCGGCGCGCAATGGCCAGGGGTTTGTCGAGTTTCATAAGGTTCCTACAGGTGTGAATCTTCAGCACAGCGTCAAAGATGCTGTGCATTCTGGTGGGAACGCCCGCAAACATAAAGTTAAAACTTGAGTGTGGGGCAGTCTGTCAGGGCCTCATCGCTGGCAAGCCCGCTCTCACAGAGGGTGTGGGAGCGGGCCCGCCCGCGATCGAGCGCGCCAGCGCTCGCCAAGGCCCACAGAAAAATCAATTGAAACTCACACATTGAAACACTGCTGGTTGGTCGTCAATTAAGGTAATTTGATGTAATAAAAACCGGCCACTGCCTTCGATATACGGCAGATAGATGAACATAGAGCGGCGAAAGGAGACGCTATGTTTTTTCCGGATTTGCGCGGATTACCGCTGCACCGGGTACTGGTGCGTACGGTTCATGAATTCGCGGCTGATGAAATGTCGACCTACGCCTCGGCGCTGGCCTATCAGATGCTGTTTTCGCTGTTTCCCTTCCTGTTGTTCCTGATCGCCCTGATCGGTTTCCTGCACCTGCCCGATTTCTTTTCCTGGTTGCGCCTGCAATCGGAGTTGGTGTTGCCGCCCCAGGCGCTGGAACAGGTCAATCCGGTCATTGACCAGTTGCAGCAGTCCAAGGGTGGGCTGCTCTCGGTCGGTATCGTCATTGCCTTGTGGACCGCTTCGGCTGGCGTGCGCTTGATGATGAGCGCGATGAACGCCGCCTACGACGTGGTGGAAGGGCGACCGGTATGGAAGCGGTTTCCGCTGTCGATTATCTACACGGTCGGTATCGCCGGCATGCTGCTCGCCGCTGCCGCACTGATGGTGATCGGGCCGCAGGTCATGGGCTGGCTGGCCGGGCAGATTGGCATGGAAGAGTTCATCGTCACCCTCTGGACCGTGCTGCGCTGGCCCTCGATCATCATCCTGCTGATGGTTTCGGTGGCCTTGATCTACTACGTGATGCCGGACGTGAAGCAAGAGTTTCGCTTCATCACCCCGGGTTCGGTACTGGCGGTACTGGTCTGGATCATCGCCTCGCTGGGTTTTGGTTATTACGTCAAGACCTTCGCCGACTACAACGCCATGTATGGCAGCATCGGGGCGATCATTGTCCTGCTGCTGTATTTCTACATTTCCGCGGCCGTGCTGTTGCTTGGCGCGGAGATGAACGCGGTGATCGAGCACATGTCGGCCGAAGGCAAGGATCCGGGCGAGAAGGATTTTGACGGGACAGGCCACGAACATGAGAAAAAGCATGTGTCGGGGCTGGGTCGCGACCACTCCCTGGATGCCGAGCACTTCTGAGCGCGTCGTAACCGAAGATCAAGGCGCGCGCTGCCACTGCAGCGCTATCAGTGGCTTGCTCCGTTGGTAGCGCACGAGCCGCTCGCAAAGCGAGCCTGGCAGGTCGCCGGCTTCGACAAAGCCCAGGCGGTGATAGAAATCAAAAAGTTCGGGATGGCAGAACAGCCAGATCGACGCCTCGCACTGCCCCTGTACCTGCTCGATCATGGCACGGGCCACGCCTTGCCCGCGCCATGCGGGATCCACCAGCAGGCCGGTCAACCAGAAGCCTTCGCTCACGGGCCGCAGGCACAGGGCGGCAACGATTTCGGCAGCCCTTGCCACCCACAACTGAGCATCGCAAGCGCTGCGCATGGGCGATCGATGGGCTCGGTAGAACTTGTCGAGCAATGGCCGTGAAAGGTCGGGTAGCAGGCTGTAGTGCAGGTCGGGCACCGGAGTGAATCCTGTGGTAACTGTTACGGATTGGGTAAGAGTGAATGTCGGCGTTCAGGCTTTAATAATCAACCTGAAGTTGTAACCTGTGCCTGTCCCGAACATTGAACAAGCAGGGATAAGGTACTTCGTGTTACGCCTGACGCTGTATTTGCGTAACAACTTCTTCCCGCCAGCTCGGCAAATGAAGTCAATCTTTCAATGCGATTGCTTTAAAGGCCATTGATCATGAAAACCCTGTTAACCCTGGCCCTGGTCGGCTTCTCGACACTTGCGGCGGCCGGAGACGTCCAGACCGCCAGCCAGGCCCCGGCGGAAAAATACACCTATTCGACGGACCTGGATATTGCCAAAGTGGTGAGCATCTCGTCGATCCCGGACGTCTGCGAAGTGGTGCCGGCGCAAATGACTTACGAAGATCATCAAGGGCAACGCCACACCCTCGAATATCGCGTAATGGGTAACGGTTGCTCGAAATTCTGATGCATTGCGCCGCAAGCCCGCGCGACGAGATTCAGCCCTTCAGATACTTCTGGATGTTTTTCATTTGTTCATTCCACCCGTTGCTGTTCATCTTGAACGCTTCGTCGCGACGTGCAGCGGGAATTTTCTCGAAGCCCGACTCGACAACGCGTAGTAGCGTGCCATCGGCCAGTTCCTGCAGTTGGAAAACTACATGGGTGGTGGGCTCCTGCGAATAATCCACCGCGGGGTCGACGGCGTAGGGGTGCCAGCGAAAGGCCAACAAGTGCTCCTGCTCGATACGCTCGACCTGTACGTCGAACTTCAGGTGTTCGTAGCCGGGATAGGTGATATGCCCTCGCGTGGGGGAGCCGACCTTGAACTGCTGGCCCTGGAGTGCCACGCCAAACCATTGACCGAAGGTTTCGGCATTGGCCAGCGCTTTCCAGACTTCGGCCGGTGGTGCCTTGAGGCGAACTTCTTTTTCGATGCGATCTGTCATGGGCAACCTTTCGAATGTGGGTGGGTTTTCACACACCCAGCGTAGAAGGGCCTGGGCGGTGTGCAACATCGGTTTGGCGTTCCACCGTCGGCGTAGCCGCTGCCGCAGGCTGCGCTGGAGTCCCGCAGGGGCTCCCCGGCGATCTTGAGAACCTGCGCCCGCTTCGCGTGCGAGCGCAGCCTAGCGGCAGCGGCTACAGTGACCGCGGCGGGGCGCTCGAGATCACCGCCGCGGCAACCCTTTCCAGCGCCAGCTTGAGCTCGGCCCGGTTCCTGGCCGCCGACAGGCTGATTCGAATCGCCTGGGTATCACTCTGCTTCACGGCGAAAACCTCGGCCGGCACGACGTCGACCTCGGCGGCGCGGCAGGCCTGTGCCAATGCCGTGGATGACTGCCCGGCCATCACCCAGATATGCGGCGAAGGGATGTCGGTCTCGAACAGGGCAGGCCCGAGAATTTTCCTGGCCAGGCGCCAGCGTTGGGTGACTTCCTCGGTTTGCCAGGCCAACCGGCGTTGCGCGGTGCCGTCCTCTATCCATTGGCAGGCAATGCTCAGGCTCAACGGCGATATCGCCCAATGCGTGGCTTGAGCGTGCGGGTCGATGCGCTCGAGTACCTCCGGGTCTGCAACGATCCAGCCGAGACGCAGGCCAGGGGCGACGGTTTTCGACAGGCTGGTCACCAGCAGCCCATGACGGCCGAGCACTTTGGACAGCGGTGGTATGCGAGCAAGGCCACCGTACACGTCGTCTTCAATCACCAGCAGGTCATGCTGCCTGACCACCTCGGCAATCTCCAGTTGCCGCTGGACAGTCATGGTCGCCGCCGTGGGGTTTTGCAGGGTCGGGGTGAGCACGATGATTTTCGCCCCGGTCGCTCGCGCCATGCGGTCGAGATCGTCCGGCACGATGCCATGTCGGTCCAGCGCCACTCCATGCAAGGGCAGGCGCAATTGGCGGCAGGCGGCCTTGATGCCCGGCGCGGTAAAGGCTTCCACGAGCACGGGCTCACCCGGCTGGCAGAGCGACAGCAGGGCCGTGAACAGCCCTTGCTGGGCCCCGGCACAGAGCAGGATGTTCTGCGCCGGTACGTTCAGGCCTCGGGCCTGCAGCCAGGCAGCGCCGCGAACACGGCCGAGCTGCAGGTCCTCTGCGCCGAGGTAGTGTTGCAGGTGCCGGGCCTGGCCGCTGTGCAGCAATGCATGCAAGGCCGTTTCGACATCCTCTTCATGTTCGTCGGTCACCGGTACGTTGGTGGACAGGTCGATCAGGGCAGGCCGCTCGCCTGGATGCTTGAGGCGAAACAGCGTCGCTTCCTTGCTGCCGGCCAGCACATAGGTGCCGCGCCCGACTTCGCCCGCTACCAGGTGCCGTCGCGCCGCTTCGCGGTAGGCCTGCATGGTCGTGCTCGGGTTCAGGCCCAGGTTCCAGGCCAGGCGCCGTTGCGGCGGCAGGCGCTCACCGACCTTCAGCTCGCCGTTCTCGATGGCCTGGGTGATGGCTTCGACCAGGGCCAGGTAGCGGGGCAGGGGGCTGTCGGTCAATCGAGGAGTCCACATTTATTACTGCCCATGCAATATAAGATTTTACCCATACAATGCAGTGCTCCTAAGATCAGGTCAAACCCCCGACCTGACAGGTGCCTCATGTTCGATCTCAATGGCCTGCGCGAAGCGGCGCAGCATATTCGTGGCCACGTTGCGCCGACTCCGCAATTGGCCTGGCCACGGCTGGCCGAGCGGCTGGGTTGCGAGGTCTGGGTCAAACATGAAAACCACGCGCCGACCGGCGCTTTCAAAGTCAGGGGCGGCCTGCTCTACGTCCAGGCGCTGCTCGAACGTTCGCCCGGCGTACGCGGGCTGGTAACCGCCACGCGCGGCAATCATGGCCAGAGCCTGGCCCTGGCGGCGCGCAGTGTCGGGCTGCCGATCATCATCGTGGTACCGCAAGGCAATTCCCGGGAAAAGAATGCCGCCATGCGCGCCTTGGGCGCCCAGCTGATCGAGTATGGCCAGGACTTCGACGAAGCCCGCAACGAAGCCGCCCGCCAGGCGCAACTGCATGGCTACGAAAGCGTCCCGGCCTTTCATCCCGACCTGATCCGCGGCGTTGCCACTTACGCGCTCGAGTTGCTCGAAGCGGTGCAGGATCTGCGCTGCGTCTACGTGCCGATCGGCATGGGGTCAGGCATTTGTGGGTTGATCCAGGTCCGCGATTTGCTGGGCCTCAAGACCGAGATCGTTGGCGTGGTTTCGACGGCCGCGGACGCCTATGCGCAAAGTTTCGAACAGGGGCGGATCGTCACCACCGAAACGGCCAATACCTTCGCCGATGGCATTGCCTGTCGCCTGCCTTCGGCCGATGCCTTCGAAATCATCCGCCAGGGTGCTGCGCGGGTGGTGCGGGTCAGCGATGACGAGATCGCCGATGCCATGTGCATTTTCCACGAAGACACCCACAACACCGCCGAAGGTGCGGGAGCGGCCGGGCTGGCCGCGCTGATCCAGGAGCGTGATCGCCAGCAAGGCGCCCGGGTTGCGGTGGTGCTCAGCGGCGCCAATATCGACCGGCTGCGCTATGCGCAGACGCTGGCCAGGCCTTCAGCTTGAGGCGCCAGGGCGCACGATGACTTCCAGCAGATGACCATCGGGGTCATCGAAATAGAAGCCCCGGTCGCCGTTGTGATGGTAGATCTCGCCGGGGCGATGCTTGCCCGGGTCGCCCCAGTAGGGCAGGCCGCGTTCGCGTACCCGCGCGAACGCGGCGTCGAACTCATCCTTGCCCACCAGAAAGGCATAGTGCTGGGATGAAAACTCGTCGTTGTCGTAGAAATCCATCGATACGTCGTTGCCCAACTGCACGACCAGCATCGGCCCGAAGGGCGTCGCCGGGGGCAGGCCAAGGATTTGCGTGAGGAAGGTTGCCGAGGTCTGTTTGTCCCGGCACCAGACGATCGTGTGGTTCAACTGGATGCTCACTTCGCGTTCTCCTTTCCAGACCAGTAGCACGCGTCGGTCCTGCGATGCCCTCTAGTATTAGATGAAAACAACCAGGAGGTGGGAAATGACCGCTTCATTTTCGATCCATCCGTCTGTCGACAAGGGCATCGAGGCCGGCATGGACAATTTCACCGGCGGCAGCCTGGTCTGTAAATGCCCGCAGGATCCGGTACGCGTCCAGGTCGATGCGCAGTCGGCCTTCAACCATGCCTGTGGCTGCACCAAGTGCTGGAAACCCGAAGGCGCCTTGTTCTCCATGGTCGCGGTGGTGCCCCGGGACAAGCTCAGGGTCACCGAGCATGCCGAGAAACTCGCGATCGTCGACCCCAAGGCCACGATCCAGCGGTATGCCTGTACCCAGTGTGGCACGCACATGTATGGGCGAATCGAGAACGCCGCGCACCCCCTGTACGGGTTTGACTTCATTCACACGGAACTGTCACCGGACAAAGGCTGGACTGCCCCGCAATTTGCCGCGTTCGTTTCATCGATCATCGAATCGGGGACCGACCCGGCGATCATGGGCGAAGTGCGCGCGCGGCTCAATGAACTCGGCCTGGAGCCGTATGATTGTCTGTCGCCACCCTTGATGGATCTGATTGCGACCCATATCGCCAAGACCTCGGGCGCCTTGAAGTCGTGACGCGGGTGGCGAGCGCCGCTCAGTGACACTCGATACGGTTGCGACCATTTTTCTTGGCGCGATAAAGCGCCAGGTCGCTGCGTGAAAGCGAGGAATGGGCGCTGTCATCGTTGGCATGCATGGCCGCGACGCCCACGCTGACGGTCAGGGGAATGCGCTGATCGCCTGCGAGCAGGGGCGTTTCCTCGATCCGTTGTTGCATCTGCCGGGCAAATGCCGTGGCTTCGGCGATGTCGGCACCGCTGAGGACCACGGCAAACTCTTCACCACCGACCCGACCGGCAAGGTCGGTCTCGCCCAGCTGATCACTCAAAATGGTCGCGAAATGCTTGAGCGCCTGATCACCCACGGCGTGTCCCCAGCGATCATTGATCGTCTTGAAGTGGTCCAGGTCGCACATCAGCACGGCGGCACAGCGGTCGCCGGTGCGCTGGATCAGGGCCAGTTCGGCTTCGATCTGCATCATGAAATGGCGGCGATTGGGCAATTGGGTGAGATAGTCGACGGTCGCGAACTCCTGCAGTTCAGCCTCGATGCGCTTGCGCTCGGTCACATCGGTGATGAAGCCGTGCCAGAGGGTGCTGCCGTCTTCCAGCTGGCGGGGCTTGGCGTCACCCTGACGCCAGCGCAGGCCCTGCCGGGGTAGCTGGACGCGGTACTCGCAGTGCCAGGGAGTCAGGTTCGCAGCGGACAGGTCGAACGACGAACGGTAAGCCGCGAGGTCCTCTGGATGAATGAGCGCGTTGATCGCTTCGGTATGGGTGGCGACCTGCTCTGGGGTGAGCTCGTAGATATCGCGGATGCCTGCACTGGCATAGGAAAAGAATGATGTTGCGTCTGGCATCAGCCGATATTGAAACACCAGGCCAGGCACTTCATCGGTCAGGCTGGTCATCAGGTCGACCGTGTGCTGCAACTTGTCCGACATTGCCCGCATGGCCGAAATATCGGTGGTTGTGCCGACCATGCGCAGCGGCCTGCCTTCGCTGTCGCGGCTGACCACCTTGCCACGGCTGCAGATCCATTTGTAGCTGCCGTCCTTGCAGCGAATCCGGTGTTCCACCTCATAGCTTTCGGTCTGCTGATCAAAGTGCGCCTGGATCGTTGACTTTACATAGGCCCGGTCATCCGGATGCAGGCGTTCGTAGCTATCGTCGATCCGGTTGCTGAGCTCGTGCTCGGCATACCCCAGTATCGCTTTCCAACCGGAGGAATAGTGGATTTCACCCGTTGTAACGTTTCGGTCCCAAACACCAGTGGCGCTTCCGGAGAGGGCCAGTGCCATCCGTTTTTCGCTTTCACGCAGGGCTTCCTGCGCTGAGCGGTCCTGAGTGTCGGCAATGTCGAGCGAACTCTGGGGGCTTACCAGGTCAGGTTCCGCGGGAGTCAGCATATTCAGCTCAGTCGACAGGGCTGGAGGGGATGCAGACATTTTATATCAGCTAATTCAAGGCGTAGCTCGCCGAACAGCGCCTGCAGATGCGCTTCGGTGCCCCATAGCGGAGGCGGTTGGGCGCCTGCCGGCGGCGGCAGGTGCCGCCCGAGCGTCTTGAACATCTGGCCGATATAGCCCCTCCGGCGTCCAGTTCGATCCTTGTCCGAGCGTCCGATAAGGCTGGCCATTCATCCGACCGGGCGGGTTTGCTCGATCGCGCCTCTAGGCGAGGTTTGCGAAGGCGCTCAATATCATTGTGATACGGTCCAGGTGGAGAGCAACCATGGCAGCCCAGGACATCGCCACCGCACTGCAGCGTGTGGAGACGGTATTACGACGGCACCCCGAGGCCGGCCTGCATGACGATACACCGGTGATGGCGCGCTGGGAGGGCGGTACACGGGTCGCCGCTCGCCATGCCAACGGTACGCAGGTGTTGACCGACATGCCGACCCAACTGGGCGGCAACGACGATCGGGTTACACCCGGCTGGTTGTTGCGTGCAGGCCTGGCCTCCTGCGCCCTGACCGGGATCGCCATGGCCGCGGCCCTCGAAGGGATCGAACTCGGTAGCCTCGAAGTGCAGGCCAGCAGCCGTTCCGATTTGTGCGGCCTGTTGGGCGTGCCCGGCACCGATGGCCAGCCGGTGGGGGCTGAACCCCAGGGTGTGGAGCTGCAGGTACGGATCAGCGCGCCTGGCGTTTCGCCGGAGCGCTTGCAGGCGTTGGTCGAGGACAGCCAGCGCCGTTCGCCGGTCTGCTGTGCCTTGCAACACCCCGTTCCCGTTGTCTTGCACATCGAGGTTGTCGGCGGCTGATGGACGCCCTGTCGGAAACCCTTCGGGTCGTGCACCTGGTGGGCGATGAGTTCGGCGCACCGCCTGCGGCCTTGCGGCGAAGCCACGGGGTGGGCGCGCAGCGCCGCAGTGGCTGATCAGTTCGTCGCGGGTCGAATCGCAAAGCCCTCCTTGGACTCGCTGACAATCCGGAACTGCTCGCGCTCACCTGCCTTCAACTCAACCGCCAGTTCACGGTGCAGACGGCCCTTGCCGCAGAGGGTGTCGTCTTGCTCATCGACGCCAATGCCGACGGTTCGGGCGCCTGCGGGCAGCTGAAAACGGGCCTCCTCACCGATGCCGATACGTGCGGCCACCTGACGGTCGATCAGTATGGCCACGTAGCAGCCACCGCCGAGCATGCCGATGTCGCGGTTGACCACGATCTGGCCGGCGCCTTCGAGGGGTTGTTGGTAGGCCAGCAGGCGATCGGCCGGTACCGGGGTCACGCGTTCGGGGTCGGCGCGAAAGGATGAGCAGCCGGCCAGGGCCAGCAGGGGCAGCACTGCACAGAGCATTCTCATCGAGGCGTCCTCCGGCGCAGCGGCCCATCCCGGGTATGCTCCGGGATGGGCAGGGTCATGGCAGTTATGCACACATCCCGAGAAGCTGAATATCAGCTTTTATGCTTGGTGGTGATTTTCAGGATGTCGGTATAAATGACGTCCACCGTCTGGCCGACCTTGAGATTTTTCATCCGAGCCCGAAGTTCTGGGTCTTCGACGGTGACCACTTTTTCCTTGCCTTCAGGTGGCATCAGCGTCACCTGATGCTTATCCAGGTCAATTTTAGTGATCTTCGAGGTGATCTTGATCTGACGGTATGCCTCGCCGCCTGGGTTGGGATTGTCCTTGGTTGCGCGCGCGACCGCGGTTTCCTGGCTTGCCCCCGGTGCACCACCCACTTCAGTATTGAGCACCGCAGCGACCGAACGAGTGACATCCACGTTGACCTGATCACCGACTTTCAGATTGTGCAGGTTCTTGGCCTGATCGCTCAGTTGAATAGGTATCTTGCTGCCATTGGGTCCCTCCACCGTCACCCGATGGTTGGCCGCATCGACGGCGAGGACCTGGGTGACCACATTATCTTCTATCGCTGTGCCCCCTATGAACACTTCGTCTGCATGGACCGAGAAGCTGGCTGCCGACATAAGCGAGGCGAGAGCGATGGCGTGGGTCAGAGTGCGAAGTTGTTTCATAGGCGTACGTTCCGTGTGATGGCTATGGAGAAACAGGGTGGGCATAACGTCGTGGGAGAGAGCATAGACGCTGGATTCCATTTCGGGAGGCGGCACTCGGCGCAACATGGCTGCTCAACACGGTCGGCGTAGCCGCTGCCGCCAGGCTGCGCTGGAGTCCCGCAGGGGCTCCCCGGCGATCTTGAGATCTTGCGCGCGCTGCGCACGCGAGCGCAGCCTTCCGCAGCGGCTACATGGGGTCGGCGTTCCACGGTCGGCGTAGCCGCTGCCGCCAGGCTGCGCTGGAGTCCCGCAGGGGCTCCCCGGCGATCTTGAGATCTTGCGCGCGCTGCGCACGCGAGCGCAGCCTTCGGCAGCGGCTACATGGGGTCGGCGTTCCACGGTCGGCGTAGCCGCTGCCGTCAGGCTGCGCTGGAGTCCCGCAGGGGCTCCCTTGGCGGTCTTCCCTCGTTCCCTCAATCATCCCGCGTCAGCACTTCCAGCAGCTCGATTTCGAAGATCAGGTTTGAGTTGGGCTTGATATGCGCGCCAACCGCTCTTTCGCCATACCCCAGGTGCGCCGGCACGAAGAGCTTGCGCTTGCCGCCGACCTTCATGCCCATCAGGCCCTGGTCCCAACCCTTGATCACACGGCCGGTGCCGATCACGCACTGGAAGTGCTTGCCGCGCTCATGGGAAGAATCGAAAACCGTGCCGTCCTCCAGCCAACCCGTGTATTGGGTGGTGATCAAGGCACCCTTGACCACTGCCTTGCCATCGCCCAGTTGAATGTCTTCAACCTTCAATTCGCTGCTCATCGCTCGATCTCGCTTACCGGTTAAGCCGGGGGGACTTCAAACGTCGCCCGAAAGGTTTCGCATGATCGCGCGCCATCACGGGCCGATCAACCTGTCCGGCAAAGGGCAGGTGACCGCCCAATTCAATGTGGCGTCACTGCTACATCCTTACTTGCGATGATATTGCGCCATGCATGCCTTGCGATTCGAACTGCATAATGAGCTCCACTCTCGCCCCTCGATCTATTTCAACGAACCGGCCCATGTGTTCCACCTGGCGTTGCTGGAACGCGATGGCGCGCTCGAAGAAGTCATCGGCAGGCTCTATGCATCGCCTGCAACGGACAATCAGCAGGTGCAGCAACAGGCCCAGGGCCTGCTTAAGCTCGACGGGCATGACTTGAAGTGGGAACGTCACACCGAGTTCCTGTCGCTGACCCTGGTGGTGCCCAGATCGGCCGATGCCGAGCTCTGGCCGACCTTCCCGGAGAGCCTGACAGCGCTGGTGCGTGGCCATGAGCATCTGCTGATCAACGCCACGCAGATCCTGGTCGAGTCCGAGCAAAGTTGGGCAGGCGAAACCGCTCGCTATGGCTTCAAGGACCCGGCCGGCTCGCACATCGGCAGTGGCGATGCCATCGTCTGGAGCGATTTCAAGTTGACCGAAGGCGGCAGCAATCGACTGCTGCTGATCAATCGCTCGCTCAATGCCTATCGGCTTGGGCGAATGGTCCGTCGCTTGCTGGAGATCGAAACCTATCGAATGATGGCGTCGCTGGCCTTGCCGGTGGCCAAAGAGGTCAGCCAGCAGCTCAAGGTGTTCGACGAACAATGGGCCCGGCTCTCGGACCAGAACGCCATCGCCAACAGTGCGACCGCGCGGCTGATCCTGAGCGATATTTCGGCGCTGTCGGCCAGGATCGTTCGCACGACAGCCCAAACGCGCCAGCGCTTCAGCGCCGCCGAAGCCTATGCCCAGATCGTGTTCGAACGCATCGCCGAACTGCGCGAAAGCCATCTGGGCGATTGCCAACGGTTGGGGGTTTTCATCGAGCGCCGCTTCAAGCCAACGGTACGCTACTGCTTGGCCACCAACCAACGGCTGGAGCGTCTGAGCGACAGCGTCGCCAATCTGGGTGAACTGCTGCAGGCCCGGGTTCAGGTGGAAGTCGAAGAGCAGAACACGGAAATCCTGCACAGCCTCCACACCCGCGCGACCACCCAGATCAAGATCCAGAAAGCGGTCGAAGGATTGTCGATCATCGCGATCACTTACTATCTGCTCAGCCTGTTCAAGCTGCTGTATGGCGGCTTGCACAGCCTGGGCCTGGATATAAGCCCCAAGGAAGCAACCCTGTTCCTGGCGCCGCTTGCGGTATTGATCATCGGTGCGACTGCGCTGCGGATCAGGAAGGCGAAGGAGGAGTGAGGCGGGAGGAGGGCAAGCGGGTGGCATTCATTGGTAGTCTCGACGTTGGCAGTTTTTCCCGAGCCACAGACGTTAGTAGAATGCCGCCGCTGCGGCAATTTCTTCCCATGCGCCCATTCACTCTCAAGACAGCAGATCACTCATGCCTTTTTCCAACGGCTTTCTCCTGAGCCTTTCGCTGTGCCTCGACATCGGCGTGGCCAATATCGCCATGATTACCCTGGCCATGCAACGCGGTTACCTGCAAGGCTTCTGGCTTGGCCTGGGCACCTGTGTCGGCGATCTGATCTATGCCCTGCTTGCCCTGGCCGGCATGACCGTGCTTTTGCAGTACGAGTCGGTCCGTTGGGTACTGTGGGTCGGCGGCTCGGCGCTGCTGGTATATTTCGCAGTGAAGATGCTGCTGGCGGCGTTCAACAGCGCCACGGTCGTGTCGGCAGAGGGTGAGGTGGTGGTCGGCTCCTCGTGGAAGGAGTTCTCCCGGGGTATTTTTCTGGCCATGTCTTCGCCGAGCGCGATTCTGTGGTTTGCCGCGGTCGGTGGGGTGCTGATTTCCCGTTCCGGCAGTGGCAGTGCCGTGGATGCGGGGTTGTTTCTGGCGGGCTTTTTCTGCGCTGGCCTGGCCTGGACGATTTCGTTGTGCCTGGCCGCGACCCACGGCGGAAAACTGCTCGGCGACAAGCTGCTTAAATACTCCTACATCGCTTCGGCGGGCATTTTTTGCTACTTCGCGTTCTATGTCATCGTTTCCGGCTACCAGGAATTCATCGTCGCCTCATCACTTGCGCCAGCGGGTCTATAATCAGTGCTTGCAGCGCCAGACAGGCGTTGCCTTAATCGGGAGGGCCTGGCCATGAAAGGTCTCGATGCGAAGAAGTCCACCAAGAAAAAACCCGCCAAGACAGCCATCGAAAAACGCCATGAGAAAAAGGCGAAAAAGTCCAATGTCGGGTTATTGGGCGGTCATTAACGAGAAAGAGCTCCGTAAGGGGCTCTTTTTTTGAGATCGCCCGGGGAGTCCCGCAGGGGCTCCCCGGCGATCATCGACCCGGCAAGAAAACTTCGACCCTGGCTCAGAAACGTCTATGGTTGTTGAGATCATTTATCGTCATGAGTGTGAAGCATGTCAGACCCACAGGATTCGGGGGTTGCCCCGGTACGCTATGAAAATGGATCTTCGTTCATCATCGCCGGGCTCGGCGAGCGCTACACCCTGGAGACTAACAGCGGCATCCCGGCGCTCTGGCAGGCGTTCGAACCATTCATAGGCAAGGTTCCCGGCCAGCAGGGCGGGGAAACCTATGGTGTGTGCTGCAATCCGGAAGGCGACAGTTTCGAATACATCGCCGGCGTCAGGGTCAGTACGACAAAAGGATTGCCGCCACGCTTTCGCTCGGTTGTACTCGAGCCTCAGCATTACGCGGTGTTCGAGCACCGTGGCCCCATCTCCAGCATCAGCAAGACGTTCCAGGCCATCTGGAAAACCTGGTTGCCGGTTTCGGGCAAACAGGCGGCGGATACGCCGGAGTTCGAGCGTTACAGCGCAGACTTCAATCCGCTGACGGGCAGCGGAACCGTCGAGATCTGGTTGCCGATCAAGCCATGACGGTTGAGAGCGCAAGCACCAGCTTGCGCTCATAGCCGAACTTGCTCCGATAGGCTTCTCCACAATCGACCCAGCCCTGGGAAAGGTAAAGGTTGAGTGCGACCTGGTTGTGGGGGTCGACCGAGAGCATCAGTTGGGTGATTTCAGGCCATGCGCCGCGCGCGACGCCGGGCAGGGCCTGCAGGCAGGCTCTGCCCAGGCCTCGCCCCTGGAAACGCCAATCCACTTGAAACGCATGAAGCGAGGCGGCGTTTTCATCGGCCCAGAGTGGCAGGAAGGGGGGGCGTTTGAGCAACAGAAACGCCACAGGCCGGTCGTCGACCAGCAAGGCAAAACCCCTTATCCCGGGGGCAGGGCGATTGAGCAGGGTATACAGGGCTGACTCGATATCACCCGAGGCGTCCAATTGCTCGGGGCGCACCTCAAGTCTTTTCAAGTGCGCGACCTGCAATTGGCTGAGCGCCGCATAGGGGACGAGGCGTGCTTGCATCGATTTCTCTTTCATTGTGCAGACCCTCACTGGCCCATTCTGCGGCCGCCGCTGCGCCTGCGTACAACTCTTTTCACAATTTTCAGTGAGCTTGTCGATTCTTGTTCGGGTCAAACGACTATCCATGACTTCGCTTGATAGCCATGGGAGCTGTCAACGAGCACTCCCGCCATTGCCTGAAAGGAGAACGATCATGAACGTTGAAACCCGCACCACCGCCGAAACCGAAATTCGTGCCCTGATCGAGCGCTGGCAACGCGCCGTGGTCGCCAAGGACATGGATGGCATCGTGCAGCCCTATGCCGACGACATCGTCGCCTTCGATGCGGTCAAGGCGCTGCAGTTCAAGGGTAAGCAAACCTATCGCGCCCACTGGGAAGCCTGCCTGGAGCAGTGCCCGGGAGCAGGCATCTTCGAGTTCGAGCAACTGAAAATCGCTGCGGCCGAAGATGTCGCGTTCGCCCACTGGCTGACCCACTGCGGGCCGGCGCAAGGGGAAGGCGAAGACCAGAGTTGCTACATGCGCGTCACCGCAGGTTACCAGCGCATCGGCGGGCAATGGAAAGTCGTGCATGAGCACTGGTCGGCACCCTTCGATATGGAAACCAGCAAGGCGTTGTTCAACCTTGAGCCCTGAGCTGAAAAGCGCAGTTTTTATGTCCAATTGCGCTTTCGCAAAATGTCCATTGTGCAGCCATAGTTGTTTTACGTGCCCTGGAGAAGCCCATGAAATACCTCTGTCTGGTCTATTGCGACGAATGCATTTTGCACAGCGATCCCGACAGCCCGGCCGATGCCGAATGCCTGGCCTATGCCCAGACCATTCAAGGCAGTGGTCGAATGATTGCCGCCGAAGCGCTGTCATCGACCCAGACGGCAACCACAGTGCGCATGCGCAACGGACACATGAGCATTACCGATGGTCCCTTTGCCGAAACCAAGGAGCAACTGGCCGGGTTCTACCTGGTCGACGCCAGGGACCTCAATGAAGCCTTGCAAATTGCCGGCAAGATTCCGGCGGCTCGGGTGGGCAGTGTTGAGGTGCGGCCGGTACGTGAACTTCAACCCTGAACCAACGGAGAAAGACCAGGATGAGCCTTCAACCCACCGGCCCGGCGAAGGCCGAACATGAGCTGTCCATCAGTCGCCTGATCGACGCGCCTCGCACCAAGGTATTCCGGGCCTGGACCGAACCCGAGCTGCTGGCCCAATGGTGGGGACCGCACGGCATGACCACGCCGATCTGCGAAATGGAGCTTTGGGTTGGAGGCTTGTTCCACACCGTCTTGCGCGCGCCCGATGGCAGCGAGTATCCCAACGAGGGGGTCTTTCTGGAGATCTTCGCGCCACAACGGATTGTCTTCACCGATGCCTTCCGGCCGGGCTGGATACCGTCGAAAAAAGCCTTCATGACGGTGATCGTGACGCTGGATGACGTCCACGGCCACACTCGCTACACCGCCCGTGCATTGCATTGGAGTGATGCTGACCGCCAGGCCCACGAACAAATGGGGTTTCACCGTGGCTGGGGTGAAAGCCTCGATCGCCTGGTCGACGTCGTGACCCGGAAAATGCCGAACTGATGGTCGCCGAAGCCGAAGTCCGTCAGCAGGTAGAGGCTATCTATCGCCAGGAATCGCGGCGGATTCTGGCGACGCTGATTCGTCTGCTCGGTGATTTCGACCTGGCTGAAGAGGCCATGCAGGAGGCTTTCTTCATTGCCGTCGAACGCTGGCTGCGCGATGGTATCCCGGCCAGCCCGCGGGCCTGGCTGATTTCCACCGGTCGCTTCAAGGCAATCGACGGCCTGCGTCGCCGTGCCCGTTTCGAGGCCCCCCAGGCACGCTTGGCCGAGGCGCTGGAAGCACTCCAGGCACCGGATTTTTGTGAGGATGAAGTGGAAGACGATCGCCTGCGGCTGATCTTCACCTGTTGCCACCCGGCATTGGCGGCCGACGCCCAGGTGCCCTTGACGCTGCGGGAAGTCTGCGACCTGACGACCGAGGAAATCGCCCGGGCGTTCCTCAGCAGTCCGGCAACCATCGCCCAGCGCATCGTGCGCGCCAAGGCCAAGATTCGCGAAGCGCGGATTCCCTACCAGGTGCCCTCCCGGGCGGAGTTGCCCGAGCGGCTGGACAGCGTGCTGCGGGTGATTTACCTGGTGTTCAACGAAGGTTATTCGGCCTCCAGCGGTGCCAGCCTGACCCGCAATGACCTGAGTGAGGAGGCGATCCGCCTGGGGCGGCTGTTGCTGGAACTGCTCCCCGACCCTGAGGTCATGGGCCTGTTGGCGCTGATGCTGTTACATGCTTCGCGCAACCGGGCGCGGACATCGGCCGACGGCGAGCTGATCCTGCTCGATGAACAGGACCGTTCGCTATGGGACTGGCCATTGATTGCCGAGGGTTGTGCGCTGGTCGAACAGGCCCTGCGTAGCCGACGCTTCGGGCCTTATGGCCTGCAGGCCGCGATCGCTGCGGTGCACGCTGAGGCGGCGACGGCGGCCGACACGGACTGGGAGCAGATCGTCGCTCTGTACGACGTCCTGTTGCGGGCGGTGCCGTCTGCGGTGATCGAGCTCAATCGCGCGGCAGCCATCGCTCGGCGCGATGGGCCGCAGGCCGGCCTGGTATTGGTCGAGGCGATCTTCGAGCGCGGCGAGTTGCTCGACTATCACCTGGCGCATTCTGCCAAGGCCGAATTCTGCCGCCAGCTGGGGCTGACCGAACAGGCACGCCAGGCCTTTGAAACTGCGCTGGGCTTGACTCGGGTGGAGCCGGAACGCCGCTTTATCGAACGCCGCCTGAGCCAGTTATAGCGCACTCAGGCGGCAGCGTGATCAGCCGATGCTGATCGGCGGCAAGGTCGGCAGGGTGACGGTCTGCTGCTTGCGCGGGGCGAGGATTTCGGCTTCGCCGTCCACTACCAGCTCTTCGCGCTGGTTGAACACGCGAGTGGCGATACGCACGCGAAACTTTGGCAGCTTCTCGAGGATCTCCAGGCGCACGGTCAGGGTGTCGCCGATTTTCACCGGCTTCTGGAAGCTCAATTGCTGGCCAAGGTAGATGGTGCCCGGGCCAGGCAGTTCGCAGGCGACCGCGGCGCTGATCAGTGCGCCACTGAACATGCCGTGGGCAATGCGCTCCTTGAACATGCTCGCGGCAGCGAACGCTTCGTCCAGGTGCACAGGGTTGTGGTCACCGGACATGGCTGCGAAGAGCTGGATGTCACGTTCCTCGACGGTCTTGCTGTAGCTGGCGGTCTGGCCGACCTCAAGGGCTTCGTAAGGGGTGTTGGTGACCTGGGTCATTTGGCAGGGAATCCTTGCAAAAATTAATTGGAAACTACTCGGTACGCGCCGGGCGCTGGAGGCTCAAGGCCTGATCGAGCCAGTCAATCACATCGCGGGTGACTTCCTCGCGATTGGTTTCGTTCAGCAATTCGTGGCGCGCCTGAGCATAGAGCTTGAGCTGCAAATGCTGATTGCCCGCCCGTCGAAACGCATCGCTCAGATTTTTCAGACGCTTGCCTTCGCTCACCGGATCACATTCGCCGCCAATGATCAGCAGCGGCAGGTTCGGATCGACCTGGGCAAGATTGGCCGGTTTGCTGATTTGCTGCAAGCCGGCCAGCAGATCCAGCCAGAGTTGATTGGTACAGCGAAAGCCGCACAGCGGGTCGTTGGCGTATTTGTCGACCTCGTCCGGGTCGCGGCTGAGCCAGTCGAAGGCCGTGCGCGTGGGTTTGAACGCCTTGTTGAAGCTGCCAAACGACAACCATTCGATCAAGGCACTGCGCCCGTTCGGGCCCTGGCGCCAACGCTCGAAGCGGGCGATCAGGCTGGCACTGCGGTAAAGCGCCACCGGCTGGAAGTTCGAACCACTGAGAATCGCCCCCTGCAGGCTGGCGCTGTGGTGCAGCAGATAGGCCTGGGCGATGTAACTGCCCATGCTGTGACCGAACAGAAACAGCGCAGTACCGGGTTGTTGCTGGCCGATGTACTGGCTCATCAGGCCGAGGTCGTCGACCACCTTGCACCAACCTTTGTTTTTGGCATACAGCCCCAGGGTGCCCAGTTCGGCGGTCCGGCCATGGCCACGCTGGTCGTGAGCATACAGGGCATAGCCGGCGGCGCTCAGGGCCTCGCCCAGGCGATGATAGCGCGCGGCATGTTCAGCCATCCCGTGGGCGAGGAGAACCACGGCTTTCGGTGGGCCCGACGGTAGCCACTGATAGACGTAAAGGCTGCAGTGGTCGCTTGCCGGCAGCCAGAAAGCATCGTGATTCATTGGCGATTCCTTATGCACGGGGGGCTGGGACATTGTAGAGCGCATCCTCTGGATTGAAGTTGGACCAGCAATAAGATTCACAATGTAAATGACGCGGGTTTGTATATTTGCCACTCCCCCCATAACTGCTAACGTCCAGAAAGCCCGTACTCGCAAACACGCGGTGCGGCCGGACCGGCGCAGGCAAGAGGACAAGAATAATGCAACCTGATTTCTGGAATGATAAGCGCCCCGCAGGCGTCCCTACACAACTGGATCTGGGTGCCTATAAATCGGTAATCGAGGTTTTTGAGCGCTCGTGCAAGAAGTTCGCCGATCGCCCAGCGTTCAGCAATATGGGCGTTACCCTCAGCTATGCGCAAGTCGAGCGTTACTCCTCGGCGTTTGCCGCTTACCTTCAGCAACATACTGATCTGAAGCCCGGCGATCGCATCGCCGTGCAAATGCCCAACGTCCTGCAATACCCCATCGCGGTGTTCGGTGCCATGCGCGCCGGCCTTGTCGTGGTCAACACCAACCCCTTGTATACCGCCCGGGAGATGCGCCATCAGTTCAAGGATTCCGGTGCCAGGGCGCTGGTCTACCTGAACCTGTTCGGCAAGCTGGTGCAGGAAGTGCTGCCCGACGCCGGCATCGAATACCTCATCGAAGCGAAGATGGGCGACATGCTGCCGCCGGCCAAGGGCTGGCTGGTCAACACCGTGGTAGACAAGGTCAAGAAAATGGTCCCGGCCTATCACTTGCCCCAGGCGGTGTCATTCAAGACGGCGCTCAAGCAGGGGCGTGGGCATGGCCTGAAGCCTGTGAATATCGGCCTGGAAGATATCGCGGTGTTGCAATACACCGGTGGCACCACGGGCCTGGCCAAGGGCGCGATGCTGACCCACGGCAACCTGGTCGCCAATATGCAGCAGGTCATGGCCTGCTTCTCCCAGCACGGGCCGGACGGGCAGAAGATCATCAAGGAAGGGCAGGAGGTGATGATCGCGCCATTGCCGCTGTACCACATCTATGCCTTCACCGCGAACTGCATGTGCATGATGGTGACCGGCAACCACAACGTGTTGATCACCAACCCGCGCGATATCGGCGGCTTCATCAAGGAACTGAAGAAATGGCGGTTCTCTGCCTTGCTGGGCCTCAATACCCTGTTTGTTGCCCTGATGGAGCACCCGGAGTTCAAGACCCTGGACTTCTCCAACCTGAAAGTGACCAACTCAGGCGGTACCGCGCTGGTCAAGGCCACGGCCGAGCGCTGGGAAGCCTTGACCGGTTGCCGCATCGTCGAGGGCTACGGGTTGACCGAAACCTCGCCGGTGGCCTGCACCAACCCCTACGGTGACAAGGCGCGCCTGGGCACTGTCGGTATTCCGGTAGTGGGCACGGCGCTGAAGGTGATCGATGATGCCGGCAATGAATTGCCGCTGGGCGAGCGCGGCGAGTTGTGCATCAAGGGCCCGCAGGTCATGAAAGGCTATTGGCAGCGTCCCGATGCCACCGCCGAAACCCTGGACGCCGAGGGTTGGTTGAAAACCGGCGACATTGCCGTGATCGACTCGGACGGCTTCGTACGCATCGTCGATCGCAAGAAGGACATGATCATCGTCTCCGGTTTCAATGTGTACCCGAATGAAATCGAGGACGTGGTGATGGCACACCCGAAAGTCGCCAGCTGTGCAGTCATCGGCATTCCGGACGAGCGTTCGGGCGAAGCGGTGAAGCTTTTTGTGGTGGCCCGTGACAACGGTGTCAGCGTCGAAGAGTTGAAGGCTTACTGCAAAGAGAATTTCACCGGCTACAAGGTGCCCAAGCACATCGTGCTGCGTGATTCGTTGCCCATGACGCCGGTGGGCAAGATTCTGCGGCGGGAGTTGCGGGATATCGCTTGAGTTAGGTGGTGTCTGCATCGCGGGCAAGCCCGCTCCCACAGGCACGATGGTGTCTTTGTGGGAGCGGGCTTGCCCGCGATTGGCCTTCAAGCCCCTATGAAATGCTTGAAATAGAGCTCTTTTGCGACGCTTAGTATTTTTACTCTAAAAATGACCATTGAGTTCTGCTAAGTCATTTTTGTGACTTTTTTAAGCGTTCTAGCCCTAGTAGCTCCCCGGCAAAGCTGCTACTCTCGGCGCGCTTTTGATCTTTCGGTTTGCAATAAACCGGAGAACCATATCAATAATAATCGCATCAACTGCGGTGTAGAATTCGCGCTGTCTCTGGAGGAGTGGGCTTCCATGGTCGAAAATTTTTGGAAGGATAAGTACCCGGCTGGGATTGCTGCCGATATCAATCCAGATGAGTTTCCGAATATCCAGGCGGTATTGAAACAGTCTTGTCAGCGTTTCGCCAATCAGCCGGCCTTCAGTAGTCTGGGCAAAACGCTTACTTACGGCGAGCTGTATGAGTTGTCGGGCGCTTTTGCGGCCTACCTGCAACAGCATACCGACCTGCAATCGGGTGACCGGATCGCCGTGCAGATGCCGAACCTGCTGCAATACCCCATCGCTGTGTTCGGTGCCATTCGCGCCGGGCTGATCGTGGTCAACACCAACCCGTTGTACACCGCCCGTGAAATGGAGCACCAGTTCAACGACTCCGGCGCCAAGGCTCTGGTGTGCCTGGCCAACATGGCGCACCTGGCTGAAAAGGTCGTTCCCAAGACGGGCGTCAAACACGTCTTCGTCACCGAAGTAGGTGACATCCTGCCGCCGGTCAAGCGCGTGCTGGTCAACAGCGTCATCAAGTACGTGAAGAAAATGGTGCCGGCCTACAGTCTGCCCAATGCCATCAAACTCAACGATGCGTTGAGCCAGGGCAAAGGGCAACCCGTCAAGGATGCCAACCCGGACAGAAACGACGTGGCCGTGCTGCAGTACACCGGTGGCACGACGGGCGTGGCCAAGGGCGCAATGCTGACGCACCGCAACCTGATGGCCAACATGTTGCAGTGCCGGGCCTTGATGGGCTCGGACCTCAAGGAAGGTTGCGAGATCCTGATCGCGCCGCTGCCGCTGTACCACATCTATGCGTTCACCTTTCATTGCATGGCAATGATGTTGATCGGCAACCACAACATCCTGATCAGCAACCCACGCGACATGTCGGCCATGGTCAAGGAACTGTCGAAGTGGAAGTTCACCGGCTTCGTGGGGCTGAACACGCTGTTCGTGGCGTTGTGCAATAACCAGGAGTTCCGCAACCTGGACTTCTCGGCCTTGAAGCTCACGTTGTCTGGCGGCATGGCCTTGCAACTGGCGGCTGCCGAACGCTGGAAGGAAGTCACCGGCTGTGCGATCTGCGAAGGTTACGGCATGACTGAAACCAGCCCCGTGGCTACGGTCAATCCGTCGACGAAAATCCAGATTGGCACTATCGGTATTCCGGTGCCTTCGACCCTGTGCAAGATCATCGATGACGCCGGCCAGGAGCAGCCTTTGGGTGGCGTCGGTGAGTTGTGCGTCAAGGGCCCGCAGGTCATGAAGGGCTACTGGCAGCGCCAGGATGCAACCGATGAGATGCTCGATGCCGAAGGCTGGTTGAAGACGGGCGATATCGCGCTGATTCAGCCCGATGGCTATCTGCGGATTGTCGATCGCAAGAAGGACATGATTCTGGTGTCCGGCTTCAACGTTTATCCGAACGAACTCGAAGATGTGTTGGTAACCTTGCCGGGCGTGATGCAATGCGCGGCCATCGGTGTGCCGGACGAGAAGTCCGGTGAGGCGATCAAGGTGTTTGTGGTTGCCAAGCCGGGTGTGACCTTGACCAAGGAGCAGGTGATGGCGCATATGCGTGCCAACGTCACGGCATACAAGGTGCCGAAGTCTGTCGAGTTCCGTGATGTGTTGCCGACGACCAACGTGGGCAAGATCCTGCGTCGGGAGCTGCGTGACGAAGAGATGAAGAAGCTGGGGCTGAAGAAAATAGCCTGATGCCTGATTCAACAAGAACCCCGCGATTGCGGGGTTTTTTGTCGGCCTTCCAACCAGTGATCAGCGCAGCTTTTCCAGCATCTGGTAATACCACATCCCCACCGCCAGCATCGGATTGCCAAACACATCCCCCAACGGCACCTTGATGTGCTTGCACCCGGCAAAGGTATCGAATTTCGCCAGCGTACCGGTCAACGCCTCGGCCATGATCTCGCCCATGATATGGCTGGTAGCGATGCCATGCCCCGAGTACCCCTGGCAATACCAGACATTATCCGAAAGCTTGCCCAGCTGCGGAATGCGGTTCACCACGATGCCCATGGCACAGCTCCACTGGAACTCAATATCCACGCCCTTCAATTCAGGGAACGTACGCTCGATGCATGGTCGCAGCTCCGCTGCGATATCCCGCGAGTCACGCCCCGAATAATTGGCGCCGCCACCAAACAGCAGCCTGCCATCGCCTGTCATGCGGTAGTAATCGAGAACAAACCGGCAGTCATACACCGCCAGATCCTGCGGGTTGATCTTGCGCGCCAGATCGCCCAGGGGAGCCGTCGTGACAATCCCGCCCATGGCCGGGAAGATCTTGCCCTTGAGCTGCTTGCGCTCAAGCTTGTGATAAACGTCACCGGCCAACAGCACCTGACGTGCATCGATCCGGCCGTGGGCCGTGACCACCGCAGGCCGGTCGCCATGGACAATGTCCAGCACCTCGGAATTCTCGAAAATCAACGCACCCAGGCCGTGCGCGGCACGTGCCTCGCCCAGGCACAGATTGAGCGGGTGCAGGTGCATATTGCGAGTGTTCTTCAGCGCGCCCAGGTACAGATCGCTCGCCAGGTGTTCACGCATGCCGGCCTGATCGAGCAGGGTTACCTGATCGCCCATGCCGCGTCGCTGCGCCTCGTCGCGAAACGCCTGCAGCTCCTCCATATGCGAAGGCTTCATCGCCGCATGCAAGTGGCCATGCTTGAGGTCGCAGGCAATCGCGTACTTGTTCACCCGTTGCTTGATGATCTCGTGGCCGCGCCAGCGCAGGTGCCAGATAAAATCGTCCACCTCATCGCCCAGGCGGGCACGCATCTGTTGGCGCATGGCTTCATCGCCCGACAGGCTGCCGGTAACCTGGCCGCCGTTGCGCCCGCTGGCGCCCCAGCCGATGCGATTGGTTTCGACGATCGCGACCTTGAGCCCGCGTTCGGCCAGCTCTACCGCGCTGGCAACCCCGGTGAAGCCGCCGCCGATGATCACCACGTCGACGCTGACCTGGCCCTGCAGCATCGGGTACTCGGTCGCGTCGTTGAGGCTGGCGGTGTAGTAAGAAGCACTGCGCTGGGCAGGGCCGGTGAAACTGTGCATGGCAGCAGTCATGGCATCGATCCTTTAAATGAGTGGTCGCGGGTCAGGCCTGGGTCAGATACCAACGCCAGTCCTGTTCACCGACCTCAGCCATGAACTGCTGGTACTCGGCGCGCTTGACTGCCAGGTAGACGCCAAGAAACGCCTTGCCCAAGGCATCGCGGGCCCAGCTCGATTGTTCCAATGCCCGCAGTGAAGTCAGCCAGTCGGTGGGCAGCAACACCTTGGCCTGGGCGTAGCCGTTGCCTTCGACCGGGTCACCCGGGTCGACGTTTTCACGGATCCCGTGATGAATGCTGGCCAGAATCGCCGCGGCTGCCAGGTAAGGGTTGGCATCGGCGCCGCAGATGCGATGCTCGATATGCCGGGTATAGGCCGGGCCACCGGGTACACGCAGGCTGACAGTGCGGTTGTCGATGCCCCAGGTCGGCGCCAGCGGCGCGTAGCTGTTGGCCTGGAACCGGCGGTAGGAGTTGGCGTTGGGGCAGAACAGCAGCAAGGAATCGAGCAACAGGGCCAGCATGCCGCCCACCGACTGGCGCAGCAGCGGGGTGCCGGCCTTGTCTTCGCTGGCGTAGAGGTTGTTGCCGTCGGCGTCGGCCAGGCTCACATGCATGTGCATGCCGGTGCCGGCCAGGTGGTCGAACGGCTTGGCCATGAAACAGGCCTGCATGCCATGTTTATGCGCCACGCCCTTGACGATACGCTTGTAGCGTACGGCCTGGTCCATGGCCAGCAATGCGTCGCCGTGCTCCAGGGTGATCTCTACTTGGCCGGGGGCATACTCGGAAATCGCCGTGCGCGCCGGAATGTTCTGGGCCTTGCAGGCGGCATACAAATCGGCCAGGAAGGGTTCGATCTGTTCCAGTTCACGCAGGCCGTAGACCTGGGTGCTGCGCGGGCGCCCGCCGTCTGCGTCGAGTGCCGGTTGTGGACGGCCCTGCTCATCGCGCTTCTGGTCGAGCAGGTAGAACTCCAGTTCGCAGGCCATCACCGGGTGGTAGCCGTCGGCCTTGAGTGCGTCGATCACCTTGACCAGCAGATGGCGCGGGTCGGCGACGGTGGCCGGCATGCCTTCGGCAGGGTGCATGCAGACTTGCACGGCAGCAGTAGGAATCTGCCGCCAGGGCATGCGCACTAGGCTGCCTTCCAGTGGGTAGGCGCGGCAATCGATATCGCCCACATCCCAGACCAGCCCCGAATCTTCGACGTCATCGCCATTGAGGGTCAGCCCGAGCATGGTGCTGGGCAGCGGGCGGCCGCTTTGGTAAACGGCCAGCAGTTCCTCGCGGTGCAACAGCTTGCCGCGGGGCACACCGTTGGCGTCGAGGATGAACAGCTCGAACATTTCGATATCGGGGTTCTGCGCCAGAAAATCCTGGGCTTGCTGCACACTGGCAAATTGCATGGGGCTCTCGCTGCGCCATCGAGGCGCACAGTGACCGCCTGCCGGTAGCGGCGGGCAGGTCGTCATCGGATTGAAGTCGGCCGCGGTTGGGCCAACGGATTCAAATCAACGCGAGGGCTACATCTGGTGGGCGCGCATGACGGCAATGCCACAGCGCCCAGAAGGCCAGAATGATATGGAAGAGGGGATTTTCGCACGGACGGGCTCGCACCTTCGGGAAGGAAGGGCGCAGCTGACGACGAAGCAAATGCACGAGCGAAATCATGGCTGGATACTCCCACGGCGTTGAAGGTTCATTAAATTAGGATTTGTGAACCTTTGCTCGTGGCTTGACTAAACAATCGCCGCAATGCGTCGGGGTCGTGCTGGGCAGGGCAAATCTGCGACAATCGCCCGCTTATATGTGCTGACCACGTCAAAGCAGGCTCACCTGCGCCACTCAAAAGAATTCTGCGTACCTGATGACCGACCAATCTGCCGCTATCGACCAACTGCTGAAAAACCTCGATCAGGCGATGATCGCCGACCGCCATCGCCTGCGCCGTCAATTGCACGAGCTGCGCAAGAAGCCGGATCAAGCCAGGCTGGTACAGTGGGTCGAGAAGGTGCAGGCCTCCTTCGCTCAGGTCACCGCCCGGCGCAGCAGCGTGCCGAGCATTCGCTACGACGACAGCCTGCCGATCGCCGCCAAGCGCGATGAGATCAAGAAAGTCCTGAACGAACACCAGGTCTTGATCATTGCCGGCGAGACCGGTTCAGGCAAAACCACCCAGTTGCCGAAGATCTGCCTGGAGCTGGGTCGCGGCCAGCATGGCCAGATCGCCCATACCCAGCCCCGCAGGATTGCCGCACGCAGCGTGGCGACCCGGGTGGCTGAAGAGCTGGCGACGCCCTTGGGGGCGCTGGTCGGTTACCAGGTGCGTTTCGAAGACCAGAGCGATGCCAACACCCTGGTCAAGCTGATGACCGACGGTATCCTGCTCGCCGAAACCCAGCATGATCGCTTCCTCGAACGCTATGACACGATCATCGTCGACGAGGCTCATGAACGCAGCCTCAACATCGACTTCCTGCTGGGCTATCTGAAGACCTTGCTGCCGCGTCGTCCGGACCTGAAGGTGATCATCACCTCGGCGACCATCGACCTGGAGCGCTTTTCCAAACATTTCAACGATGCGCCGATCATCGAGGTTTCCGGGCGTACCTACCCGGTCGATACCTGGTACCGGCCGCTGACTGCCGAACAGGACGAAGAGGGCAACCGGGTCGAGGATGACCTCACGGTCGACCAGGCGATTCTCGCAACCCTCGATGAAATTGCCGCCTTCGAACGCAGCGAGGGCAAGCGCCCGGGCGACGTGCTGGTGTTTCTGCCCGGAGAGCGCGAAATTCGCGACGCCGCGGAAATGCTGCGCAAGGCCCAGCTCAAGCACACGGAGATCCTGCCCCTTTACGCGCGCCTGTCACCGGCCGAACAGCAGAAGATTTTCCAGTCCCACCCTGGTCGCCGGGTCGTGTTGGCCACCAACGTGGCCGAGACCTCGCTGACCGTTCCGGGCATCCGTTATGTGATCGACAGCGGCACGGCACGGATCAGTCGCTACAGCTACCGGGCCAAGGTGCAAAGGCTGCCGATCGAAGCGGTGTCCCAGGCCAGTGCCAATCAGCGCAAGGGTCGTTGCGGACGGGTAGAACCGGGTATCTGCGTGCGCCTGTACAGCGAAGAGGATTTCAACGGCCGTCCGGGCTTCACCGATCCGGAAATCCTGCGCACCAACCTGGCGGCGGTGATTTTGCAGATGCTCCATCTGCGCCTGGGCGAGATCGATGCGTTTCCGTTTATCGAGCCGCCGGACGGCAAGGCCATCAGCGATGGCTTCAACCTCCTGCAGGAACTTTCGGCGGTCAACCGGGAAAACCAGCTGACCCCATTGGGCCGGCAACTGGCGCGCCTGCCGGTCGACCCGCGTCTGGGCCGCATGTTGCTCGAAGCGAACAAGCAAGGCAGCCTGCAGGAAGTGCTGATCGTGGCCAGTGCGCTGTCCGTACAGGACCCGCGCGAGCGCCCGCCGGAGCGTCAACAGGCTGCCGACCAGGCCCATGCCCAGTGGAAAGACAGCGATTCGGATTTCGCCGCACTGGTCAATCTCTGGCGTGGCTTCGAGGAACAGCGCCTGGCCTTGACCGCCAGCCCGCTGCGCAACTGGTGCCGCAAGAACTTCCTCAATTACTTGCGCCTGCGCGAGTGGCGCGATGCTCACCGGCAGTTGAGTCTGATTTGCCGTGACTTGCAGCTGAGCATCAATAAAGAGCCGGCCGACTACCCGAAGCTGCACAAGGCGGTGCTGTCCGGTCTGCTCAGCCAGATCGGCCAGAAGACCGAAGAGGGCGACTACCTGGGCGCGCGGCAACGGCGCTTCTGGATTCACCCTTCCTCCGGGCTTGGTAAAAAGCGCCCGCAATGGCTGATGACCGCCGAGCTGGTCGAGACAACCAAGCTGTATGCGCGCATGGTCGCCAAGATCGAGCCGGACTGGATCGAGCCGCTGGCCGGGCATCTGATCAAGAAGAACCACTTCGAACCGCACTGGGAGAAGAAGCGCGGGCAAGTGGTGGCCTACGAACAGGTCACCCTGTATGGCCTGATCGTGGTCGGTCGCAGGCCCGTGCACTACGGCCCGATCGAGCCGTCGCTGGCCCGTGAGCTGTTCATTCGTGAAGCGCTGGTGCGCGGCGAGATTCAATCGCGGGCCAAGTGCCTGGCCGCCAATACCCGCTTGCTCGAGCAGCTCGACGAACTGGAGGCCAAGGCGCGGCGACGGGACATCCTCGCCGATGAAGAAACCCTCTACGGCTTCTATGAGGCGCGCCTGCCGGCCGAGATTCATCAGACGGCGACGTTCGACAGCTGGTACCGGGTCCACAGCCAGAAAGACCCGCAATTACTGATCATGCGTGAAGAGGACGTGCTGGCCCGCGAGGCCAGCGAAGTCACGGCAGCGCAGTATCCCGACACCCTGCGCCTGGGCGAGCTGACCCTGGCCTTGAGCTACCACTTCGAGCCCAATCATCCGCGCGATGGCGTGACGGTGCGGGTGCCGGCGCCGTTGTTGCCAGCCCTGCCGGCCGAGCGGCTGGAATGGCTGGTGCCAGGTTTGCTCGAAGCCAAATGCATCGCCCTGGTACGTAACCTGCCCAAGGCCATTCGCAAGAATTTCGTGCCGGTACCGGACTTCGTCAAGGCCGCGCTGCAGCGGATGACGTTTGCCGAGGGTTCGTTGCCTCAGGCGCTGGGGCGTGAATTGCTGCGCATGACCGGTGCACGGGTCAGCGACGAGGCCTGGGCCGAGGCGGCCGAGCAACTCGACAGCCACTTGAAGATGAACCTGGAAGTCCTCGACGGTCAGGGCAAGTTTCTGGGCGAGGGACGCGATCTGGCTGAACTGACCGCACGCTTTGCGCAAGCGAGCCAGGCTGCCCTGGCCGCACCGCAGTCGGCGAAAAGCCAGCAGCCCGTGGAGGCCAAGGTCTTCGCGCCGGTGGCAGAAAAGGCCCAGCAGAAGATCGCCGGGCTTTCCATGACGGTATATCCGGCGCTGGTAGAAGAGGGTGGCACCGTCAAGGAAGGCCGCTTCTCGACCCAGGCAGAAGCAGAGTTCCAGCACCGACGCGCGCTGCAGCGCCTGTTGCTGCAGCAGTTGGCGGAGCCGGCAAAATTCCTGCGGGGCAAGCTGCCGGGGCTGACCGAATTGGGCCTGCTTTACCGTGAGATGGGCCGGGTCGATGCACTGGTCGAAGACATCCTGCTGGCGAGCCTGGACAACTGCATTCTCGACGCAGAGGAGCATCTGCCGCGCGACGGTGCCGGGCTGGCCTCGCTGGCCGAGCGCAAGCGTGGCGCCTGGACCGAGCATGCCGAGCGCCTGGCGCGCTTGACCCTGGACATCCTCAAGCTGTGGCACGGCTTGCAGAAGCGCTTCAAAGGCAAGATCGACCTGGCCCAGGCAGTTGCGCTCAATGACATCAAGCAACAGTTGAGTCAGCTGGTGTACCCGGGCTTTGTGCGCGAGACTCCGGCCCCATGGCTCAAGGAATTACCGCGTTTTCTCAAGGCCATTGAATTACGCCTGGAAAAGCTTCCGGCTCAGGTGCAGAAGGACCGGGTCTGGAGCATCGAGCTGGCCGGGCAGTGGGCGCAATACCAGGCGCGGGCCGGCAAGCATGCCCAGGAAGGCAAGCGCGATCCGCAGTTGGAGCTGTACCGCTGGCTGATCGAGGAATACCGGGTTTCGCTGTTCGCCCAGCAGCTGGGTACCCGGGTGCCGATTTCCGACAAGCGCTTGAGTAAACAATGGAGTCAAGTCGAAGCCTAGGCGCCAAACTCCAGCAAATATGGCACACTTCGTCGTTAAATAACCCCGATACGTTTGGACAGCCCCGTCAAACGCATCGGGCTTGATCAAGCGCGAAGCATTGTTCCGCACAGCTGGATCGATCCCTGTTGGTATTGGCACGTTAGTGCCAATGCATTACTGCCTGAACAGCCCGTTGCACGCGCAATGGAATTGAATAGAGGAATGACCGTGCATAACGTCGTCATCAGCGGCACTGGCCTGTACACCCCGGCCAACAGTATCTCCAATGAAGAGCTGGTGGAGTCATTCAATAGTTATGTTCAGCAATTCAATGCCGACAATGCCGCGGCCATCGAGCGCGGTGAGGTCGAGGCACTGACCGAATCGGATGCGGCCTTTATCGAAAAGGCATCCGGGATCAAGAGCCGTTTCGTCATGGACAAGGAAGGCATCCTTGACCCCAAGCGCATGGCGCCCCGTCTACCGGAGCGTTCCAATGACGAGCACTCGATCCTCTGCCAAATGGCCGTTGCCGCTGCCGAGCAGGCTTTGCAGCGCGCCGGCAAGACAGCGGCAGACATCGACGCGGTGATCGTTGCCTGTTCCAACCTGCAGCGGGCCTACCCGGCCATCGCCATCGAAGTGCAGGCGGCATTGGGCATCCAGGGGTTCGGTTTCGACATGAACGTCGCCTGTTCCTCGGCGACCTTCGGTATCCATGCGGCCTGCAACGCCGTACAACTGGGCCAGGCCCGCGCCGTGCTGGTGGTAAACCCGGAAATCTGCACCGGTCACCTGAACTTCCGCGATCGTGACAGCCACTTCATTTTTGGCGATGCCGCCACGGCTGTGATTGTCGAGCGTGCCGACCTGGCTACTTCGCCCTATCAGTTCGATATTGTCAGCTGCAAGTTGCTGACCCAGTTCTCCAACAACATCCGCAACAACTTCGGCTTCCTCAACCGCGCGGCAGAAGAGGGTATTGGTGCACCGGACAAGCTCTTCGTCCAGGAAGGGCGCAAGGTGTTTCGCGAAGTCTGCCCGATGGTCGCCGAGCTCATTGGCCAGCACCTGACCGAAAACAACCTGAACGTCACTGACGTGAAGCGTTTCTGGCTGCATCAGGCCAACCTCAGCATGAACCACCTGATCGTCAAGAAGCTGCTGGGCCGCGAAGCCGCCGTCGACGAGGCGCCGGTCATTCTCGACACCTACGCCAACACCAGTTCGGCAGGTTCGGTCATTGCCTTGCACAAGCATCAGGATGATCTGCCCAAGGGCGCCCTGGGCGTACTCAGTTCCTTTGGCGCCGGGTATTCGATTGGCAGTGTGATCCTGCGTAAACGTTGAGCCTCTGAAAGTTCCTGCGCCGGGCGTGGCTTTTTTCTATAAAAGGGCTGACTTTTCGCCACTACCCTGCTGCACTTGCGGATGGAAGCGCCGGTTCAAGGCGCTTTATTCTGGCGGGCCAGGGAATGTGTAGATGAGGTAGTGAATGGCAGCTGCTGACGATTCTCGCCTGTTGGCGCGTTTGCTGGCCGGCGAGCAGAAAGCCTATCGGGAACTGGTCGACACTTATCAGGGGGCCATGCGGGCGGTGGCCTACGCCATTGTCGGCAACCGCCAGGCTGACGAGGCGGTACAGGATGCCTGGTTGGCCGTGGTGCGCAATCTGGCCGGGTTCCAGGGCCGTTCGAGCCTCAAGACCTGGTTGCTGAGCATTACGGCCAATGCGGCGAAGGGGCGTTACAGGCAGAACCGTCGCGAAGTGCTGCTCGACGACTTGCCTGCGCCCCATGGTACGGTGGGCGACGAGCGCTTCTCTGTCGAAGGGCATTGGCGGGTCGCTCCGTCCCAATGGCATGAAGATACGCCTGAAGCCTTGCTCAGCGAGGAGCAATTGCGCGAGTGTCTTGAGCACACCCTGCTCAGCCTGTCGGAGCTACAGAGCGGCGTCTTGATACTGCGCGAGCGGCAAGGTTTGGAACTGGAGGAGATCTGTAATCTTCTCGAGATTTCGCTCTCCAATGTGCGAGTGCTGTTGCATAGGGCACGGCTCAAGGTCTTCGCGACCCTGGAACATTACGAGGAAACCGGCCAATGCTGACCTGCAAGGAACAAGTCGCGCGCTCCAGCGATTACCTGGATGGGCAATTGAGTTTTCGCCAGCGCCTGCTGGTTCGCCACCACTTGTTGTTTTGTCCGAACTGCCGTCGCTTCATCAAGCAAATGCGGCTGATGCAGGCCACGGTCAGAAAAATGCCGGAGCCTGCGGTGACCAACGCTGAACAACTGGCTGCAGAGCTTGTAGCACGGCAACGCGACGCCAATAATCCCTGATCCCCAATTCAAAACCTGCCACAAGCCCTGCAACGGGGTGTTATGGCCTTACTTCCATTCGAAGTAAAAAGTTCCGCTGTCACAAAATATTTATATAACAGCCACTGATCTGACATAACCCCACGCCAAGATTCCCTCCCAACACAAAGCGGCCCTGACCGCGTGTTTTCCAACGCAATCAAGACCATAGATAGGGGAATTCTTAGATGATCCGTAAGCACTTCGCCGGTTTCGCGGCCAGCGCGCTGGCCCTCGCCGTAACCGCCCAGGCTTTCGCGGGTACTGTAACCACAGACGGCGCTGATATCGTAGTCAAGACCAAAGGCGGCCTGGAGGTTGCCACCACCGACAAAGAATTCAGTTTCAAACTGGGTGGTCGTGTGCAGGCCGACTACAGCCGCTTCGATGGCTTCTACACCAAAAACGGCGATACCGCCGATGCCGGTTACTTCCGTCGCGCTTACCTGGAGCTTGGCGGTGTCATGTACACCGATTGGGCTTACTTGATCAGCTACGACTTTTCCCACAACTCCGGTGGCGACAACCGCACCGAAGACGGCTATTTCGACGAAGCGTCTCTGGCCTACAACGGCTTCAAGCCGGTCTCGATCAAAGTGGGTCGCTTCGACCCCGAGTTCGGTCTGGAAAAGGCCACCAGCTCCAAGTGGGTAACGGCCCAGGAACGTAACGCTGCCTATGATCTGGTCGACTGGACCAACTCCCACAACGGCGGTATGGGCATTCAGGCTTCCGGTAACGCCGGCGATTCGCTCTATGGCTCGGTGGGTGTGTTCGCCAAAGACGCCACCAACCAGGACAAGGACGGTGACAGCACCAAGCAGTTCAACCTGCGCGGCGTCTTCGCCCCGATGCACGAAGCGGGCAACGTGCTGCACTTTGGCGTCAACTACGCTCAACGCGACCTGTCCGACACCGCCTTCGACGGCCGTATCCGCAGCCGCCTGGGCATGCGTGGCGTGAGCACCGATGGCGGCCAGGATGCAGGCAACAACGGCAACCGTCTGTTGCTCGGTGGTAACGCGGCAACACCGGTCGGCGCCTACGACACCGATAGCGCCTGGGGGCTGGAAGCGGCCTGGGCCCTGGGCCCATTCTCCGTGCAAGGTGAATACATCAAGCGTGAAGTAGAAGCGGACGCCCCAGCCTTCTCGGATATCAAGGCCGACGGTTACTACGCTCAGCTTGCCTACACCCTCACCGGTGAGGCTCGTGGTTACAAGCTCGGCAAGTTCGACGCTATCAAGCCTTCGAACAAGCAGATCGGTGCCTGGGAAGTGTTCTATCGCTACGACAATATCAGCGCCGAAGACGACAATGGTGCCTTCGCCACCCTCGACGATGTCGAAGGCAAGGTACACAACGTCGGTTTGAATTGGTATGCCAACGAGAGCATCAAACTCAGCGGCGTCTACGTCAAGGCCAAGACCGATAACGCCACCAACGCTGTGGGCGACGACAGCGGTGACGGTTTCGTAATGCGCGCGCAGTACGTGTTCTAAGTTTCGCTATTCCGTTATTTGCTCCTCTTTTAAGCCCCGCCCTGTGCGGGGCTTTTTTTCGCTTGTGCGACAGGTCAGACTGCGCAGATGCAAACTCTGACGCTCAACCACCTCGCCGATCTCGATGCCGCCGCCTGGGATGCCCTGTTACCCGGCGCGCAACCCTTTGTTCGCCACGCTTTTCTCAGTGCACTGGAGGATAGCGGCAGTGTCGGCAAGCGCAGCGGCTGGATGCCATCCCACCGGCTGGCGGTCGATGGCCAGGGTCAGTTGCTCGCCGCACTGCCGGCCTATGTGAAAACCCATTCCTATGGCGAGTATGTGTTCGACCACGGGTGGGCGGATGCCTGTGCCCGTGCCGGTATCGACTATTACCCGAAACTGCTGTGCGCCATTCCGTTTTCTCCGGTCAGCGGTGCGCGCTTGTTGGGCTACCCCGAGGCGGCGGGCTGGTTGATCGATCAGCTCACGCAGGATTTGACGGTGCAGGGGCTGACCGGCATGCACATCAACTTCACCGATGCCCTCGCTGACTCACTGCTGCGTGGGCGCGAAGGCTGGCTGGAGCGGCTGGGTTGTCAGTTTCACTGGCAGAACCGGGGTTATCGGGATTTCCGGGACTTTCTCGACACCTTGAGTTCGCGCAAGCGCAAGCAAATGCGCAAGGAGCGCGAGCAAGTGGCAGGGCATGGCATCGAGTTCGATTGGTACCTGGGCCATCAGTTGAGTGAGGTCGAGTGGGACTTTGTCCATGCCTGCTACGCCAATACCTATGCCGTGCGACGCCAGTCGCCTTACCTGACTCGCGAGTTCTTCAGCCTGCTGGCCGAGCGCATGCCCGAATCGATTCGGGTGGTGCTGGCCAGGCAAGGCGCAAAGCCCGTGGCCATGGCCTTCAGTCTGGTAGGCGGCGACAGTTTTTATGGGCGTTACTGGGGCTGCCTGGACGAATACGACCGGCTGCATTTCGAAACCTGTTTCTACCAGGGCATGGACTACGCCATCGCCCAGGGGCTGCAGCGGTTCGATGCCGGTGCCCAGGGCGAGCACAAATTGATTCGGGGGTTTGAGCCGGTCATTACTCGCTCCTGGCATTACCTGTTGCATCCGGGGTTGAATGCGGCGGTGAGCAACTTTCTCGAGCAGGAGCGGGTGGGGGTGTTGGCGTATGCCGAGGAGGCGAGGGCGGCTTTGCCTTATCGGCAGGGTGGGTGATTTGTGTTGCCCATGATGGCCTCATCGCTGGCAAGCCCGCTCCCACATGGGGCGGCGTTGTACATTCCTTGTGGGAGCTGGCTTGCCAGCGATCGACCGCGGAGCGGTCGCAGGGCCTCAATCAATCCCCACAAACCCACCCGTCTGGTGATGCCACAACCGCGCATACAATCCCTGATGGGCCAGCAGTTCGGTATGGCTCCCGCTTTCGGCAATACGACCTTTCTCCAGCACCACCAGCCGGTCCATCCGCGCGATGGTCGACAGCCGGTGGGCAATCGCGATCACCGTCTTGCCCTGCATCAGGGTTTCCAGGCTCTCCTGGATGGCCGCTTCGACTTCTGAGTCCAGGGCCGAGGTGGCCTCGTCCATGATCAGGATCGGCGCATTCTTGAGCAATACCCGGGCAATGGCGATCCGCTGCCGTTGACCGCCCGACAATTTGACCCCGCGCTCGCCCACATGGGCATCGAAGCCGGTACGGCCCTGGGCGTCGGAAAGCTGCGGGATGAACTCATCGGCGCGGGCCTTGCGTACCGCCTCCCAGAGCTCTTCATCGCTGGCGCCGGGTTTGCCGTAGAGCAGGTTCTCGCGGATCGAACGGTGCAGCAGCGAGGTGTCCTGGGTGATCATGCCGATCTGTTCGCGCAGGCTTTCCTGGGTGACCTGGGCAATATCCTGGCCATCGATCAGGATGCGTCCGCCCTCCAGGTCGTACAGGCGCAACAGCAGGTTGACCAGGGTCGACTTGCCGGCGCCCGAGGGGCCGATCAGGCCGATCTTCTCGCCAGGACGGATGTCCAGGGTCAGGCCACTGATGATCCGGTTGCCCTTGCCATAGTGAAAGTCGACATTCTCGAAGCGCACGGCCCCGCGATCGACCTTCAAGCGTGGCGCATCCTGGCGGTCGGTGACGCTGACCGGCTGGGCGATGGTCTGCAGGCCGTCCTGGACCATGCCAATGTTCTCGAAAATGCCGTTGACCACCCACATGATCCAGCCGGACATGTTGACGATGCGAATCACCAGGCCGGTGGCCAGGGCGATGGCGCCGACGCTGATCAGCGACTGGGTCCAGAGCCACAGCGCCAGCCCCGTGGTGGTGGCGATCAACAGGCCGTTGAGGCTGGTGACGACCACGTCCATGCTGGTGACGACCCGGGCGGCCAGTTGGGTTTTCTCGGTCTGCTCGGTGATGGCCTCGCGGGCGTACTGCTGTTCGGAGTGGGTATGGGCGAACAGCTTCAACGTGGCGATGTTGGTATAGCCGTCGACGATGCGCCCCATCAGCTTGGAGCGCGCATCGGAGGAGATCACCGAGCGGGCCTTGACCCGTGGCACGAAGTAGTAAAGCGTGCCGATGTAGCAGGCGATCCAGCTGAGCAAGGGAATCATCAAGCGCCAGTCGGCCTCGGCGAACAGCACCAGGGAGCTGATGGCGTAGATCAGGACGTGCCAGAGCGCGTCGACCGCCTGCACCGCCGAATCGCGCAATGAGTTGCCGGTTTGCATGATGCGCTGGGCGATGCGCCCGGCGAAGTCGTTCTGGAAGAAATTCAGGCTTTGTTTGAGCACATAGCTGTGGTTCTGCCAGCGGATCATGCTGGTCATTCCCGGGCTGATGGTCTGGTGCACCAGCAGATCGTGCAGGCCGACGAAGATCGGCCGCAGCACCAGCGCCACCACCAGCATCCACAGCAGTTCGCCGCCGTGCTCGCTGAAAAACCGGGTGTTGGGCGTGCCCTGGGTCAGGTCGATGATGCGGCTCAGGTAGCTGAACAGCGCCACTTCAATGAGGGCGCCGATCAGGCCGACCACCAGCAACGCGGCGAAGCTCGGCCAGACCTGGCGCAGGTAATACAGGTAGAACGGCAGGACCGTGCTCGGAGGGGCCGCCGTCGGAGCATCGCGGAAAATATCGATCAACTGCTCGAAACGACGGTACAGCATGAGTACGACCTCTCCTGTGTGAGGTGACCGGTCCTGTTGCCAGCGCTTATTCCTTGCGCTTGGCGGACTTTATCAGGATTGGGTCGATCGGTACGTTTTGCATGCCTTGCTTGTTGGTGGTCTGCGAATTCACGATGTTATCGACCACGTCCATGCCGCTTACAACTTTGGCGAAGACGGCGTAACCGGCGTCGCGGCCCGGGTTGAGGAACTCGTTGTCGGCCACATTGATGAAAAACTGGCTGGTGGCCGAGTCGGGGTTTGAAGTACGGGCCATCGACAGCGTGCCGCGTACGTTTTTCAGGCCATTGCTGGCCTCGTTCTTGATCGGGTCTTTGGTATCTTTTTGTTGCATCTGCGCAGTGAAGCCGCCGCCCTGGGCCATGAAGCCCGGAATCACCCGGTGGAAAATGGTGTTGGAGTAAAAGCCGCTATCCACGTACTCGAGGAAGTTCCTGGTGGTGATCGGCGCCTTGACCGGGTCCAGTTCGATTTCGATCTTGCCGAAGCTGGTGTCCAGTACCACGTGAGGCGCGGGAGCTGCCATCAGGCTGGTTGCGAACATGACACTGCCTGCGGCGAGGAGAATTTTTTTCAGCATAGACTCAATGATCCTTGGTGGAGGTTGGAACTGCTGCCAGAAACTGCAGCAGGGTCTGGTTGAAGGTTTGCGGTTGGTCCAGTGGGGTAGCGTGCCGCGAATCGGCGATCACCGCCAGTCGCGCGTTCGGGATCAGGGCCGTGTACTGTTCTTTCAGGGCGACCGGGGTGTAGTCGCGGTCGGCACTGATGATCAGGGTAGGACAGGTAATGCGCGACAGCCGTTCCCGCACGCCCCAGCCGACGATGGCGTCGAAACTGGCGGCGTAGGCGCGCTTGTCGTTCCTGGCCCAGCGCTCGGCCATTTTTTGACGCAGCTCGGTTTGCCCGGGCTTGGGAAAGAGTTTTGCGCCCAGCGCCTTGCCGACGGTGGCCGGGCTCAGCAGTCGGGCCAGGCCCCAGCGCTTGGCCCATTGCAGGTAGTCATCGGGGCTGCGCAACTTGACTTCGGGCGCGCTGTTGACGATGCACAGGCTGCGCAGCAGGGCGGGGTGATCCACGGCGGTCTGAAAACCGATCATGCCGCCCATGGACAGCCCGACCAGATGCACCGGCCCCAGGTTCAGGTGTTCGAACAACGCGATCAGATCCGCGCTGAAGCCGGCGATGCTATAACGCTCGCGGGGTTTGTCGGAGCGGCCGTGGCCGCGCACATCCACGAGGATGACCCGGTAATGCTCGGCCAGGGCCGGGACCTGGTATTCCCAGTCCTGGCAACTTGAACCCAGCCCGTGAACCAGCACCAGTGGGTCACCCTGGCCGTATTCCTCATAATGCAGCGAGCATCCATCGTGTTCGAAGTAGGCCATCGGTGACGTACCTGTCAGGCTTGTTGAGGGGCCGCGAAGGGAACATCCAGCGGCGCGGTATCGAAGGTGCGCAGCAACTCGATCAGAATCTGAGTGGCCGGCCCCAACGGTTTGTCCTTGTTCGAGTACAGATAGAACAGCGGGTGACGGCTGCCACCCTGATCCAAAGGTAGCACCTTGAGCACGCCCTCCCTGAGTTCACGTTCGATCAGGTGGCGCGGCAACCAGGCAAAGCCCAGGCCGCTACTGACGAAGGACGCGGCGGTGGCCAGGCTGCCCACCGTCCAGCGTTGCTCGGCACCCAGCCAGCCGACGTCGCGCGGCTGCTGGCGACCGGAGTCGCGGATCACCACTTGCAGCTGGCTTTCCAGGTCCTGGAAGTTCAGCTCTCGCTGCAGGCGGTGCAGGGCGTGTTCGGGGTGCGCCACGGCAACGAACTCGACGGCACTCATCTCGGTGCCCAGGTAGCCGGGAATATTGAACCCGCTGATGGCCAGGTCCGCGACGCCTTCGAGCAATACTTCCTCGACGCCCGACAGCACCTCCTCGCGCAGGCGCACCCGGCAGCCGCGGCTCTGCGGCATGAATGCGGACAAGGCTCGCACCAGACGGGCATTGGGGTAAGCGGCGTCGACCACCAGCCGGACCTCGGCCTCCCAGCCTTGCTCCATGTGATGGGCCAGGTCTTCCAGCTGGCTGGCCTGCTTGACCAGTTGCCGCGAACGGCGCAACAGCACGCCACCGGCTTCGGTCAGGACCGCCTTGCGGCCATCGATACGCAGCAGGGGCACACCCAGTTGGTCCTGCATGCGCGCCACGGTGTAGCTCACCGAGGATTGGGAGCGGTGCAGCGCTTCAGCGGCCTGGGCGAAGCCGCCGTGATCGACGACCGCCTGCAATGTTCGCCATTGTTCCAGGGTAACGCGTGGCGCTTTCATCATCGCCTCCTCTTGTCCTAAGCTGGCGGTCCTTCATGGAGTCTGCCGTATGAAAAAGTGTTGTGTTGCATTGCTGGCGCTGTTGCCGATGACGGTTCTGGCCTATCCCATCGATGTAGAGAAGAAGCTGGACGGCGTGAAAATCGATTACACCGCCTACGATACTGACTACGACATCGGCTCCATCACCCTGAACAACTATGGTGACGTGGCCGCCCAGTGCAAGGTCGTCTTCACCAATGGACCGGAAACGCCGCGCACGCGCCGAGTACAGATTCCGGCGAAGCAGAGCAAGGATGTCACCGCCAAATTCAACCGCAGCATTATCAAGCTGCGCATCAAGCTGGACTGCAAACCCGTCTGACTCGGACACCTGGCAGGCCCGACTGTCAGGTTAGAGCATCGCCTCGATAAAACAACTTATTTGATATGTTTAACCTGTTTTTTGCGCTTTTTAATCGATTTGGCCATGAGTAACCTTCACTCCATCGACTTACCCCACCCGATGGAGTTAACCCAATGTCCCGTGTCCTGATCATCGAAAGCAGTGCCCGTCAGCAAGACTCGATCTCGCGTCAGTTGACCCAGCAATTTATCAGCCAATGGCAAGCCGCCCATCCGGCCGATCAGATCACTGTTCGTGATCTGGCCGTCAATCCGGTGCCGCACCTGGACGCCAACCTGCTCGGTGGCTGGATGAAGCCGCAGGACCAGCGCACGGCCCCTGAACTCGAGGCGCTGCAACGCTCCAACGAACTGACCGACGAAGTCCTGGCTGCGGACGTGCTGGTCCTGGCTGCACCGATGTACAACTTCGCCATCCCCAGCACCCTGAAGGCCTGGTTGGACCATGTACTGCGCGCCGGCGTGACCTTCAAGTACACCGACACCGGCCCCCAGGGCCTGCTGACCGGCAAGCGTGCCTACGTGCTGACCGCCCGCGGCGGGATCTATGCCGGCAGCGCCAGCGACCACCAGGAACCCTACCTGCGTCAGGTGATGGGCTTCATCGGCATCCATGACGTCAGCTTCATCCATGCCGAAGGTTTGAACATGGGGGGGGACTTCCACGATAAGGGCTTGAACCAGGCCAAGGCGATGCTGGCCGAGGTGGCCTGAACCTGACGCGACACAGACTTTCCCCCTGACACCTGTTGCTCCTTGGGTGTGTCTGCCCGGTCGACCTCTGCATTGATCGGGCTTTTTTGCGCCCACTGCGGGGGCGTTCCGCTTGCCCGCGATAAGCTTCACCTACACCGCCGGCCAGGTGCTGTTCTGGAATCAGCACGAACCGCTGGGCCGGTTGTTCATCGGCGCCTTGGTGATCCTGGCCTCCCTATGGATCAGCCGGCTCGGTAGCCGGCGCCCGGCTTTGCTCGACCATGGGCGCGCGTAGCAGGCCCGCGCGCAGGTCGGTACCGCTGGGTTGCTGGTAGAGGTTCAGGCCGAACTCCGGCAACACGGCCAGCAAATAGTCGAAGATATCGCCCTGGATCCGTTCGTAATCGGCCCACACCGTGGTGCGGGTAAAGCAGTAGATCTCCAGCGGCACACCCTGGGCGGTGGTCTGCATCTGGCGGACCATGCAGGTCATGTTCGGCTGGATCTCGGGGTGGCTCTTGAGGTACGCCAGCGCATAGGCACGGAAGGTGCCGATATTGGTCATGCGTCGGCGGTTGGCCGAGAGGCTGGCGACATTGCCCTGAGCCTCGTTCCAGCTGCGCAGTTCGGCCGTCTTGCGGGCCATGTAGTCGGTCAGCAGGCGGACCTGGGACAGGCGCTGTTCTTCGGCGTCGGAAATGAAGCGCACGCTGCTGGCGTCGATGAACAGGCTGCGCTTGATCCGGCGTCCGCCGGACTGCTGCATGCCGCGCCAGTTCTTGAATGACTCGGACATCAAGCGCCAGGTCGGAATCGAAACGATTGTCTTGTCGAAGTTCTGCACCTTGACCGTATGCAGGGTGATGTCCACTACGTCGCCATCGGCCCCGACCTGGGGCATTTCGATCCAGTCGCCAACGCGCAGCATGTCGTTGCTGGTCAACTGCACGCTGGCGACGAAGGACAGCAGGGTGTCCTTGTAGACCAGCAGTATCACCGCCGACATGGCACCCAGGCCTGAAAGCAGCAACAGCGGCGAGCGGTCGATCAGGGTCGCGACGATGATGATGGCGCCGAAGATGTAAATCACCATCTTCGCCAGTTGCACATAGCCCTTGATCGAGCGCGTGCGGGCATGACGGGTGCGGGCGTAGATATCCAGCAGGGCGTTGAGCAGGGCGCTCAGGGCCAGGAGCAGGAACAGGATGGTGAAGGCCAGGGCCAGGTTGCCGAGAAAGTGGCTGGCCTTGGCACTTAGCTCCGGTACCAGGTTGAGGCCGAACTGCACCACCAGCGACGGCGTGATTTGCGCCAGGCGATGGAATACTTTGTTCTGCAGCAGGTCCTGGCACCAATGCAGGGCCGGCTGCCGGGACAACAGCTTCACACCATGGATGATCAGGTAGCGCGAGGCGCGACCCAACAGCAGGGCGATGACCAGCAGCAGGCAAAGGCCCAGGCCCGCATGCAGGATGGGGTGTTTGTCGAGGGCGCCGAAGAGGTCCTGGGCGCCGAGCCATAACTGTTGAATATCCATGCGTCGAGGCCGGTTTCCTGAAGTTGGATGAAAAAAAGCGATTAGAGCCCATTGGTCGGTCAAAAAGCCAACCGGCTGAGCCCCTGGCGACTTTTTACCGCAGTATTTCAGACCGAGATGACAATAAAGGCGTAAAGATATTCGGCTATTGCGTCGCAAACCGTTACGCTATGCAGTTGAATTTATGTACTTCGCCGAGGTAACACCCGTGTTTTCCCAATTCGCCCTGCACGAACGCCTGCTCAAAGCCGTGGCCGAGCTTAAATTTGTCGAGCCAACGCCTGTGCAGGTAGCGGCACTTCCGCTGGCGCTGCAGGGACGTGACCTGCGGGTGACGGCGCAGACCGGCAGCGGCAAGACCGCCGCTTTTGTCTTGCCGATCCTCAACCGCCTGATCGGCCCGGCCAAGGTCCGCGTGACCATTCGTGCGCTGATCCTGCTGCCGACTCGTGAGCTGGCCCAGCAAACCCTCAAGGAAGTCGAGCGGTTTTCCCAGTTCACCTTCATCAAGTCCGGCCTGATCACCGGCGGCGAAGACTTCAAGGTGCAGGCCGCCATGCTGCGCAAGGTGCCGGATATCCTCATCGGTACGCCCGGTCGTCTGCTCGAGCACCTCAATGCCGGCACCCTGGATTTGAACGAAGTCGAAGTGCTGGTGCTCGATGAAGCCGACCGCATGCTCGACATGGGCTTTGCCGAAGACGTCCAGCGCCTGTGCGACGAGAGCAAGCACCGTCAGCAGACCCTGTTGTTCTCCGCGACCACCGGCGGCGCCGGCTTGCGCGAGATGATCGGCAAGGTGCTGAACAATCCGGAGCACCTGCTGATCAACAGCGTCAGCCAGCTCAACGAAGGCACCCGCCAGCAGATCATCACCGCGGACCACAACGTTCACAAGGAGCAGATCCTCAACTGGCTGCTGGCCAACGAGACCTACCAGAAGGCCATCGTCTTCACCAACACCCGGGCCATGGCCGACCGCCTGTACGGGCGCCTGGTGGCGCAGGAATACAAGGCGTTTGTCCTGCACGGTGACAAGGACCAGAAGGACCGCAAACTGGCCATCGACCGCCTCAAGCAAGGCGGGGTGAAGATCCTGGTGGCAACCGATGTCGCGGCGCGCGGGCTGGACGTGGATGGCCTGGACCTGGTCATCAACTTCGAAATGCCACGCAGCGGCGATGAGTACGTGCACCGTATCGGTCGTACCGGCCGGGCCGGCAACGAAGGCCTGGCCATCTCGCTGATCACTCACGGCGACTGGAACCTGATGTCGAGCATCGAGCGCTACCTCAAGCAGCGTTTCGAGCGTCGGGTCATCAAGGAAGTCAAAGGCACCTACAGCGGGCCGAAGAAGGTCAAGGCGTCGGGCAAGGCAGTCGGTGTGAAGAAGAAAAAGACCGACAAGAAGACCGACAAGAAAGCCGCCGCCAAGACCCCGACCAAGCGCAAGAGCGCCAACCGTCCGAAGTCGGACGCCCCGGCCCTGGTCAGCCAGGACGGCATGGCCCCGCTCAAGCGGCGCAAGCCGGCGGCGCCGGCTGCTGAATAAGGTCTGATGGAGATATGAAAACCCGGACTTGTTCCGGGTTTTTTGTTGTCTGGCTGGGCCTCATCGCTGGCAGGGCGAACAGCAAGGTTGCGGCGACGGTGACACTCAACAGCGTTTTCATGGTCGGCGAAGGTAGTCGGTTGAGGGGCAAAGCCGCGCAAAAGTTCAGCGTTGAACGGCCGCCGCGCGATCCGGTCACAACCTATGTAGGCCACTTACAGAGGTTGACGCGGATGACGACTTACAACTGGGATTTCATCGAACGCTTGCTTCACGAAGTGCAGAACGGCGCCGGCCATAGTTTTAAACCCCGAGCTTATGCCGAACAGCATGAGGCCGCGAAAGCGGCGATGGGCGAGGCGGTTGGCAATCTCGATCACTTGAAGACCATTGCTGGCGAGTATGAAAAGCTGCTGCTCCTGCGCGGTTATATCGAGCCGCGTCCGGAGGGAGAGGGCGGCAACGGCGAGAATTACATCCTGACCCTGCGTGGGTCCAGCCTGCTCAGCCTGATCGACAGCAGTATTCCGGGCAATGACCACCCTCGTCAGCTGCTTGATGAGCAGGCCGACGCCCTGGACACCGCGACTTTTGATGGACTGGCATCCAGGCCACAAATTGCCTGAAGTCGCGGTGCAGGCAGCGACTGACGTTTTAAGTGCATGCTTTGCTGGCTGTTTGGTTGATAATCTTCGGCAGCTAGCTAACGAATTGCGAAGGAGATCGCTCCGACGCGTGTGAACTTGATGCCGGGAAGCTGCCATGAACCTTTTGATGTGGGCAGGCGCGCGATGAGTGCGCCACGCCAGAATACCGATGCGTTTGCCCTGCAGGTGATGCTGGGATTGTGCCTGATCTGGGGCCTGCAGCAAGTGATGATCAAGTGGGCGGCGCCGGATATCGCGCCGGTCATGCAGGCCATGGCGCGGTCGGGGATCGCGGCTTTGCTGGTTGGGCTATTGCTGTGTTGGCGCGGTGGCTGGGACCAGTTGGGCAGCACCTGGCGTGCCGGGTTGCTGGCCGGCGGCCTGTTTGCCCTGGAGTTCTTGCTGATTGCCGAAGGGCTGCAGCTCACTTCGGCTGCGCACATGTCGGTGTTTCTCTACACCGCACCAATGTTCACCGCCCTGGGCCTGCACTTCACGTTGCCGAGCGAGCGCCTGCGCACGCCGCAGTGGCTGGGCATCGCCCTGGCGTTCGCCGGTATCGTCATCGCCTTTGCGGGGGGTATGTCGCTGGACACCGTTGACGCGAAAATGCTCATGGGCGATGCCTTGGGCGTGATGGCTGGCATGGCTTGGGGGGCAACCACGGTGGTGGTGCGGGCCTCGCGCTTGTCCGACGCGCCGGCGACCCTGACCCTGTTCTACCAATTGCTGGTCGGTTTTGTCGGCCTGCTGTTGATCGCTGTCGCGACGGGGCAGGTCACCCACGTGACGCTGACCACCGTGGCCGTATCCAGCGTGCTGTTCCAGGGCCTGATCGTCTCCTTCTTCAGTTACCTGACCTGGTTCTGGCTGATGCGCCGTTACCTGGCCTCGAACCTGGCGGTGTTCTCCTTCATTACGCCCTTGTTTGGCGTGACCTTCGGGGTTCTCCTGTTGGGTGAACCCCTGAGTGTGAACTTCGTGATTGGCGCGGTGCTGGTGTTGCTGGGCATCACCCTGGTCAGCGCAGAGCAATGGTTGCGCCGTCGCTTGCGCTCGCTGCTGGGGCAGTGAGTGGTCGCGTCAGCAAGGTGCCGGCCACGACCAGCCCGCATCAGACAATAAAGCTGGCGAGAAGGCGCTTGACCCAAATCAACGCTGCGACCAATAGCCGCGCTCAAGAACATGCGAAAATCGTGACTTGGGGCTATGATCAACTAGAAGCGACGAATAGAACACTCGTCGCTCGGAATGACCCTTAAGGGGGCTTTATGAACAGCAGACTTTTCAACTGGCTTCATGATCTGGCCGTGGCGCTGGGTTTGATTGCGCCACCGCTGCAACCGGTTCCGATCCCGCCTGATGAAGAGAAACGTCAGCGTCAGCCACGCCGGTAACCGATCCGGTCCCCACCAACGGCGCAGCTGCTGCTCAATGCGAGCGCAGCCAGGCGTCGATCATCTCGCGCAGGCGTTCGCCCGAAAAACTCGGGAAGTGCCCGCCATGCACTGTACGAATGGGTAATTGCCGCAAGCGCTCAAGGCTTGCGGCATAGTGCTGCACGTTGGAGTGGTAGGCGTCTTCGATCAGCGGCCCGTCATAGATGATATCGCCACTGAACAAGGTGCCGGTGGCGGCTTCCCAGAGGCTGATACCGCCGGGCGAGTGGCCTGGCGTATGCAGCACTTGCAGCACTCGATCGCCCAGGTCGAGCACATCGCCTTCTTCGATCAAGCGCGTGGCCGGGGCGGCCTTTACCCGATATTCGGCATAGCACAACGGGCAATCCGGATGGGCCTCGAACATGTCGTCGCCGACAAAGGCACGCGACAGCGTGTTGTCGCCATCCGGGGCGGCAAGAATGCCGGCCTCATTGGGATGCACCAGTCGTTCGGCAAACTCATGGTGGCCGGCGATATGGTCGAAATGAGTATGGCTGGCCACTGCCAGCAGGGGCCGCTCGGTCAGCCAGGGCAACTGCTCGCGCAGGCTGACCAGGCCAGAACCGCTGTCGACCAGCACATCGCGATCGCGGCCCTGGACGTGCCAGAGGTTGCAGCGGTAGAAGGGGCGGATATACGGCTCATGGATCAAGCGCACACCATCGCTCATGGTCTTGACTTCAAACCATTGGTCGCGGCTGACGATTTTCATGGATGACACGCTCTATTGTCGGGAGATTTGCTGCAGGAAGCGGCACAAGTCGTTGGCCGTGACGGCGCGCTTGAGCAACTCGTCTTCCTGGAAGGTGATGGCGGTCAATCCGAGTTCATCCTCCAGGCGGAAGATCAATTCCTCGATGTCTTTCTTGTCCAGGCCCAGGGCCTGCAGGCTGACATCATCATCGAATTCGTGGTCATCGCCCAGATAGGTGGCGATGAAGTCGTGGACTGTTTTACTGATACGTGACCTGTTCATGATCCTCCCGAGCCTGGGCGATCCTTCAAAGGCCAAAAAACCGCTGCGTCAAGCGTGACGCAGCGGTAGAGGCAAGCTTAAGCCAGTTTTGCAGCAGGGGCTGGGCGAGGAGACAGAAGGGTCACCGCGACGAAGCTGATCAGGGCTACAGCCAGGCTGTAGTAGATCGGGGTGTTGGCTTCCAGGCCATCCTTGAACATGAACACCAGGGCAGTGACGAAGCCCAGTGCCATGCTGGTGATGGCGGCGGCGGTCGTCGCGCGCTTCCAGAAGATCGCACCGATCAAAGGAACCAGCATGCCGCCAACCAGCAGGTTGTAGGCCAGGGTCAGGGCGCTGATCACGTCGTTCACCACCAGGGCGATACCGAGTACGGCAATACCGGTCAGCAGCGTGAACAGGCGGTTGATCGCCAGGCTCGACTGCTTGCCGCCACGCAGCTTGGGCAGCAGGTCTTCGGTCAGTACGGTGGAGGCAGCCAGCAGGCCGGCACTGGCGGTCGACATCATGGCTGCCAGGGCAGCGGCGATGACCAGGCCACGGATGCCGTCCGGCAGGGTGGCTTTGACGATGGCAGCGAAGGCGTTGTTGGCGTTGTCCAGGTCAGGCAGCAGAACGTGGGCAGCCATGCCGATCAGGGCGCAAGCCAGGCCGTAGATGATGCAGTAGATGCCTGCGGTGGTGCCGGCGTACTTGGCGACTTTCTCGTCACGGGCGGTGAACACGCGCTGCCAGATGTCCTGGCCGATCAGGATCCCGAAGAAGTAGATCAGGAAGTAGGTGATGATGGTGTCGTAGCCGATGGTGGCGAAGTTGAAGCTGCTGGCAGGCAGCTTGGCCACCAGTTCGTCCCAGCCGCCGACACGGTACAGGCAGATCGGCAACAGGATGAACATCAGGCCGACGGTCTTGATGATGAACTGAACGATGTCAGTCAGGGTCAGCGACCACATGCCGCCAATGGTCGAATACACCACAACCACGCCACCACCCAGCAGGACCGACATCCAGAATGGCAGGTCGAACAGCACTTGCAGCACGGTACCGATGGCCAGGGTCGAGGTCACGCCGATCATCAGGGCATAGGCCAGCATGATCACCGCACTGGCCTGGCGGGCCATCGGGTTGTAGCGCTGTTCAAGCACCTGGGTCACGGTGAAGATCTTCAGCTTGAGCAGGGGCTTGGCCATGAACAGGTTCAGGGCAACGATGCCCAGGCCCAGGGCCGCGCACAGCCAGAAGCCGGAAATGCCGTGGACATAGCCCAGGCGCACGGTACCGACGGTGGAGGCACCGCCCAGCACGGTGGCAGCCATGGTGCCCATGTACAGGCTTGGGCCCAGGTTGCGACCGGCAACCAGGTAGTCTTCGTGGGATTTTGCCTTGCGCATGCCGTACCAGCCGAGCAATAGCATGCCGGCGGCATAGATCAGTACGACGAATATATCCAGGGCCATTGAAGGTCTCCAATTGTCTTTTTTATGGCGAGATCGATCCCCCGACCAGGGCTTGCCCAGGTCGCGGGTCGTTCATCAATTCAGGTCAGGCAGCAGATTGCAGATCGGCTTTATCGAGTGTTGCTGTGTTTTTGCTGCGGGGATCGTTCGGTCCGTAAACGGCCGCCGCTTCTGGAAACAGGTTGAGCAGTGCCAGGTACAGCAGCGCGGCCAGGCCCAGGGTCACCGGCAGGCTGATGTCGATGCCTTGCGCCAGGTTGCCCAGCGGGCCGACGAACTGTCCCGGCAGGTTGACGAAGAGCAGGCCCACCAGTGCGCTCGGGATCCAGGCACCCATGCCGCGCCAGTTCCAGCCGTGCTTGAACCAGTAGCGTCCGCCTTTTTCGCCACGGGTGAACACCTGCAGGTCGTCGGGGCAGTAGAAGCCACGACGAACCAGCAAGCCGATCAGCATGATCACCATCCACGGGGTGGTGCAGGTGATGATCAGCACGGCGAAGGTGGACACGCTTTGCACCAGGTTGGCGGCGAAGCGGCCGATGAAGATGAACGCAATCGACATCACGCCAATCAGCAAGGTTGCCTTGACCCGCGACAGTACCCGCGGAAACACGCTGGACATGTCCAGGCCCGTGCCATACAGCGAAGTGGTGCCGGTAGACATGCCGCCGATCACCGCAATCAGGCACACCGGCAGGAAGAACCAGGTGGGCGATACCGCCAGCAGCCCGCCGACATAGTTGTTCGCAGCAATGTAGTCCGGTGCCTGGATTGCCACGATGGTGGCGGTGGCCAGGCCGAACAGGAACGGCAGCAGGGTGGCGACTTGCGCCAGGATCACCGCCGACAGGATGCGCCCCTTGGACGCTTCACGCGGGATGTAGCGGGACCAGTCACCAAGGAATGCACCGAACGAAATCGGGTTGCTCATGGCCACCAGCGCAGCACCGATGAACGCGGCCCAGAAGCCTTCCTGGCCGAGACTCAAGGTGCCGGCGAAGTTGACGTCGAAGGGCCCGGAAAAGGCGAAGATACCCAGCAGGAACAACAGGCTGGCGCTCCACACCGCGACCTTGTTGACCCACAGCAGGAAGCGAAAGCCGTAGATGCACACGGTCAGGACCAGCACCGCGAACAAGCCATAGGCCAGGCCCAGGGTGAGATCGTTCTCCGGCAGGCCGATGAGCCGCTTGGCCCCGCCGATCAGTGCGTCGCCCGAACTCCAGACCGACAGGGAGAAGAAGGCGATTGCGGTCAGCAGCGACAGGAACGAACCGACGATGCGGCCATGCACGCCGAAATGCGCACCCGAAGAAACGGCATTGTTGGTGCCGTTGATCGGCCCGAACAGGCCCATGGGCGCCAGGATCAGCGCACCCACCAGCACGCCCAGCACGATCGCCGCCACGCCAGCCTGAAAGGACAGGCCGAACAGTACCGGGAAGCTCCCCAGTACTGCGGTGGCGAAGGTGTTGGCGCCGCCGAAAATCATGCGAAACAGATCGCTGGGACGAGCGGTCCGTTCATGGTCGGGAATCTGTTCGACCCCGAAGGTTTCGATGTTGCTTATGTTTTGTGCATTGTTGTTTTTATTCATGGTCTGCTCCGATCATTTGTTGCGTCGTGTCGATGAACGCGTCGTCGGCTAAGGGGTCGTCTGCGCCTGGGGTGCGGCAGACAAGTGTTCGTGGCAGGCCAGCCATCGGCCCTGTTGGTGCCTTCGAAACACGATGGTTTCGCGCTCCTGGCTAAAGCACAGCTCCCCTTGCATGCGCAGCTCGGTGGCCACGTCATGGATGAAAATCGCCACGTCACCCTGCAGGCTGACGAACGCGTTGCTCGAAATGCACGACAGCACTTCGAAGCCTTCCTCCAGCCGCCAGCTGTCCCACAACGCCTGGTAGGCATCGCGTGACAGAAGAGGTTGCTCGAGGGTGTAGAACACAAAGCTTGCATCGGCGCTGAAAGCGCCGAAGTAAGCTTCACGATCGTTGTTGGCGAAGGCTGTTACCAAGTCCCTGGCAGCCTGCAATACCTGATCACGGTCGTTCATGTTGGCGCCTCAGCGATGGGCTACGCCAGGCAGTACGCAGAGCATTTCGTACAGCAGGTTGGCGCCCAGCAGCGAGGTGTTGCCGGTGGTGTCGTAAGGCGGGGAAACTTCGACCAGATCGCAACCGATCAGGTCCAGGCCCTGGCAGCCACGCACGATTTCGATCGCCTGGATAGTGGTCAGGCCGCCGATTTCCGGGGTGCCGGTACCTGGTGCCCAGGCCGGGTCGATACCGTCGATGTCGAAGCTCAGGTAAACCGGGCCGCCGCCGACTTTCTCGCGAACTTCAGCCATCAATGGCGCCAGGGATTTGTGCCAGCACTCTTCGGCCTGGACCACGCGAAAGCCCTGGTTGCGGCTCCAGTTGAAGTCTTCGGCGGTGTAGCCCTGGGCGCGCAGGCCGATTTGTACGACACGGTCGCAGTCCAGCAGGCCTTCCTCTACCGCGCGGCGGAAGGTGGTGCCGTGGGCGATTTTCTCGCCGAACATGTGATCGTTGACGTCGGCGTGGGCGTCGATGTGAACCAGGCCGATCTTGCCGTGCTTCTTGTGCAGTGCGCGCAGGATTGGCAGGGTGATGGTGTGGTCACCGCCCAGGGTCAACGGGATGACGTTGTGCTTGACGATCTCGTCGTAGGCTTCTTCGATGATGCGCACGGCGTCGAGCAGGTTGAAGGTGTTGATCGCCACGTCGCCGATGTCGGCAACCGACAGCGAGTCGAACGGCGCGGCACCGGTGGCCATGTTGTAAGGACGGATCATCACCGACTCGGCGCGGATCTGGCGCGGCCCGAAACGAGTGCCCGAGCGCAGCGAGGTGCCGATGTCCAGGGGAATCCCGACAAAGGCGGCATCGAGGCCGGCAGCGGTTTGCAGGTGGGGCAGGCGCATCATGGTGGCAATGCCGCCGAAGCGCGGCATTTCGTTGCCGCCCAGTGGTTGGTGAAGAATCTTGTCCACGGGTAGGGCCTCATCGTTTGTTTTAGTTGTTTGAACCTGTTCAGCCGGGCGTCGGTGAAACCGAAATACGCTGGAACGGGTACATTGCAGTGGATTCTGCAAAAGGTAGTGCCTGGAAAGAATCGCTACAGGCAAATACTTAGTTCATATTTTTCTAAACTATTGCCCGGCAGATGGTTAGACTGAGCGAAATACCCTTGCCTGTGATGTGCTGGAAACCCCCATGGCCAATGCCCTGCCCGACCTGAAACTGCTGCGCATCTTCGTCAGCGTGGTGCGCCATCAAGGCTTCGCCAACGCCCAGCAGGAACTCAACCTGTCGACGTCGGCGATCAGTACCTACATGAGCCAGCTCGAGGCAAGCCTGGGCATCGTGCTGTGCCATCGCGGGCGCGGTGGTTTCAGCCTGACCAGCAAGGGCGAGCTGTTCCATCAGGAGACCCTGCGGCTGATGGGCGAGATGGAGGGGTTCGAGCAATACGCGGCAGCACTCAAGGGCGAACTGCGCGGAACGCTCAACCTGGGCGTGATCGACTCGACCGTCAGCGACCGCGCCCTGCCTTTCGCCGAGGCCATTGGCGCCTACAGTCAGGAGCACCCGGCCGTGCACTTGCACTTGTCGGTCTCAAGCCCTTATGAACTGCAACTGGGGGTCCAGGACAATCGCCTGGACCTGGCCATCGGTGCCTTTTCCACCCGCATGAGCGGCCTGGTCTATCAACCGCTGTACCGCGAGCAGCACTGGCTGTATTGCAGTAACCGTCATCCGTTGTTCAACGAGCGGCGTATCCCCGAGCAGGTCATCACCCAGCAGCGCATGGTCGGCCGTGGTTACTGGAGCCAGGCGGAACTGGCGCGCCATGGCTTCAAGCACAGTGCCGCCACCGTGGAAAGTATGGAGGCACAACTGATCCTGGTGCTGTCCGGGGCTTATATCGGTTACTTGCCCGAGCACTATGCCCAGCCCTGGGCGGACAAGGGCGACCTGCGGGTGCTGTCACCGGCGACCTTCGGTTACCAGGCGCCGTTTTCCATGATCGTGCGGCGGGGGCGTAGCCGGGAGCCCTTGATCCAGACCTTTCGTGATTTGTTGAAGGCGCAGCTCAATACCCTCTGAGCAGGAGACCCCGATGTCCAGAATCCACTGCAGCCGCTGCCTGCGCCCCGAAGGCCACTGCCTTTGTCCGTTGATCCCCTCGCTCGACAGCCACACCCGGGTGTTGCTGTTGCAGCACCCCAGCGAAGTCAGTCACGCCTTGAACACGGCCCGGCTCGCGGCGTTGGGCTTGCGTAATGCCGAATTGCGGGTGGGGGAAGTATTCGATGATCTGCCGAGCCTGCTCAATCAACCTGGCTATCAGGCGCGCCTGCTGTTTCCGGGCGATGAGGCGCAGCCTTTGGCGGCTTATGCCGGGCGCGCCAATGATTTGCCGCTGTTGCTGGTAGTGCCCGATGGCACCTGGCGCAAGGCGCGCAAGTTGTTGCATGTGAATCCTGCGCTGGCGGCGTTGCCCAGGGTGACCCTGGCCGAGGCATCGCCCTCACGGTATCGCCTGCGCAAGGCGCCGGGGCCGGGGGCATTGTCGACGTTGGAGGCGGTGGTGCAGGCGTTGGAAGTTTTGGAGGCGCCTGCGTCGTTCGAGGCGCTGTTAAGGCCTTTTGATGCGTTGATTGAGGGGCAGATTGCGGCGATGGGGCAGGAGACTTACGAGCGGAATCATTTGCGGTGATTTTTTTGCGACCGCTGCGCGGTCGATCGCTGGCAAGCCAGCTTCCACAGGGAATTACGGGCGCCCAACTGACCACTGTGGGAGCTGGCTTGCCAGCGATAGGGCCCTGGAGGTCCTGCATGAATCTCAACGCTCGCGCATCGCCTCCGTCCGCGCCTTGAGCACCGGCTTGAGCAAATAATCCAGCACGCTCTTCTCCCCGGTAATGATATCCACAGTCGCCGTCATCCCCGGGATGATCAGCAACGGCTTGTTGTCGCCGCCCAGGTGGTTTTTGTCGGTACGCACCTGGATCAGGTAGAAGCTGTTGCCCTTGTCGTCGGTCACGGTATCGGCGCCGATCAGTTCGAGCCTGGCTTTCAGGCCGCCGTAGATGGTGTAGTCGTAGGCGCTGAACTTGACCATCGCCGGCTGGCCGGGGTGCAGAAACGCCACGTCCTGTGGCCGGACCTTGGCTTCGATCAGCAGGTTGTCTTCCAGCGGTACGATTTCCACCAGGTCACTGCCCGGCTGGACCACGCCGCCAATGGTGTTGACCTTGAGCAACTTGATGATGCCGTGCACCGGCGAGACCACGGTGGTGCGGGTGACGCGGTCTTCGATGGCAATGCTGGTCGCGGTGATTTTCGACAGCTCGGTGCGTTTCTCGTTGAGTTCCTTGGCCGCTTCCGAGCGGAAGATCAGCTCCGATTCTTCGATCTTGCTTTTGATTTCGTTGATTGCCGCTTCAGCGCGTGGAATGGCCAGGCGGGTGGCGTCCATCGAACCACGGACTTCCACGGCGCTGCGTTTCAAGCGAAGTATCTCCACCGGTGAAATCGCCCCGGTACCCACCAGTGGGGTCGACATGTTCAGCTCTTGCTGGAGCAGGCCAAGGCTTGAGCGATACTGTTCCTGTTTTGAACGAAACTCGGCAAGCTCCTGGGTTTTTTGCCGAAGTTGCTCGTTGAGTGTGTTTTGCTCGCTGCTCAGGCGGCGTTGCCGGGATTGATACAGCGAAAGTTCGTCCTCGGCCACTTGCGGGGCCTTGCTGCGCACTTCGTCGGAGAGCTTGAAGGGACGGCCCTCGGCCTCTGCCGAGAGGCGCTCGACCTGAGCCGTGAGGGCATAGCGATCGGCTTCGCTTTCGCCCTTGTTGGAAAGGAAACGGGTGTCATCCAGGCGCAGCAAGGTATCGCCCTTGTTCACCATTTGCCCTTCACGGACAAAGATCTCGGTGACGATACCGCCCTCGAGGTTCTGGATCACCTGCACCTTGCTCGACGGAATCGCCTTGCCTTCACCCATGGTGACTTCATCGAGCACGGCATATTTGGCCCAGACCAGTGCCGCGACGATCAATCCAGCGGTGAGCCAGACGGTGATCCGTGAAAGCCTGGGAGAATCCCGCAAGGCCGCCTCGGTCACCTCCGGCATGAATTCGCTTTCGGCGGTTTTGCCAAAACTGTGGAAATAACCGCGAAGCCCTTGGCTGGCTGACATGGCCACAACTCCTAGACTGCCGAGCCCACGAGGCCCTTGCGTAGTGCTTCGATAACCGCTTCCTTGGGGCCGTCGGCAACGATACGGCCGTTGTCCATGACCACCAGGCGGTCGACCAGGTTGAGCATGGAGGTGCGGTGAGTGACCAGCAGCAGCGTCTTGCCCTGGACCCAGCCATGCAGGCGTTTGCGCAGTGCGTCTTCGCTGCTGTTGTCCATGTGGCTGGTCGGTTCGTCGAGCAACACGATCGGTGGCTCCAGCAGCATGGCCCGGGCCAGCAGCACGGCCTGGCGTTGCCCGCCGGAAAGCAGTTGCCCGCGCTCGCCCACGGGCCGGTCGAAGCCTTGTGGATGCTGGCGCGCCAGTTCACTGACGCCGGTGATCTCGGCCACTTCGAGCATCCGTGCGTCGCTGACATAGCGGGCGCCCAGGGTCAGGTTGTCACGCAGGCTGCCGGCCAACAGCGGCAGGTCGTGCGCGACATAGCCGATTTGCTGGCGCAGGTCGGCGACATCCAACTGGCGCAAGTCCAGGCCGTCGAGCAGGATCTGGCCTTCGTCCGGGGCGTAGAAACCCATGATCAACCGCGCCAGTGTGCTCTTGCCCGATCCGCTGCGGCCGATGATGCCGATACGCTCGCCCGGCTTCATGCTGAAGGCGAGGTTGTCCAGTGCCGGGGCGTTTTGCCCGGCATAGCGAAAACTGACATGACTGACCTCCAGCGCACCCTGCAGCTGCGTGCGTTCCAGTGGCCGCTGGCGCGCCTCGCGCTCCTGGGGGAGGGCCATCAGCGCGTCGGTACTGCGCATGGTCAATTGCGCCTGCTGGTAGCGCGTGATCAGGCCGGCGATCTGCCCCAGCGGGGCGAGCACGCGGCTGCCGAGCATGTAAGTGGCGACCAGTGCGCCGACGCTGAGGTTGCCGGCGATGATGCTGTAGACCCCGGCGACGATGGTCGCCATGCCGCAGAACTGCTGGATGAACAGCGTGCCATTGGTCGCCAGCGCCGACAGGTTGCGGGCGTGGCTGTCCAGTCGGGTCAGCGCCCCATGGGTGGTTTCCCACTGATACTGACGCTCGCTCTCTGCGCTGCAGGCCTTGAGGGTTTCCAGGCCGCCGAGGGTTTCGATCAGCAGCGCCTGGCGCAGGGCGCCAAGGCTCAGGCTTTTTTGTACCGTATCGCGCAGCCGGACCTGGATCAGCATCGCGAAAATTATCGTGACCGGGAACGCAACCAAGGGGATGACCACCAGCCAGCCGCCGAGCAGGCCGATCACGGCGAGCATGAGCACCGCGAACGGCAAGTCGATGATGCTGGTCAGGGTCACCGCCGTGAGAAATTCACGTAGCCCCTGGAAGTCGTGGATGCTTTGCGCAAAGCCACCAATGGTGGCGGGGCGGGCCTTCATGGCCATGCCGGTGATGCGCTCGAAGAGTGTGGCCGAGAGAATCAGGTCGGTTTTCTTGCCGGCCTGGTCGAGCAAGTGCGCGCGAACCACGCGCAGGATCAGTTCGAAAAGAGTGCCGATCAGCAGCCCGATCGCCAGTACCCAGAGAGTCGAGGTTGCCTGGTTGGGCACCACCCGATCATAGGTCTGCATCACGAACAGAGGCACCATCAGGCCCAGCAGGTTGATCGCCAGGCTGGCAAGAATGGCGTCACTGTAGAGCCAGCGGGACAATTTCAGGGTATCGCGAAACCAGGCTTCGACCCGTGGCATCAGCGGGGTGCGCAAGTCTTCCAGTTCATGCCGGGGCCTGGCGAACAGGGCCTGGCCGCTGTAGGCAGCAGCCAGTTCCTCGCGACTGACCCATTGCTCGCCGCCCTCGGCTTCACAGGGCAGAATCAATGCCCGGCCGTCATCGCCCCAGCGTCTGAGCACGGCGCAGCGGCCGCCCTCAAGCAGTAGCAGGACGGGCAGGTTCAGCGTGGAAATGGCTTGCAGGTTACGCCGCAGCAGCCGCGCCTGCAGGCCGGCGCGCGCGGCCGCGCGGGGCAGGAGTTCGAGGCTCAGCCGCTGCTGCGCCAGCGGCAGGCCGGCGCTCAGGCTGGCCCGGCTGACAGTGCAACCATGTAGCTTGCAGAGGATCAGCAGTCCATCGAGCAGCGGGTCATCGAAGCTCAGGCGAGGATCCAGCACAGAGCTTGCAGGTTGCATGCTAGTCAAAATGGCTTACTCCAGCACAGTACAGCGTTATCTCATATCAGGCAGACGTGCTTCGCTTTTGACTTCGGAACTGGCAATGGCTTCGACAGGCAGCACGACCTTCTGCTTGCTCAGCAGCTCGCCCATGTTGGCCAGCACCCGGTACATGGAGAACTCCTCGATGTAACGGACTTCCGTATAGCGGCGGTTGGCGTTGTAGAGCTCGTTTTCGCTGTCGAGCAGGTCGAGCAGGGTTCGTTGACCCAGGCCGAACTGGTCCTGGTAGGCCGCGCGTACCCGGGTGGAGGTTTCGGCGTATTCGCGGGCGGTCGGGGTTTGCAGCTTGGCGTTGCTCATCGCATTCCAGGCCAGTGACAAGTCTTCGTTGACCTGGCGCAGGGCATTGTTGCGGATGTCCATCGCCTGATTGATCTTGTGCGCGTCGGATTGCAGGCGGGCCTTGTCGCTGCCGCCCTTGAACAGGTTGTAGGTCATCACGACGCCGGCACGCCAGTCGGTGTTGTTGTGGCCTTCTTCACCTTGCAGGTTGTTGTTGGCGCCCGTTGCAAGTTCTGCATCGAAGCGAGGGTAGAACGGCGACTTGGCGACTTCGTATTGTTTCTCGGCTGCCTGCACATCAGCCTGGGCCGATTTCAGGTAGGGGTTGTTTGCAAGCATGCCCTGGCGTGCGTCGGAAAGGTCGACGGGTATTTCCCCCTTGATCGAGGCAGGTGATTCCAACTCATCGGGCATGCGCCCGGTGACGCTGAAAAAGTTGGCCTCGGCGTCTGCCAGGTCGACCTGGGCGGTATAGTAGTTGTTCTCGGCCAGGGCGCGACGGGCCTTGGATTGGTCCAGGTCGGCGTTGCTGCCCACCCCACGCTCGCTGCGCAGGCCGATCTGGTCGTTGACGCGCAAATGCGCTTGCAGGTTGTTCTTGGCCAGAGTCACCAGTTCGCGACGCTTGAGCACCTCCAGGTAAACCTCGATGGTGCGCAGCGCCAGGCTTTCTGATGTGGCTTGCACATAGTACGCGCGCGAATTGACCACCGCTTCCGTACGGCCGACCTCGTTTGGCGTGTTGAAACCGTCGAACAGCATTTGCCGCAAGCGCAGTTCCGATTGGGTGTAGTTCAGTGTTTCCTTGTTGTGGTTCCCCAGGGCGCGAGTGTTCAGGTTATCCGATCTTTCCCGGCCATAGCCGGCAAACAGGTCGACGCTTGGGTAGTAGCCCCCTTTTGCTACCTTCACCTCCTCATCTGCAGACAGTCGGCTGTTTACGTTGGCATGGATTTCAGGATGGTTGTCCAGGGTGCTCTGTATGGCTTGGGATAGCGACATGGCTTGTGCTTCAGCGCAGGCCATCGCGAATAGAACCGCACTGCAGATGGGGGTCAAAACGCGCATTAATACATCTCCCTGATTCGTATGGTGCGCTGCATTCGCCAAAAAAATGACGAAAATTCTGGTCAAACCGTTTCAGGCTTGTAACAACAGAGCTAAGAACATCTTTTGCGCGACCCAAGAAGAATTTCTCATAAGGGTTATGCGAAAAAAAACTTATGTGCCCTCCGAAATCCGAGACACTGTTCTTTACCCTACAACCCGATTTAGGAAGCTTTAGGGGGCTTTCACGGGTAGCAGGAAAGTTCAATGTTTTTTGCAGCATAGGGCGGAGAAGTAGCGAAGGGGATGGAATGGTAGGGCCTCTGGTGACAAAAAATTGTCACTTTAAACGCCGGCAGGCCCTGTCGTGACTTCACTGGAAGGCTGTCGAAAGGGATGAAATTGATTTGACTGGAGTTTGTCCCGGAAAAAAGAAGCCACCAGATTCAGGTAGGGCGAGCGTTGCCCGCGATGTGACGCACCTTCACCTTCGGTGAGGGTGTTTGTTCATCCGGTTTCCAGCCACACCTCCCTGCGATGCCGAGGGCGCTTTCTCTGCAAAAACCGGATGTTTTATCGGCAGTGGGAGAAATGCGCATGGCTAAGTTAATCGGCGTGGTCAGTAAAGTGCTCGGCCAGGTGTTTGCAGTGGCCAACGACGGCACCCGTCGCGCGCTGGTCGAGGGCGACCGATTGTTTGCCGGCGAACAACTGGAAACCGGTGCGACCGGTGCCGTCGCGGTTCATCTGCAAAATGGCGCAGAGCTGACCCTGGGCCGCGAAAGCAGCCTGCATCTGTCCTCCGATCTGCTTGCCAAGAGTGCACCACCTGCCGTCAACACGGACGCCGCCCCGCCCAGCCAGGATCAGTTGACAGATGTCGAGCAGATCCAGAAGGCCATTGCCGCAGGCGGTGACCCCACCCAGGAGGCCGAAGCGACGGCAGCAGGCCCCGGCGGCAATGGCTCCGCGGCCGGTGGCGGGCACAATGTCGTCATGCTCAGCGAGGTGGGCGGGCGTGTCGACCCCGTCATCGGCTTCCCGACGGCGGGCTTGAACGGCACTGCCGATATCCCCGACCGTTGGGTCGCTGAAAACAGCCACTTGCCAGAGCAGGCCGCTCCCCCTGTGGTCAACAATCCCGTAACCCTCGATGGCCTGGCAATGGAGGGGGGGGAAGTGACGGTCAACGAGGCCAATCTCCCGGATGGCTCGGCTAAAGACCCTGGAACGCTGACGCAGGTCGGTACCTTCACGGTGAAGGCCCCGGACGGGGTCTTCAATCTCAACGTCGGCGGCATCAATGTCATCACCGGCGGGGTCGTCAGCGGTGTCGGCCAGTCGATCACCACCAGCCTGGGCAATACGCTGACCATTACCGGCTATGACCCCGCGACCGGAGTGGTCAGCTACTACTACACCCTGGCGGTTACTGACACTCATCCGGCAGGCAACGGTGCCAACACCGTCAGCGAGAGCATCAAGGTCGTGGCCAGCGACGCCAATGGCGATGTGACCAACGGCTCGCTGGACATCAATGTGGTCGACGATGTTCCGAATGCCATCGACGATACGAATGCGCACGTGGCTTCCGAGAACCTGACGACGCTGACCGGCAACGTGTTCAGCAACGATGTCCAGGGCGCCGACCGACTCGCAAACCCCATCACCCCCGGCACCTATATCGGCACCTACGGCACCCTGAAGCTGGCTGCCGATGGCAGTTACACCTATACCCTGAACAGCGCGGACCCCGATTTCCTTGCCCTGCAGGGCGGCGCAAAGGGGGCGGAGACCTTTACCTACACCCTTCGGGATGCCGATGGCGACACCAGCACCGCCGACCTCGTGCTGCAAGTCCACAACAACAATGACCCGGTCATAATCAAAGGGCTGAATGTCGCCTGTGGGGAATTGACGGTCAACGAGCAGAACCTCTGCAATGGCAGCGACCCTGATGCGGCGGCACTGACCCAGTCCGGCACCTTCACCGTGACCGCTGCCGACGGCCTGCAAAGCCTGACCGTTGGCGGCATCAACGTCATCAGCGGCGGCGTGGCGCAGGGTTTCCCGCAATCGATCCAGACCGGCCTGGGCAATACCCTCACCATCACCGGCTACAACCCGACCACCGGCGTGGTCAGTTACAGCTACACCTTGCTGGACAATGAAAAGCATCCGAATGGCCATGGCAGCAACACCCTCAGCGAGCATTTCAACGTCGTCGCCACCGATACCGATGGCAGTTCGGCCAGCGGCAAGCTTGATGTCAATATCGTCGACGATCTGCCCAAGGCCCGCGCGGATTGGGCAGAGGTTGACGAGGGCCAGAGCATCAGCGGCAATGTGCTGCACAACGACACGCTGGGTGCCGACGACCCTGGCTGCAACGTGGTGATCGGCGTGCGGGCCGGCGGCAACACCTCGACCCATGCCAGCGGCTCGCTCAATACCGAAGTGCACGGTAAATACGGCACCTTGACCCTGGATGCCCAGGGCAATGCCACTTACCACGCCAACCCGGACGCGGTTGGCGTCGCAGGTGCGAAGGACGTGTTCACCTACACCATCCGCGATGCCGATGGGGACAAAAGCACCACGACCATTACCATTGACGTGCAGAACACTTGCTTCGACGATCGGCCGCAGGTTATCTCCAGCGAGCGCTCGGTGACCGCGAACCAGGTGGACTCCAATTTGCTGTTGATCATTGACGTCTCGGGCAGCATGGCCGATGACTCCGGCGTCAGGGATCTGTCACGGCTGGAACTGGCCAAGGAGACCATCGGTCTCTTGCTCGACAAGTACGAGGGCATGGGTGATGTGAAGGTCCAGATCGTCACATTCAGCACTCATGCGCAGGAGCAGAGCTCAGTCTGGGTTTCTGTCGCGGACGCCAAGAACATCATCAGCGACCTTGAAGCCTATGGCGACACCAACTATGACGCCGCCGTCGATGCGGGGCAGGATGCCTTCGACACGGCCGGCAAAATCGCTGGCGCGCAGAACATCGGCTACTTTTTCTCCGACGGTATTCCGACCTCGGGCCACGCCATTGGCACGAAGGACGAAGCCCAGTGGAAGAAATTCCTCGAGGCCAACGACATCAAGTCGTACGCGATCGGCCTGGGAGAAGGGAGCGACAGCGGCAAACTCAATCCACTGGCCTACGATGGCAGTACCGGCACCAATACCGATTCAACGGTAGTGACCGACCTCAATGCGCTGGGCCAGGTGCTGTCCGGCACTGTCCAGGGCTCGCCGATTACCGGCAGCCTGATGAGTGGCGGCACCTTTGGTGCCGACGGCGGCTTCATCAAGTCACTGATCATCGATGGCACGACCTACACCTACGATCCGAAGGGCAATGGCAATACGGGCTCGTATTCGGCTACCGGCGGCATCGACAAGGGGGCCTTCGATACATCCACCAATACCTTCAACGTCAAGAGCAGCAGCGGCGGGTCGCTACAGGTCGACATGGATACCGGGGAATTCACCTATACCCCGCCCAAGGCCACCGGCTCGGCGATCAAGGAAACCTTCGGCTTCGTGGCCAGCGACAACGATGGCGACCTGGACAGCGCGCAGCTGGTGATCAACGTCAACGCCAATGCAGCGCCGGTGGCAGGTGCCGACCACATCATCACCAATCTGTTGTCGTCGCAAATCAGCGTTCCGGCCGAAGCCCTGCTGGCCAATGACAGCGATGCCAATGGCGACCCGTTGAGTGCCACGCCGACTACGTTCACTACCGGCTGGGAGGCCAAGGGGGCCGACTTATCGGTGGGCAACAATAAGCCCACCATCGGCTTCAATGGCCTCGGCAGTACGAGCAGCCAACTGTTCAAGGACCTCGATCGCAGCGATTTCAAAGGCCCGGCCGGGTCGATGGCTGCTGCCCTGATCGTCAGTGGTTATCTGGGACAGGTGGGCGCCACCAATGGCGAGGACTACATCACCGTTGACCTGGCCAAGGGTGAAAGGCTTGCTCTGAGCCATGACCGAGGCGACAAAATCAGCATGGCCTGGAAGCTGGCCGATGGCAGCTATCACACGATCGCCAGCGGCTCGGACTTCCTTGCCGAAGAGGGCGGGCGTTACACCATACATGTCAGCAACGTGAGCAACCCCATCGGTAACACCAACAACGCCGAAGCCTACAGGTTGACGATGACCATCGATTACAGCGGGGCGGATAACACACCGGATGCACACGGCACCTATAGCGTCAGCGATGGTCACAATGGCAGTGCCGTCGGCGATGTCACGATCAGCTACCAGGCTGGCAACTCACTGACGGGCACCGCAGGCGCCGACACCCTGTTGGCTGGCAATGGCGACGATATCCTCGACGGCGGCGACGGCAAGGACGTGCTCAGCGGGGGGGAAGGCAATGACCAACTCCACGGTGGAAATAACGACGATCTGCTGATCGGTGGGGCAGGCAATGATCTGATCGATGGCGGTGACGGCAGTGATACCGCCAGTTATGCCAATGCCGGTTCCGCGGTGAGCGTCAATCTATCGTTGGCGGGGCAGCAGAACACCATTGGGGCAGGGCTTGATACGCTGCTGTCGGTCGAGAACCTGATGGGCTCCAGCCATAACGACACCCTCACCGGCAATGGCAGCAACAATGTCATCAATGGGGGGCTGGGTAATGACATTCTCGATGGGCTCGGTGCCGACGACCTACTGATCGGCGGGCGTGGCGACGATACCCTGACCGGCGGCGCGGGCAGTGATGTCTTCCAGTGGCAGCCGGGCAATAGCGGCCATGATCGGGTGACCGATTTCACCCCGGGCACCGATCGGCTGGATCTGTCGCAATTGCTTCAGGGCGAGAATGCGTCATCGGCCTCCCTGGATGACTACCTGCACTTCAAGGTCACCGGTACCGGCAGTGACGTGGTCTCGACCATCGAGGTCAGTGCGGTGGCGGGGGCGAGCCCGACCCAGACCATCGACCTGGCGGGGGTCAACCTGGCTGCTCAATATGGCGTGACAGCCGGTACCGGCGGGGTGGTCGCTGCAGGGGCCGATACGGCGACCATTATCAACGGAATGCTCAATGACCATACGCTGAAGGTTGATACGGTCTGATAACGCGTTCGCAGGCGTAGGGTTTCAAAATCGCCGGGGAGCCCCTGCGGGGCTCCAGCGTCGCAGCGGCGCACCGAGCCTTCGGCAGCGGCTACAAGTGTTCGGCTCACCGCGGTCGGCGTAGCCGCTGCCGCCAGGCTGCGCTGGAGTCCCGAAGGGACTCCCCGGCGATCTCGAGCTCAGGCACCGTGTCAGGATTGTTTGTGCAACGGTTGTCGCAAGGTCTTTTGCCGCAGGATGTAGATCGTCACCAGCACTGCCGTGGTCAGCATGAGCCCGCGTGCCCAGGGCAGCGGTACCAGGTAGCAGGACAGGCCGATGCTCGGCCACATCAGGCCAATGGCGTAGACCTTGCCCTTGAGCGGTATGCCCTGGCCTCTGAGGTAGCCGGCGATCCATGGGCCCAGGCGGGGGTGGCTGGTCAGCCAATGGTAGAACCGCGGCGAGCTTCTGGCGAAGCAGGCAGCGGCCAGGAGCAGAAAAGGCGTTGTCGGCAATACCGGCAGGAAGATACCGATCACCCCCAATGCCACGCTCAGCCAGCCGATACTCAGCAGGACGTAGCGCAGCAGCCGGGGCCGGTTCGGGTGTGCCGTGTCCGGCGCCATCGGCGCAGACTCAGTGATGACGAGGCTTGAGTATCGCAGGCTTCTCGTCGGGCGCATTGCACAGCAGGTACAGGGCCGTCAGTGCTTCCGGGATCTGCACGATCATGTCGTCCATCAGGTTGGCATCGGCGGCGATGTCGGAGAACTCTGGCTGTTCGTCGAACAGACCGGAGCCGACCATGATCGGCAGGAGCATTTCGCTGACTTCGTCTTCGGCGGTTTCGAACCAGGCCGCTTCACGCAGGAAGACCCCTTCCATGAAGCCGATGCACCAGCCACGCAGGTCCGAATCGTCCGGGTCTTCGCCCAGGTCCAGTTCGCACGGCAGCTCGAACTCTTCATCGCTGGCCAACTGGCGGGCAATGTGGGCCTTGAGCAGGATCAGGGTGGCTTCGATCTCCTCGCGTTGAGCATCACTACTGTAATGCGGCTCTTCGGCGAACAGGGCGTCGATCCATTCACGCTCCGGGACGGCTTCCGAGCAGATCGACAATGCGGTCAGGTAGCCGTGAGCGGCAACATAGTCCAGCGCCTCATCATGCAGCTCGTCGGCGTCGAGGAAGGCTTGCAGGCGGTGTAATTGCTCAGCGAAGGACATTAAAAGGCTACCTTGGGGAATATTTGATAGTGAATTCTAGGCCTTGTTGAGGGCTCTGCGCCACCTGTGCGGTGAACAATGCACTTGCCGACGGCCCGTCGCCGACGCCCTGCGCCCTTGATCGCTCGGGTATAATGCCGCGCCTTTGCTGCAAGTCCCTGTATCGAAACGGGCTTTGCAAAGGTCGCTTACGCACTTTTTCGTGCGGCGAGGAAAGTTTTCATCCAGCCTGTGGCAAGGATGGTTCTGCGATTTTTGGAGTTTATATGCTCGAACAGGCTCAACGCGTCCTTAAAGACATCTTCGGCTACGACAGTTTCCGTGGCCGCCAGGGTGCCATTATCGAACGCGTGGCCAGTGGTGGCGACGCCCTGGTGCTGATGCCTACCGGCGGTGGCAAGTCCCTGTGTTTCCAGGTCCCGGCCTTGTTGCGCGAGGGCCTGGCCGTGGTGGTCTCACCACTGATCGCCTTGATGGACGACCAGGTCGCGACTCTCGAAGAGCTGGGTGTAGCCGCAGCGGCCTTGAATTCCACCTTGAGCGCCGAGCAACAGCGCGATCTGGCCGTGAAGATCCGCAACGGCGAGGTCAAGATGCTCTACCTCGCCCCCGAGCGCCTGGTGCAGCCGCGCATGCTGGACTTCCTGCAGGGCCTGGACATCGCCTTGTTCGCCATCGATGAAGCCCACTGCGTGTCGCAATGGGGGCACGACTTCCGCCCCGAATACCTGCAATTGGGGCAACTCGCTGAACTGTTTCCGAATGTTCCGCGGATCGCCCTGACGGCCACCGCCGACAAGCGAACCCGTGAAGAAATCGTCAATCGCCTGCATTTGCAGGACGCCGAGCGCTTTTTGTCGAGTTTCGACCGGCCGAATATCTTCTACCGCATCGTGCCCAAGGAGCAGCCGCGCAAGCAGTTGCTGGCGTTTCTCGCCGAGCGGCGCAGCGATGCCGGGATCGTCTATTGCCTGTCGCGCAAGAAGGTCGATGATGTCGCCGTCTTTCTTTGCGAGCAGGGTTTTCCAGCATTGCCGTACCACGCCGGCCTGCCCGCCGAAACGCGGGCGGCGAACCAGAAGCGCTTCCTCAATGAAGAAGGCCTGATCATGGTCGCGACCATCGCCTTCGGCATGGGCATCGACAAGCCCAACGTGCGCTTCGTCGCCCACCTGGACCTGCCCAAGTCGCTGGAAGCCTATTACCAGGAGACTGGCCGGGCCGGGCGAGATGGCCTGCCGGCCGATGCCTGGATGGCCTACGGCTTGCAGGACATGGTGATGCTCAAGCAGATGCTGCAGAACTCCGAAGGCGACGAGCGCCACAAGCGGGTCGAGCAGCACAAGCTCGATGCCATGTTGGCGCTATGCGAAGAAACCCGTTGCCGTCGCCAGTCCCTGCTTGGCTATTTCGACGAAGACATGCCGCAACCCTGTGGTCACTGTGACAACTGCATCGATGGCGTGCAGACCTGGGATGCCACCGAAGCGGCGCGGCAGGCCCTGTCGACCATCTTCCGTACAGGCCAGCGCTACGGCGTGGGGCATCTGGTCGACGTCCTGCTCGGCAAGGACAACGAAAAGGTACGCAATTTCGGTCACGAGAAATTATCGGTCTACGGTGTCGGTAAAGCCCGCAGCGAAGCCGAATGGCGATCGCTGTTCCGCCAACTGGTGGCTCGCGGGCTGGTCGACATTGATCTGGAAGGCTACGGCGGCCTGCGCCTGAGCGACACCTGTCGGCCGCTGTTGCGCGGCGAAGTCGCTCTTGAATTGCGTCGTGATCTCAAACCGCAGACCAGCACCAAGAGCAGCTCCGGCAGCCCCGCCAGCCAATTGGTCCGCGGCGAGGAGCGCGAACAGTGGGAAGCCCTGCGGGCCCTGCGGCGCAAGCTTGCCGAAGAACATGCGGTGCCGCCATATGTCATCTTCCCGGATTCGACCCTGCTGGAAATGCTGCGCAGCCAGCCAGGCTCCATGGCGGAGATGGCGCGGGTCAGCGGTGTCGGTGCGCGCAAACTGGAGCGCTACGGCGCAGCATTCCTGCAGGTGCTCGGTGGCGCTACCCAAGCGCAGCCCGTGGTGGCCGACCTGCGCCACGAATTGATCAGCCTGGCCCGCGCGGGCATGACGCCGATTCAAATTGCCGGTCAATTGCAGTGCAGCGAAAAAAACGTCTACAGCCTGTTGGCCGAAGCGATTGGCCGCCAGCAGTTGTCACTGGAGCAGGCACTGGACCTGCCCGAAGATCTGCTGGGGGAAGTGCAGGATGCATTTCTCGATGGCGAAGGCGAGTTGCCGCCGGTTGCCGCCATTGCCGAGCAGTTCGTCGGCCGAGTGCCAGAAGGCGTCCTTTACTGTGTGCGCGCAGCCCTGCAGTCTGAATTCGAACTCTGAAGGGGCAGTTTGCAATCATTTCTAACTATTGTCAGACAAAGTATCCAGGCAGAGTCTTGCCTCTGAGGCAGGGGCATGGTTAGCTGCCTATTAATTAGTTCTGATGATGAGTTTGCTATGCCGTTGATTGACCAACACCGTTTCGGGATGCAATTGGCCCACATGTCCCGGGGCTGGCGTGCCGAACTGGACCGGCGTCTTGCCGGCCTGGGCTTGTCCCAGGCACGCTGGCTGGTACTGTTGCACCTGGCGCGTTTCGAAGAATCTCCCACGCAGCGTGAACTGGCGCAGAGTGTTGGCGTCGAAGGTCCCACGCTGGCGCGATTGCTCGACAGCCTGGAGTCTCAGGGTTTGGTGCGCCGGCAGGCGGTACTGGAGGACCGGCGGGCAAAAAAGATCCTCTTGAGCCCTTCGGCCAAACCCTTGATCGAGCAGATCGAAACCATTGCCAATGCGTTGCGGGTGGAATTGTTCAATGGCATCGACGAGGAAGAGTTGCGTATCACCATGCGGGTGCACGCACGTATTCTGGCCAATCTGGAGAAGTCCTGAGTTTTGAAGTCGTCGCTGCTGCCCATGATGCTGGTTGGCATGCTCCTTCAGGTGCCACAGGCGTCGGCCCTGGGGCTGGGTGAAATCATGCTCGGCTCGAGCCTGAACCAGCCGCTGAAGGCCGAGATAGAATTGCTGGACGCGGCAGGCCTGGACCCGAGCGAGCTGTCGGCAGGCCTGGCCAGTGCCGATGAATTCAGCCGTGCCGGCCTCGATCGTCCCTACGTGCTCAACGACCTGCACTTTTCCCCGAAGGTGCAGGGTAATCGCGCAATTATTGAAGTGACTTCCAGCAAGGTCGTCACTGAACCTTATCTGACTTTTCTGGTGCGGCTGGACCGGCCCAATGGGCAGCTGTTGCGCCAGTACACGGTCCTGCTGGATCCGCCGGGGAGTGCTGCGCAGCTTCGCGCACCCACTCTTGCTGCAGACCCCGAAGTTCAGCGTGAACCCGTAGCGGCCGCCCAGCCGCGGCTACCTGCTGCCGAACAATTAAAGCCGACAATCACTGAATCGGAGAGCCAACGACTGCAGGCTATCGTGGCCGATCGGCAAGTGCAGCTGAAGGCACTCAAGGCCACCCTTGCCGACAAGGACCAGAAGGTGCTCGAGCTTCAGGCCGAGCTGGCTCAGATAAAAGCATCCAATGCCGCTCTTGCCACTCCCCCGAGCGCTGTCCCGCCAGTCGCGCCGACCCGCGAATCCGCTGAGGCAGAGAAGCAGCAGAGCACGGCTTTTACTGGCATGCTGTGGGGCAGTGCTGCCTTGTTGCTGTTGGTCGTGGTGGCGTTGATGCGCCGTCATCGCCAGGCAATGCAGGCTTCGTCTGCAAAATCACCGAAGCCGGCCCCCGTTGCGCCGTCGCTGTCCGCTGCTGCACCAGCAGACCCGGTGCAGCCATCAGCCATGATGCAACAGGGCAAAAGCTCTGCGGAGCCAGAGGCGAATCTGCTTGAGCCAGGCTTCATTGCACTTGCACTGCAGGACCCGCTTGCCCCCTCGCCACGGCAACTGGCAGCACCCGTCGCTGCGGCTCCAGCCGAGACGTGCGATGGGTTCCGGTTGAATCTCGACGACCTGTCGATGGAAGCGGACTGGGACCTGGGCCCGTTGGAAACTAAAAAGTCTGCCCCAGGTTCAGGTACATCTTCACGCCTTGTTCCTCGAGGGCCTTGAGCACGCCGATATGGGCCAGGCCGCGAGCTGCGCCGCCGGAAAGGACCAGGCCGACCTTTGGCGGGTTCATTTCGGCCGCGTGCAGGGTCAGGGGCAGCAGGAGCAACAACAGGCAGGACAACGGGCGACGCATCATCAATCTCGGGCAAGCGGCAAAGGTCGATATTATAGTCATCTCACCGTTGCCCCTTCCCAGGAGACTGTTACCCCATGTCCACGAGCAAACCGGAAATTGTCATAACCTATTGCACACAGTGCCAATGGCTGTTGCGCGCTGCCTGGCTGGCCCAGGAACTGCTCAGCACCTTCTCCGATGACCTGGCCCGGGTTGCGCTGGAACCGGCCACGGGCGGGGCGTTCCGGATTACCTGCGACGGGGTGCAGATCTGGGAGCGCAAGGAAGATGGCGGCTTTCCCGAGGCCAAGGTGCTCAAGCAGCGGGTGCGCGACCAGATCGACCCGCAGCGCGACTTGGGCCACAACGATCGTTAATGCGAAGCCTGCGCCGCCGCTTTTTTGCTGCTGGAGCTGGCTGGCAAACTACTGGCCAGTACGATGGCAAAGATGATCAACGCACCGCCCAGCAGCATGCGCAGGGTGGGCGTTTCGCCAAAAATCAGCCAGGCCATGCCGATCCCGTAGACCGGCTCCAGGGCAAAGACCACGGCGGCGGTGCGCGCCTTGATCACCGCCAGGCTGGCGACGAACAGGCTGTGGGCCACGCCGGTACAGAACACCCCGAGCAGCCCGATCCACAACCAGTCGATGGCCGGCACCGAGCTCAATGCGGGTGCCGCGGCAGGTAGCAGGCACAGGGCGACCACCGCGTTCTGGCACAGCGCTGCCTGTACGGCCGGGATACTGCCGGAACTGGCCCGGTTGGTCAGCGACAGCAACGCGAACAGCAGGCCCGAAGCGATCGCCCAGAGCAGGCCGCTGGTGGCCTGGCTGGCAAGGTCGAAGTCCGGGGTGACCAGGATCAGGCCGACACTGACCAGCACCACCAGCAGGATCTCGTTGGCACGGATGCGTTCGCGAAAGATCAGCCCTTCAAGGACCACGGTAAAGGCCGGGAAGCTGGCAAAGCCCAGGGTCGCGATGGCGACGCCCGCCACCTTCACCGCGATGAAGAAGCTGACCCAGTGGCCGGCCAGCAGCAACCCGCTAAGCAACAGGCGTCGCCAGTCACGGGTATGCAAGGGTTGCCAGCCGCCCATGCGGGCAAAACGGGCGAACACACCCAATGCCAGGACAGCGAAGGCGGCACGGCCGAAGACGATAATGGCGGGGGAGGCGCTGGCGAGTTTGCCGAAGACCCCGGTCAGGCCGAAGAACAGTGCGCCGATATGCAGGGCACCCAGGGCGGTTCGGTGATTCATTGCAATCCTTGTCGTATGGCGGGGGAGCGCTGGCGCAAGTTTACACGTTGCCAGCCGGTGCGACCGTCATCCAACTGCCGCCTTGCCGTCACAGAGCGTTAATCGGTTGCTTCTAAGCTTGGGCAAGGACGGAGGTGATCTATGTCACCGGGAACCACGACGAGTTTCTGGCAGGACGGCGTGCCGTGCGCGCATTCAGGTATTCAGAACGATACTTTGCCGACCAGCATGTCGCGGTACATGACAAAGTCACCCATCAGGCTATAAAGAGGATGCAGGAAAGTGGCCGGGCGATTCTTCTCGAAGAAAAAGTGCCCGACCCACGCGAAGCCGTAACCGGCGACGGGCAAGGCCGGAAACAATAGCCAGTTGGAAGTCGCGAGTATGTACACGAGCAGGGCCAGCACAAGGCTGGTGCCTGCAAAGTGCAGTCGCCTGCAGGTGCTATTACTGTGTTCGGCCAGGTAAAAAGTGTAGAACTCGGCGAAGCTGTTGAAGCGCTGGGTATTTTTCACTACTACAGTCTCAATGCTTGTATTTCCCGCTGAAGATGCACGGCGTGGAGCCTGCTTTAAGTCTAGAGTGAACAGCAGCAACGGCCAGTGACATTGGACGCCAGATTACTATCCTTGGGAGATTGGTTGCGGCAGCGACCAGGGGAAGATTTCGGCCATGAGCGAAAGAACGACTTCTGCAAGTTGGGCGACAGGTATCGTCAAGGCGCTGGAACTGGAGGGGCTGGATTGTCGGGCAATGTTCCAGCAACTGGGCCTGGATTTCTCGGCACTCAATGATCCCGATGCGCGGTTCACCCAGGATTCGATGACGCGATTGTGGCAATTGGCGGTGCACTTGTCGGGCAATCCGGCCATCGGCTTGAACATGGCCAGGGTCGTGCACCCGGCGTCTTTTCATGTGGTGGGCTACGCGCTGATGTCGAGTCGGACCCTTAAAGAGGGTTTTGATCGCTTGGTGCGTTATCAGCGAATCATCGCCGAAAGCTCGGATTTGAGATTCAAATTGGTACCCGAGGGCTATGCGCTGATTCTTACGGTGCATGGCGATCATCTGCCTCCGACCCGGCAAAGCGCCGAAGCCTCTCTGGCATGTGCGCTGGCCCTGTGCAGTTGGCTGACCGGCAGGGTCATCCAGCCGCGGCGGGTTCTGGTGCAGGGCGAGCAGCCGGTCGATGTAGAGCCTTACAAAGTGGCGTTTCACGCACCGCTGGTGTTCGGCGCGCCCTTTGACGCGCTGATTTTCGAGCGAGAAGACATGGAGGCGCCACTGCCGACGGCCAATGAGGCGATGGCGTTGTTGCATGATCGTTTTGCCGGTGAGTACCTGGCGCGATTTTCCGAGAGCCGGGTGACGCACAAGGCTCGGCAGGTACTGTGTCGGTTGTTGCCCCAGGGTGAGCCCAAGCGGGAAGTGGTCGCGCAATCTCTGCACTTGTCCCAGCGGACCTTGCAACGTCGGTTGCAGGACGAGGGCACCAGCTTCCAGGCACTGCTGGATGACACCCGTCGCGAATTGGCCGAGCAATACCTGGCCCAGCCCAACATGACCTTGCTGGAAACCGCCTACCTGCTGGGTTTTGCCGACCCGAGCAATTTTTTCAGGGCGTTTCGCCGCTGGTTCGATACCACGCCCGGCGAATACCGGGCGCGGCTGGTCGGGTCAGTCGCAGGGGCGCAGGTCAATGGCGCCAAAAGGCCGGCATACATAGAACCAGCACGGTAATAATCTCCAGCCTGCCCAGCAGCATGCCCAGCGCCAGAATCCACTTGGCCGCATCCGGCAGGCTGGCGAAGTTGCCCGCCGGGCCAATGGTCTCGCCCAGCCCCGGGCCGACACCGGAGACGGCGCTGGCGGCACCGGTCAGTGCGGTCATCCAGTCGACTCCCAGCAGGGACAAGGACAGTGCGATCGCACAGATGGTAATGGCGAAGAAAAACGAGAAGGTCAGAATCGAGCGCACGATCTCTTCGTCGAGGCGGTGGCCGTTGTACTTCTGCTTGATCACCGCACGCGGGTGAATCAACTGATTGAGGTTGGCCTTGAGCAGGATATAGGCAACCTGGAAACGGAAGATCTTGATCCCGCCGGCGGTCGATCCCGAGCAGCCACCGATGAAGCCCAGGTAGAAGAACAGCATCAAGGAAAAATTGCCCCACAGGCTGTAATCGCCCAGGGCAAAGCCCGTGGTGGTGACTATCGAAGTGACGTTCAGCGCCACATGGCGCAGGGCTTCGAGCCAGTGCAGCTGGGTGGTCGCCCAGTACCAGGTGCCGAGTACCAGCCAGGTCACCACCAGCAAGCCGAGCATACCCTGGACCTGTTGATCCTTGATCAGTGCCCGGCGATTGCCGCGCAATGTTGCTACATACAGGGTGAATGGCAGGGCGCCGAGAATCATCACCATCACGGCCACCCAGTGCACGGCCGGTTGAGTCCACTTGGCCAGGGACTGGTCCGAGGTCGAGAAACCGCCGGTGGAAATCGCCGACATCGAATGGTTGATCGCATCGAAGATGCTCATGCCGGCAGCCCAGAACGCCAGCCCGCCCAGTGCGGTGACGCCGATATAGACCGCCACGATGGACTTGGCGACCATGTGCGAACGCGGCATGACCTTTTCCGAACGGTCGGAAGATTCGGTCTGGAACAGGCGCATGCCACCGATGCGCAGCAGCGGCAGGATCGCCACGGCCATGGCGATAAAACCGATGCCGCCGAGCCAGTGCAGCAGCGAGCGCCACATCAGGATGCCAGGGGACATGGTGTCCAGGCCGCTGAGTACGGTCGCGCCGGTGGCGGTGATGCCTGACATGCTTTCGAAGAAGGCGTCGGTATAGCTGATGCGCTGGGTCAGCAGGAACGGCAGGGCGGCGAAGATGCACACCAGCACCCAGCTGCTGACGGTCAGCAGGTACATGTCGCGCGGACGCAGCTGTACGTTTTCCGGCCGCCCCGGTATGACCAGGGCCAGGCCTGCGACGAAGGTGATCGTGCTGGCCCAGAGGAAAGAGGGGATTTCGTGGGCCCGCTCGAAGGCCACCAGGGTGGCCATGGGGATGACCATGCTGATCGCCAGCGTAATGAGGAAGATGCCGATAATGAAACCGATGATCCGTAGGGTCGGCAACGCCATGAGGTCCGCTCTGACTCGAAACTTGAAGGGCGCCATTCTACCTATGGGCTGGGGCATGTAAACGGTAGAATGGTTGCACATTTCTTATTGGGGGTAGCCGATGGAGGCTCTCGACGCTTTGCTCAACCGTGTTTCCGTACCGCGCCTGATCGATCCGGCACCCACGGCGGCGCAACGGGAAATCCTGTTCCAGGCGGCATTGCGTGCGCCCGATCATGGCCAGTTGCACCCGTGGCGATTCCTCACGGTTGAAGGCGCTGCACGCGAGCAGCTCGGTGAGCTGTTGGCCGAAGCGGTCAAGATCAAGGGCGTGGACGTTACCGAAGCAGCCCTGGAAAAGGCGCGGGCCATGCCGTTGCGTGCCCCGCTGCTGGTGGTGGTCATTGCCCGGTTGCAGGACCATTTCAAAATACCCAAATCCGAGCAAAAGCTGGCGGCCGCGTGTGCAGCCCACGGCATTCTGCTTGCGGCACATGCCCAGGGGATTGGCGCGGTATGGCGTACGGGGGAGTTGGCCTATGCCGCGCACGTGGCCAAGGGGTTGGGGCTGGGTGACGGGGAGGAGGTGATTGCCTTTCTGTACATCGGGACGCCGCAGAAGGAATTGCGTGTACCGCAGCCGTTGGCTACTGCTGATTTTGTCAGTGCCTGGACTGCCGCTTAGAGGCCGCTATGCGGCCTCATCGCTGGCAAGCCAGCTCCCACAAGGACCGTGCACCGCCTGATTCTGTGGGAGCTGGCTTGCCAGCGATGAGGCCCGCACAAATACCATCAAACCCCAACGGAAGCCCCATTCGGCTCCAACGGCAACTCCAGACAAGCCACAAACCCACCCTCAGGATGATTGGCCAGCGTCAGGCTGCCACCATGCCGTTCCGCCGCGCGGCGAGCGATGGCCAGGCCCAGGCCATGGCCGGGCGCGGTCTGGTTGGGCGCACGGAAAAAAGGCTCGCCCAGTTGCGCCAGGTGTTCGCTGGCAACGCCCGGGCCATGGTCGCGGACGCTCAGCACTATCCGGTCACCCGACTTGCGGCCATTGAGTTCGATCGGCTGGCCCTGCGGGTTGAAGCGCAAGGCATTGCGCAACAGGTTGTCCAGCGCCCGCTCCAGCATGGTCGGCCAGCCTTGCAGGCTCAGCTCGGGCTCGGCGTCGATGCGAATCTCCTGTTCCGGCGCACTCAATTGGGCATCCTTTTGCACGTTGGTGAGCAGGGCCTGCAGGTCGATGGGCTCGGCGCTGGCATGTTCGGCATCCAGGCGTGCCAGGGCAAGAATTTCACTGATCAAGGCCTCGAGGCGATCGCACTCGCGGGTCAGGCGCGGCCAGAGTTTTTCCCGTTGTTCAGGCTCGGCCCGTTCAGCCAGGGCCAGGGCGATACGCAGGCGGGCCAGGGGCGAGCGCAGTTCATGGGAAACATCGCGCAGCAATTGTCGCTGGCTGCCGATCAGGCTTTGCAGTCGCGCCCCCATGCGGTTGAAATCATTGGCCAGGACACCGAACTCATCACGCCGGTTGGCCAACTGCGCCAGGCTGTTCTGCTGGTAGGTGGTTTGTCCCAGGTCATGAACCGCACCGCGCAGGCGGCTGAGCGGGCGCGTGATCGAGAGCGTCACCAGCAGGCTGAACAACGTCAGCACCACCAGCGCGATTCCCAGGGCACTGAGCGGCCAGAGCAGGCTGTCGCGATGCCAGGCGTCGAGTTGCGGGTGAGGAATGCGATAGATCAGCAGGTAGGTCTCGCCACTCTCGGGGCTGGTGTGTTCGACGGTGAGGCGGCGCCAGGGCAGTGGTCGTTCGTCATGGCGCCGGCGTTCCTCGAACGCAGCGGCCCGGCGCGGGAAGGTTCCCGGCACCACGGCTTCGCCGCTTTCGTCAAGCACCTGGACATCGATGTGATAGCGCCGTTTGCGTTGTTCCAGATACTCCTGGGCATCCTCGGCGCCATTTCTTTCGTAGCGTTCGGTCCAGGTCTGGGCGAGGGTGTTGATGCCCGGGTGGCGACTGAGAATCCAGGCGTCCTGGTTCAACATATGGCCGAGCAGGATAGACAGGCCGGCGACGAGTGCGATGGCAAGCCAGAAACTGGCAAGGACTCGCCAGAACAGTGAACGCAAAGTGGCACCTCAAAAAGTCAAAGCCCGCCCGGCCAAGGAGCACTGGCTGGGCGGGCGGTCGAAGGATCGCGATTGCAGATTACTGTGCCTTGTTGGCCTTTTCAGCTTTCCAGGCCTTGAATTCAGCCCATTCGGCGCGGTGCTCGGCCTGTTTTTTCTTCAGTTCGTCGAACTGCTTCTGCTGATCGGGGTTGAGCAGTGCACGAATGTCGCTCTGGGTCTTGTCTTCCTTGGCCTTGAGTTCATCCTTCAGGGCCTTCTGGTCGGCGGCCGGCAGTTTTTCCAGGTAGCGTTGGGTGATTTCGTGGCGGCTTTTCATTTGCTCGCCCATCAGTTTACCGACTTGCTGACGCTGTTCCCGGCTCAGGTCCAGCTGGCTGTACATGCCGTGGCCGCGGTGATGATCGCCGCCGTGCGGGCCGCCTTCGGGCATGGCCATGGCAACGGTCGGCAGGGCTGCAGCGACCATCAGGGCGATAAGGGTCTTGCGCATGGTGGATCTCCTTGACTGGATCCCGGTCAGTTACCGGATGAGCCTAGTTTAGTGAGATCAAGGTCAACGGCGGTCAGGCGAGCGTAAAGCTTCGGTAAAGACCTGCGCACCGATACTGACATCAGAGGCTGTAGTAATAGCCACGGCTGCGCAGTGCGACGATGCGCGGACGGCCGTCGGGGTGCGGGCCGATCTTCTTGCGCAGGTTGCTGACATGCATGTCCAGGCTGCGGTCGTACAGGGTCAGCTTGCGTCCCAGGGCGATCTGCGCCAGCTCTTGTTTATCCAGTGGCTCGCCCGGTTGGCGCAGCAGTGCCTCGAGCAGGCGGCTTTCGGAGATGGTCAGGCTCAATTCGTGTTCGTCGATACTGACCACGCCTCGGGCCGGGCTGAAGCACAGGTCGCCGACTTCCATCTGGCTGGCGACAGCTGTCGGATGGCTGCGGCGCAACACGGCGCGCAAGCGTGCGGTCAATTCGCGGGGGTCACAGGGCTTGGCCAGGTAGTCGTCGGCGCCCAGTTCCAGGCCGAGAATCCGGTCCAGCGGCTCGCCGCGCGCCGAGAGCATCAGCACTGGCAGTTCGGCATGCTCGCTGCGCAGTTGCTTGAGCAGCTCCAGGCCACTGCCGTCGGGCAGCATGACGTCGAGCACGACTGCCGCCGGCGCGTGCTCGGCCAGGGCGCGGCGCGCGCTGTGGCCGTCGTGACAGGCACGTACCTGAAAGCCTTCCTGGCTCAGCCAACTGGTCAGGAGTTCACACAACTCCTGGTCATCATCAATCAGTAACAGCTCGCTCATGACTCACTCAATTCAACCATTGCCGACGCTTTCTGTGTCCGCCACTGGCGAGGATACCGCACAGTGCTGCCAACAAGGTTACCCCGCCACCGATCACGAACCATTGCTGCTGATCGGTCAGCAGGCGCGGTGTGGCAGTGGCCCGGGCTTCCTTGAGTTGCAGTTTCAGACGCTGATTTTCCTGGCGCAGCCTGCCCAGCAGGGCGGTTTCATGCTCGTTGCTGGCAGTTTGCAGCTGCTTGCTCAATTCATCGCGTTGACGCTCGCTTTCCTTCAATTGCTGTTGCAATTCGCTGATCTGACTGCCGGCGCTCAGCGAGAACGGCGCGGTTTTCCCGGACGGGGCAGCTTCTTCAGCCTGTACCCGAGGGGTCAGCAACAACAGCGAAAACAACAGACACAACGTACCTTGGCGCATCGCAACTCCTGAATCCAATCGAGTGTTCAGCACGTTGTCGGCAGTCAAACGAGAATAATGAGCAATACAGAGGATAATCGTTGATGCGGCCGTGGCCAAAGTGTTTGTACTTTTGCCACGGCCCATGGGGCAGGTTACGGCAGGACTTGCTTGAACGGCTTGACCACGACGTTGGCGTAGACGCCGGCTTCGATGTACGGGTCGGCGTCGGCCCAGGCCTGGGCGGCGCCGAGCGAATCGAATTCGGCGACGATCAGGCTGCCGCTGAAGCCGGCTGCGCCCGGGTCGTTACTGTCGATTGCCGGGTGAGGACCTGCCAGCACGATGCGGCCTTCAGCCTTGAGCTGTTGCAGGCGCTCCAGATGCGCCGGGCGGGCGGCCAGGCGGTTTTCCAGCGAGTTGGCAACGTCGGTGGCAATGATTGCGTAGAGCATGTCAGTCCTCGGTTTTCGGAGTGGTGGTGTCGCTGTCGTGAATATGGCGAGACAGGTAGATGCCCTGGCCGACCAGGAACAATACGGTCATGGCCAGGCTACCAAATACCTTGAAGTCGACCCAGATGCTCTGGAAGGTAAAGGCCACGAACAGATTGGCCGCGCCGCAGAACAGGAAGAAGGCGACCCAGGCGACGTTCAGACGAGTCCAGACCGGCTCGGGCAGGGTCAGTGCATGCCCCATGATGCGTTTGATCAGCAGGCGGTCGCCGATGAAATGGCTACCGGCGAACGCCAGGGCGAACAGCCAGTTGACCACCGGTGCCTTCCACTTGAGGAAGGTCTCGCTGTGGAAGGCCAGTGTCAGGCTGCCGAACACAAGGCAGGCGACCAGCGTCAGCCATTGGCTCTTTTCCAGCTTGCGCTGGTTGATGAACAGGGCGCCATAAACCACCAGCGAGCTGACGATCAGCATGGCCGTGGCACTGTAGATGCCACCCACGGTAAGGGTCTGGCCGGCGATGTCGACGGCGCGGGGTTCGATCTTGTAGACGATGAAGAACAGGAACAGCGGGATGAAATCGATGAATTGTTTCACAGTGGCAGCCAGAAGCAGGATGTGCCGGCATAATAACAAACATCGATAACAGCGAAAGCGCCACCTATGAATGTTGATCTGCACTGCCACAGCACGGCCTCCGATGGCGCCCTTGCGCCTTCGGCACTGGTTGCGCGTGCGTTTGAAAACGGCGTGCGGGTCCTGGCCCTGACCGACCACGACACCCTCGAGGGGCTGCCAGAGGCCCGTGCCGCGGCGCTTGCGCTGGGCATGCAGTGGGTCAGTGGGGTGGAAATGTCCTGTACCTGGGGTGGGGCGACTATCCATGTATTGGGCTATGGTTTCGACCTGTCGGCACCGCCGCTGGTCGAGGCGATCGAGCGCTTGCACCACGGGCGCTGGTTGCGTGCCGAGGAAATTGGCCGACGACTGGCACTCAAGGGCATGCCCGGCGCGATGGAAGGTGCCCGCGCGATCCAGCAGGCTCTGGGCGACAGCGGCAACGCGCCGGCGCGCCCGCACTTCGCTGATTTCCTTGTGAATTCAGGCTTCGTCAAAGACCGCGCCGAGGCCTTTCGCAAATGGCTCGGCGCGGGCAAGCTGGGCGACGTCAAGCAGCACTGGCCGACCCTTGAAGACACCGTCGAAACCTTGCGCCAGGCTGGCGCCTGGGTCAGCCTGGCGCACCCGATGCACTATGATTTCACTCGCAGCAAGCGTCGCAAGCTGATTGCCGACTATATTCAAGCAGGTGGCCACGCCATCGAGGTGGTCAACGGGATGCAGCCGGCCGAACAGGTCGGCAGCCTGTCCATATTGGCTCGAGAGTTCGGTCTGATGGTCAGTGCCGGCAGTGATTTCCATGCCCCGGGCACCTGGTCCGAGATCGGTATCTACCGGCCTGTACCAGAGGATTTGCCACCGTTATGGTGCCGATTCAAACATGAACAGCCTATTGCCGCCGTCTGAACAGGTAGAAAATGTGAGTCAATTTTTCCAGATTCATCCGGAAAACCCGCAAGTGCGCCTGATCAAACAGGCGGTAGAAATCATCCGCAAGGGCGGAGTGGTGATCTACCCGACCGACTCTTCCTATGCCATGGGTTGCCAGATCGGTGACAAGAATGCGGTGGAACGGGTGCGGCGTCTGCGCCAGCTGGACAACAATCACAATTTCACGCTGATTTGCTGCGACTTGTCGCAGCTGGGCCTGTTCGCCAAGATCGATACCGGTACGTTTCGCCTGCTCAAGGCACATACCCCCGGGCCTTACACCTTTATCCTCAACGCTACCCGGGAAGTCCCGCGCCTGTTGCTGCATCCCAAGCGTCGGACCATCGGCCTGCGCGTCCCGAGCCATCCGATCGCGCTGGCGTTGCTGGAGCAGCTGGGCGAGCCGCTGATGAGCGTGACCCTGATCATGCCCGGCGAGAGCATGCCGATGAGCGATCCCTATGAAATGCGCCAGCTGCTCGAGCATCAGGTCGACCTGATCATCGACGGTGGCTTTGGTGGCGTGGAGGCGTCGACCGTGATCAACCTGGCCGACGATGAGCCGGAAGTCATCCGGGTCGGTTGTGGCGACCCAACGCCTTTTCTGGTCGAAGCGTGAGCAAGGTAGCAGCCGACACCGAGCAGCCCATGGATCCCCAGGCCGGTGCCCAGCAGGAACTGCCCTTTGCCCTGGTCTACGGCCAGGCGCTCACCGAAATGCCGGTCGACCTGTACATCCCGCCCGATGCGCTGGAAGTCTTTCTCGAAGCATTCGAAGGCCCGCTCGACCTGTTGCTGTACTTGATCCGCAAGCAGAACATCAACATCCTCGATATCCCGGTGGCGGAAATCACCCGGCAGTACATGGGCTATGTCGAACTGATGAAGACCGTGCGCCTGGAGCTGGCCGCCGAGTACCTGGTGATGGCCGCCATGCTCGCCGAAATCAAATCGCGCATGTTGCTGCCACGGTCTGCCGAAGTCGAAGCCGAGGAAGACGACCCGCGTGCCGAGCTGATCCGGCGCTTGCAGGAGTACGAACGCTTCAAGGCCGCCGCCGAAGGTATCGATGGCTTGAGCCGGGTTGGCCGCGACCTGTACGTGCCCAAGCTGGACGCCCCGCAGGCCAAGGCGCGCAAGTTGCTGCCCGATGTCAGCCTGGAGGAATTGCTGATGTCGATGGCTGAAGTGCTGCGCCGCGGCGACATGTTCGAAAGCCATCAGGTCAGCCGGGAAGCCTTGTCCACCCGCGAGCGCATGAGCGACGTACTGGAGCGGCTCAAGGGCGGTGGGTTTGTGCCGTTTGTCGAGCTGTTCACCGCCGAAGAGGGCAAACTGGGCGTTGTCGTGACGTTTATGGCGATTCTCGAGCTGGTCAAGGAATCCTTGATCGAACTGGTGCAAAATGAGCCATTTGCGGCGATTCATGTCCGTGCCCGAGCCGAGTAACACCGATGAATTTGAATGAACCGCGCGAACTTGCGCCTTTGCTGGAAGCGTTTTTGCTGGCCTCGGGCAAACCGCAATCGCTCGATCGCCTGTATGAACTGTTCGAAGAAGGCGAGCGCCCGGAGCCGCCTGTGTTCAAGAAGGCCCTCGAACTGCTGCGCAAATCCTCTGAAGGCCGGGCCTTCGAGCTGGTGGAAGTGGCGTCCGGCTATCGCTTGCAGATCCGCGAGAAGTTCTCCCCGTGGGTCGGTCGGCTCTGGGAAGAGCGGCCGCAACGCTATTCCCGCGCCATGCTCGAGACCATGGCCCTGATTGCCTACCGCCAACCCATCACCCGTGGTGAAATCGAAGACGTGCGCGGCGTTGCGGTCAACAGCAACATCGTCAAGACCCTGCTCGAGCGTGAGTGGATTCGCATCGTCGGGTACCGCGAAGTGCCGGGCCGCCCGGCGATGTTCGCGACCACCAAGGCCTTTCTCGATCACTTCAACCTGAAGAACCTCGACGATCTGCCGCCCCTGGCCGAGCTGCGCGAGCTGGAGCCGGCACCGGTGCTGGACTTCGACGATGCACCGGTGCCTGCTCACTTGCAGGCATTGGCCGATGAAAGCGCCGAGGTGCAAACTCCGCGCGACGAAACCAGCTTTCGCAGCCTGCTGGTCGAACTCGACACCATGGAGGAGGGCCTCAAGACCGACTTCGATGACTTGCTCGAACCTGCGTCGGATGGTGCAGAGGAGGGCGAGGCGCTTGAGACCGAGCCCGGTTCGCGCCAGGACTGAAGCCATCCGGTCGGCGGAAAAAACCGGCACAGCGACTTTTTCGACTAGTCTCAGATGCGCGTCAGCCGCCATGAGCGTATGATTCGCGACCTTTTGGCGATTCATTCGCCGCAATACTGGTTTCCAATACCGCGGGTCTTGGCCTGCGTCGACACACCGGGAGGTGCCCAGATGAGTGAACACGATCAGAAAGACGACCAGGTAATTCGCCCCGCCGGCGAAAAGCTGCAAAAAGTGCTGGCGCGCATAGGCGTGGGTTCGCGCCGCGACGTCGAGGCCTGGATTGCCCAGGGCCGGATCAAGGTCAACGGCGTAGAGGCCACCCTTGGCCAGCGCGTCGACCTGCACGACGCGATTTCGGTCGATGGCCGCGTGATCAAGCGCGAAGAAGCCGCCGAAACCGTTCGCCGCGTCATCATGTACAACAAGCCGGACGGTGAGATCTGCACCCGCGACGACCCCGAGGGGCGCCCGACCGTGTTCGATCGCCTGCCACGGCCGAAGGAAGGGCGCTGGATCAACATCGGCCGCCTGGACATCAATACCACCGGGCTGCTGATGTTCACCACCGATGGTGAGCTGGCCAACCGCCTGATGCACCCGTCCTACGAGATGGACCGTGAATACGCTGTGCGTGTACGCGGCGAAGTCGACGACGACATGCTGTTGCGCCTCAAGAACGGCGTGATCCTGGAAGACGGCCCTGCGCGTTTCACCGATATTCAGGAAGCCCCGGGCGGTGAAGGCTTCAACCATTGGTACCACTGCGTGGTGATGGAAGGCCGTAACCGCGAAGTCCGTCGCCTGTGGGAATCCCAGGGGGTCGTGGTCAGCCGGCTCAAGCGCGTGCGTTTCGGCCCGGTGTTCCTCAACTCCGATCTGCCGATGGGGCGCTGGCGCGAAATGAGCCAGGGCGAAGTCGATATCCTGGCTGCCGAAGTCGGCCTGACCCCTGTCGCCATGCCACAGATGAACGCCAAGTCCAAGGACAAGCTCGAGCGGATGCAGCGCAAGTCCTCGCGGCCGGTTGGTCGTGGCGAGCGCGTGCGCACCTTGCGCCCGGCCAACGATGCCCCGGCTGGCGAGCGCCCGGCGCGCGAGCCGCGTGCACCTCGCAGCGAAGAGCAACGTCCGGTGCGCACGCCGCGTGGTGAAGCTCCTCGCAAAGAGTCTCCGCGTAAAGAGGCTCCACGCAAGGATTCGAGCCGTGGTACGCCGGTGGCCGAGCGCCCGAGCGATACCAACAAGCGTCCGGCCAAGCCAGCGCACAAGCGTCCGGGTATCGTGCTGGTCGAAGATGGGCCGTCGGGCAAGCGTCGTGGTCCGCCGGCTGGTAGCGGGCAGCGTCCGGGGTTTGGGCGTCGCAAGCCGAAGCCTGAGTAATAGCGACCGCTTCGCGGTCGATCGCGGGCAAGCCCGCTCCCACAAAGGACCAGGGTGTGCCCAAGATTGTGTGAACACCTGTGGGAGCTGGCTTGCCAGCGATAGGGCCGCCAGGCCCTCAAACAAGCAAAACGCCAACCCCAGGGTTGGCGTTTTGCATTTATGCCCTGGCAACTATCTGAACCACCCCGTAAACAAAACGTTACGAAAACAGCTCCAATTGCCAGCCAATCAGCCTGCCCGATCCATCTGTATAAATTTTTTGCCGCATCTTGCGCCCAAGCGTCTGTTTCCCGCCTCCCACCGCCTTGCCCCAAAACCCCCACAGCGGTCTGATATGCCTATGCCGCCGTGCACAGCAGGTCCCCGGCCAGAATAATAAGGGAGGCGCAATGAACGCCGTGAACAAGATCGAGCAACACAATCCCATCGGTACCGACGGGTTTGAATTCGTCGAATACACCGCACCCACCGCCGAAGGCATCGAGCAGCTGCGTGAGCTGTTCATCTCCATGGGCTTCACCGAAACGGCGCGCCACCGCAGCAAGGAAGTCTTTCTGTTCCAGCAGAACGACATCAACTTCGTGCTCAACGGCAGCCCCACCGGGCACGTTCATGAATTCGCCCTCAAGCATGGCCCCAGCGCCTGTGCCATGGCCTTCCGGGTCAAGAACGCCGGCCAGGCGGCCGCCTATGTCCAGGCGCAAGGCGCCAGGCTGGTGGGCAGCCATGCGAATTTCGGCGAGCTGAATATCCCCTGCGTCGAAGGCATTGGCGGTTCCCTGCTTTATCTGGTCGACCGTTATGGCGACAAGACCATCTATGACGTGGATTTCGAGTTCATCGAAGGGCGCACGGCCACGGACAACGCCGTGGGCCTGAGCCATATCGATCACCTGACCCATAACGTCAAGCGCGGGCAGATGGATGTCTGGTCCAATTTCTACGAGCGCATCGCCAACTTCCGCGAAATCCGCTACTTCGATATCGAAGGCAAGCTCACCGGCCTGCTGTCCCGGGCAATGACCGCACCTTGCGGCAAAATCCGCATTCCGATCAATGAATCGGCCGACGACAAATCCCAGATCGAAGAATTTATCCGTGAATACCATGGCGAAGGCATTCAGCACATTGCCCTGGCCAGCGACGACATCTACCAGACCGTACGCCGGTTGCGGGCCAACGGCGTCGAGTTCATGGCCACCCCGGACACTTACTACGACAAGGTCGACCAGCGTGTGGTCGGGCATGGTGAACCCACCGAAGTGCTGCGTGAGCTGGGTCTGTTGATCGACGGTTCACCCACCGACGACGGCATTCTGCTGCAGATCTTCACCCACACGGTGATTGGCCCGATCTTCTTTGAAATCATCCAGCGCAAAGGCAACCAGGGCTTTGGCGAGGGCAATTTCAAGGCGCTGTTCGAGTCCATCGAAGAAGACCAGATCAAGCGAGGCGTGCTCAAGGAACAGTGACGCACGTGTTGAACCCTGCTTATGGCACCGGTGTACAATGCGCGGCGTTTTAACTGTGACCCAACTGCGTACCGCGCAAAACTGCGGACGTCGAGCCCTCGCCAACACTGGTAGCCGCCAGTGCGGAACGGTTCATGTCCACTAAATTCGAGGCTATCCGCCTTGTTCACTCCGCTGCGCCACGAGCGCGGTGGGTCCGATTCCGTCACAGACAAAAACAAACAGGTGACTCCGTTAAATGAGTGGACAAAACTCGCATTCAGGTGAGCTGAAACGCGGCCTGAAAAATCGCCATATCCAGCTGATCGCCCTCGGTGGCGCGATCGGCACCGGACTGTTCCTGGGCTCGGCCGGGGTACTCAAGTCGGCGGGTCCGTCGATGATTCTCGGCTACGCGATCTGCGGCTTCATCGCCTTCATGATCATGCGCCAGTTGGGCGAGATGATCGTTGAAGAACCAGTGGCCGGCTCCTTCAGCCACTTTGCCCATAAATACTGGGGTGGTTTCGCCGGCTTCCTGTCGGGCTGGAACTGCTGGGTGCTGTACATCCTGGTCGGCATGTCCGAGCTGACGGCGGTCGGCAAGTATGTGCACTACTGGTGGCCGGAGATCCCGACCTGGGTTTCGGCGGCGGTCTTCTTCGTGATGATCAACCTGATCAACCTCACCAACGTCAAAGTCTTCGGCGAGGCCGAGTTCTGGTTCGCGATCATCAAGGTGCTGGCGATCGTCGGCATGATCGCCCTGGGCAGCTACTTGCTGGTCAGTGGCAGCGGCGGCCCGCAAGCGTCGGTCAGCAACCTGTGGGAGCACGGTGGCTTCTTCCCTAACGGCGTCAGCGGACTGGTCATGGCCCTGGCCATCATCATGTTCTCCTTTGGCGGCCTGGAAATGCTCGGTTTCACCGCTGCAGAAGCCGACAAGCCCAAGACCGTGATTCCGAAGGCGATCAATCAGGTGATCTACCGGATCCTGATTTTCTACATCGGCGCTCTGGTGGTGCTGTTGTCGCTGACCCCGTGGGACAGCCTGCTGACCAGCCTCAATGCTTCCGGTGATGCCTACAGCGGCAGCCCGTTCGTACAAGTGTTCTCGATGCTGGGCAGCGACACGGCGGCGCACATCCTCAACTTCGTGGTCCTGACCGCAGCGTTGTCGGTGTACAACAGTGGTACCTACTGTAATGCGCGGATGCTCTTCGGCATGGCCGAACAGGGCGATGCCCCGCGCGCGCTGGCCAAGATCGACAAGCGCGGCGTGCCGGTGCGGGCGATCCTGACCTCGGCGGTGGTAACCCTGGTAGCGGTGTTGCTCAACTACTTCGTCCCGCAGCATGCGCTGGAGCTGTTGATGTCGCTGGTCGTGGCGGCACTGGTGATCAACTGGGCGATGATCAGCTACTCGCACCTGAAGTTCCGCCAGCACATGCTGCGGACCAAACAGTCCCCGCTGTTCAAGGCGCTGTGGTACCCCTACGGCAACTACATCTGCCTGGCCTGGGTGGTGTTCATCCTCGGTATCATGCTGCTGATTCCGGGTATCCAGATGTCGGTCTATGCGATTCCGGTGTGGCTGCTGGTCATGTGGGGTTGCTATGTGCTCAAGACCCGGCGCAGTGCTGTAGCCGCTGCCACCAAGCTGCGCTCGCCTGCGTAGCGGGCGCAGGATCTCAAGACCGCAATAGAGGTCCTGGCGGACCTCAGCGCAGCCTGGCGGCAGCGGCTACAAGTTGTGCGTCTATCCCCTGAAACCCGGCCCACGCGCCGGGTTTTTTGTTTTGCGCGGTGGAGCGGGTATCCTGAGCATTCTGCCTTTACCCAAGTGTGCCCCATGCTGGTGATTTCCAACGCCGTGCATCTGCCCGATGCCGAGATCGAATTGACCGCCATCCGCGCCCAGGGCGCCGGGGGGCAGAACGTCAATAAGGTCTCCAGTGCCGTGCACTTGCGCTTCGATATCCAGGCTTCGTCCTTGCCACCGTTCTACAAGGAGCGGTTGCTGGCGTTGCGTGACAGTCGGATCACCAGCGAAGGGGTCATTGTCATCAAGGCCCAGCAGTACCGGACCCAGGAGCAGAATCGCGCCGATGCCCTCGAGCGCCTGCGTGAATTGATTGTCAGTGCGGCCAAGGTCGAGAAGGCCCGCCGGCCCACCCGCCCGACCCTGGGTTCCAAGACTCGCCGGCTGGAGACCAAGAGCAAGCGAGGGACGATCAAGGCCGGCCGCGGCAAGGTGGATTACTAACGGGGCCGGCGGCGCGCCTGGCGATACAGGTAGAGGCTGATCAGCAAGCCGCCAATCGCAGCGAAGGCCGCGAACAGAAAGATTGAAGCGAAGCCGAACCCCGCCGCAATGGCACCCGCCAGAGGGCCGGTGATACCCAGCGACAAGTCGATGAACAGCGAGTAGGCACCCACCGCCGCACCGCGACTGGAGGCTGGCACCAGGTTGACCGCTTCCACGCCCAGCGCGGGAAACACCAGCGAGAAACCGAAACCGCTCAAGGCTGCCCCGGCCAGGGCGAGTTCCGCGCTGGGCGCCAGCCACAGCAGCAGTAGCCCGAGGGTTTCCACCGAGAGGCAGGCAATGGCCACCCTGAACCCGCCGATGCGGTTGATCAGGTTGCCGAACAACAAGCGTGCGCTGATGAAGCTGGCGCCGAACAGGCTCAGGCAGAGCGCTGCATTGGCCCAGTCGTGGCTGGCGTAGTAAAGGGTGATGAAGGTGGCAATGGTGCCGAAGCCTATCGAGCCCAGGGCCAGGCCCGAGCCATGTGGCAGCACGCGGCCCAGCACATGCAGGAACGGCATGCGCTCACCGGCCACAACAGGCGCCGCCTGTTTTGGCCAGGCCAGGGCCACGCCGATGGCGGCCAGCAACATGATGCTGACGCCCATGCTCCACAAACCGAACTGCTGGACCAGCACGACGCCGAGCGGGGCGCCGATGGCCAGCGCGCCGTAACTGGCGATGCCATTCCAGGAAATCACCTTGGCCGTATTCTGCGCGCCGACCCGGCCGATGCCCCAGCTGATCGAGGCCGAGCCCACCAGGCTTTCGGCACTGCCCAATACCAGGCGTCCGATCAGCAGGCTGATCAGGCTTATCAGCGGCATGCCCTGCAGCCAGCTGGACAGCAACATGAACACACCGCTCAGGCCGCAGCCGGTCAGCCCGTAAAGCACGGCACGCTTGCTGCCGTGCGTGTCTATCAAGCGGCTGGCGTAGGGGCGGCTGAGCAGCGTGGCCAGGTACTGCACACTGATCACCAGGCCGGCAATCACCGCGCCGAAGCCCAGGTCGCTGTGAACGTAGCCGGGCAGGACCGCCAGTGGAATACCGATATTCAGATAGCCAATGAAGGTGAACAGCACAATTGAGACGACTTGCAGCGTGACCGCCATGGGGTGCTGGGTATCAGGCATGGAAAGAACCGCAGGGAAAAATACTTAGCTGGCTATGATAAGCCTGAAGGACGCCGAGAGGGGCGTTGTGCAGGAGAAAAAGCTTTTGAGCTGTGTGAAAGCGCACTGGCATGGGCAGCGACGGCTTTCACACAGTCTGTCAGGAGCGCTCGTCAGCCTTGGCTGTCAGCGCTGAGGGTTTCATCGGCTTCGGTTTCAGCCTTGAATGCGGGCTCGGTGCCGGCGGTTTGGGAAGGCTGCTGCTCTGGTTCGTGCAGGCTTGGGAAGGGGAGGTTGGGGATTTCGTGCATCGTCGTCACACCTCGCAAGTGCTGGTTGATTGGAAAAAGCACAGGCAGGGTACAGCAGTTTTCATGACAGGGAGATTTTAACTGCCGACTGGCTGGGGGATTTTGTGGTGTCTCATAGGGCCTTATCGCTGGCAAGCCAGCTCCTACAGGGTTCGCGTGAACTTTGTAGGAGCTGGCTTGCCAGCGATCGATTTCACGCCGTACACACCTCGGAAATCGCCTTGGCCAGCGCATCCAGCCGCGTGGCGTCAATGCCCGCCACGTTGGCGCGACCGGAGCCGACCATGTAGACGCTATGCTTCTCGCGCAACTGCTGAACCTGCGCCGACGTCAGCCCGGTATAGGAGAACATCCCGCGTTGCACGCCGATATGAGCGAAATGCTCAGACAGGCCGTAAGGCGCCAGCGCCTCCAGAAGCCCGCTGCGCAGTTGCGCGATACGCAGGCGCATGCCTTCGACTTCGTCGGCCCACAGGCTTTTCAGCCCAGGGTTGCCGAGGATTTCCGCAACCACGGCGGCGCCATGGTCCGGCGGCGTCGACCACAGGTTGCGGGCGATGAAGGCCAGCTGGCTGCGTACATCCAGCAGCTTCTGCGCATCGCTGGCACATACCAGCAATGCGCCGGTGCGCTCGCGGTACAGGCCGAAGTTCTTCGAGCAGGAGCTGGTGATCAGCAACTCGGGCAGCGCCTCGGCGAACAGTCGCACCGCCCAGGCGTCCTGCTCCAGGCCATCACCGAAGCCCTGGTAGGCGAAGTCGATCAGAGGCAACAGGTCGCGCCGGCGAACCACGTCCAGTACCTGCTTCCAGTCTGCCTGGGACAAATCGAAGCCGGTCGGGTTGTGGCAGCAAGCATGCAACAGAACGATGTCACCCTTGGGCACGGCTTCCAGCGCTGCCAGCATCGCCGGGACATTCAGGCGATTGTCCTGGCCGACATAAGGGTAGTGGCCCACTTTCAGCCCCGCCGTGGCGAAGATGGTTTCGTGGATCGGCCAGGTCGGGTCGCTCAGCCAGATACCGCGCCCGGGCAAGCAGTGCTTGATGAAATCGGCGCACAGGCGCAGTGCGCCCGTGCCGCCCGGGGTCTGGGTGGCGCCGACACGCAATTCGCGCAACAGCCTGGAATCGCTGCCCAGTACCAGCTCGCTGAGCAACTGGCCAAAGGTGCTGTCGCCGTGACCGCCGACGTAGGTCTTGCTGGTCTGGCGATCGAGCAGGCGTTGCTCGGCCTGCTTGACGGCCGCCAGCACTGGCGTCAGGCCCATGGCGTCCTTGTAGACGCCCACGCCCAGGTCAAATTTGTTAGGATTCGCATCCTTGGCGTAGGACTCCATCAAGCCCAGGATCGGATCGCCAGGTACCCGCTCGATTGGGCCGAAGTGCATTACTTGCGGCCCTCGGCTTCCTTGGCGACTTCATCGGTACGCGCTGCCATGATGAAGTCGTTGCGGTGCAGGCCCTTGATCGAGTGGCTCCACCAGGTGACGGTGACCTTGCCCCATTCGGTCAGCAGGCCTGGGTGATGGCCTTCGGCTTCGGAGATTTCACCCACTGCGTTGGTAAACGCCAGGGCGTGTTTGAAGTTCTTGAACAGGAAGGCCTTCTCCAGCTGCATCACGCCATCGCGCACTTCAATGTTCCAGTCAGGGATCTGCTTGATCAGTACCGGCAGTTCTTCGTCGCTGACCTGAGGGGCATCGGCGCGGCAGGCTTCACAATGGGCTTGGTTCAAGGCGTTCATATGGGTTTCCTGAAGACTATTGTTATGGTTTGACTGAAAGCGCTCAGGCGGCTTTCGGTGGAAATTTCGGAGTGTGCAAGCCCATCTGCATGGCCTGCTCGACCATGCCCATGATGTCTTCATGGGCCAGGTCGAACAGCCGCTTGAGATCCGGCAGGACGAAATACAGTGGCTGCAGGATATCAATGCGATACGGGGTACGCATGGCTTCGCGTGGATCGAACGCCTGGTGTTCGGGCTCGCCCGACAGACTGTAGACGGTTTCCTTCGGCGAGGAGAGGATGCCGCCACCGTAGATCCGACGGCCCTGGGCGGTCTCGACCAGGCCGAACTCGATGGTCATCCAGTACAGGCGGGCCAGGTAGACGCGCTGCTCCTTGGTGGCCTTGAGGCCTAGCTTGCCATAAGTGTGGGTGAATTCGGCGAACCAGGGGTTGGTCAGCAATGGGCAGTGGCCGAAGATCTCGTGGAAGATGTCCGGTTCTTGCAGGTAGTCCAGCTCTTCTTCGGTACGAATGAAGGTGGCCACCGGAAACTGTTTGTTGGCCAGCAACTCGAAAAAGGTCTGGAAGGGAATCAGTGCCGGAACTCGCGCAACCTGCCAGCCGGTGGTGGCGGCGAGCACCTTGTTGATCTCGCCCAGTTGCGGGATGCGGTCATGGGGCAGGCCCAGATGGTCGATGCCGTCCAGGTATTCCTGGCACGCACGGCCCTGGACCACCTTCAATTGACGGGTGATCAGGGTGTTCCAGACGGCGTGCTCTTGCGGCGAATACTCGATGAATCCCTGGTCATCGGGCTTGCGAGCCACGTACTTCGTCTGCTTCATACTGCACTCCTGCTGAGGGCCATTATTGTTATGGGTTGTTGCGATGACGATTGTTGCAATGAGTTAGTGATAACCCACGGCGCCGCAGCTTGCATCCACCCCCAGGGCTTTGGGTCGGTCAAAGGTGCCGGTATTTCGTAACGAAAACTTTACGATTATGCCGAAATGCCGTAAACGCTGACCTTGTTGCTGTTGAAATGTCCTGTATATGTCACATAATCTTGACGATTATTCGCGCTCCTCTATAAATAATTTTAGTCAAAAGCGCTGTTTCAGCCCGCCTCAGCCACCGTCATGGGCCCTTTTTATGCGTATCAAAGTCCACTGCCAGAACCGCATCGGCATTCTTCGCGACATTCTCAACCTGCTCGTGGAATACGGGATCAACGTCGCCCGCGGTGAAGTGGGTGGGGAACACGGCAACGCCATCTATCTGCATTGCCCGAACCTGATCAATCTGCAGTTCCAGGCCCTGCGGCCGAAATTCGAAGCTATCGGCGGTGTGTTCGGCGTCAAGCGGGTGGGGCTGATGCCCAGCGAGCGTCGGCACATGGAGCTCAATGCCTTGCTCGGTGCGCTGGAGTTTCCGGTCTTGTCGATCGACATGGGCGGCTCGATCGTCGCGGCCAACCGGGCGGCGGCGCAGTTGCTCGGGGTGCGCGTGGATGAAGTGCCGGGCATGCCCCTGTCGCGCTATGCCGAAGACTTCGACCTGCCGGAGCTGGTCCGGGCCAACAAATCGCGGATCAATGGCCTGCGGGTCAAGGTCAAGGGCGATGTGTTTCTGGCCGACATCGCGCCGCTGCAATCAGAACACGACGACAGTGAGGCCCTGGCCGGTGCGGTGTTGACCCTGCACCGGGCCGACCGCATCGGCGAGCGCATCTACCATGTGCGCAAACAGGAGCTGCGCGGTTTCGACAGCATCTTCCAGAGCTCGAAAGTGATGGCGGCGGTGGTGCGCGAGGCGCGGCGCATGGCACCGTTGGACGCGCCGCTGTTGATCGAGGGCGAAACCGGCACCGGCAAGGAGCTGCTCGCACGTGCCTGTCACTTGGCGAGCCCGCGTGGGCAGTCACCTTTGATGGCGCTCAACTGCGCCGGACTTCCCGAGTCCATGGCTGAAACCGAATTGTTCGGTTACGGCCCGGGCGCCTTTGAGGGTGCACGCGCCGAAGGCAAGCTCGGGCTGTTGGAGCTGACAGCAGGTGGCACGCTGTTTCTCGACGGTGTCGGTGAGATGAGCCCGCGCCTGCAGGTCAAGCTGCTGCGCTTTCTGCAGGATGGCTGTTTCCGTCGGGTCGGTAGCGACGAAGAGGTCTATCTGGATGTGCGGGTGATCTGCGCCACGCAGGTGGACTTGTCCGAGCTGTGCGCCCGGGGCGAATTCCGCCAGGACCTGTATCACCGGCTCAATGTGTTGTCCCTGCATATCCCGCCCCTGCGTGAATGCCTTGATGGCCTACCCCCGCTGGTCGAGCATTTTCTTGACCAGGCCAGCCGGCAAATCGGTTGCCCTTTGCCCAAATTGGCCCCGGCGGCCATGGACCGGCTCAGCCATTATCATTGGCCAGGCAATGTGCGGCAGTTGGAGAATGTCCTGTTCCAGGCGGTTTCCCTGTGCGAGGGTGGGGTGGTCAAGGCCGAGCATATTCGCTTGCCTGATTACAATGTCCGGCAGCCATTGGGAGAGTTTTCCCTGGAAGGAAGTCTGGAGGAGATTGTCGGGCGTTTTGAAAAGGCGGTGCTGGAGCGGTTGCATGCCGAATATCCCAGCAGTCGTTTGTTAGGCAAGCGCCTGGGCGTTTCACATACGACGATTGCCAACAAGATGCGTGACTATGAGCGGATCAAATCCGAATGACTCAGGTCTCAAGTCGAGGTCGGCGGCGCGCCTCTTGTATCGACAGAGGAGGCGCCGCTGCGAGCTCGCTTGAATCAGCCGTTGGAGCAACCGTTGCCCATTACGCGGTATTCGAGAATGTGCTTCTTGCCCTGCGAGTCCTCGTAGGTCATGCGCGCCGGTATCACTTCGCAGACGTTGGGGATTGCGGTCATCGAAATGACCTTGGCAATGTCCAAGTGTTTCGAGTATGTGTACTGTTCAACCGGGATCTGTTCAGCTACATCGGTTGTAACTTCTTCAGCCATTGCCGTGGCGCACAAAGTACTCAGTGCCAGTACCAATAGAGCTTTCATCGCGAGTTTACCTTTTCTACGGTCGTAAGAGGTCACGTAGCCCTTGTGGGGCTACGTGTGGAACCAAATTGAACGTCGGGGATTAGTTCAGGATTAACGTGCCTTCGTGGGGGCTGTTGCAATGTGTTAATCGCGTTGCCTTGATTGGCGGAGTGAAGTTTAGGTGGCGGCCAAAGTTCAAAACAGAGCGGCTTTTGATAAACACTTTTTACGGAACTGGTAACAATCGGGTCGCTCACGGCCGGGCGGGTGGTGCGAGGGCCGAACGGGGTCTGAATTGGTACGTGGGTGCAAGGTCCGGGCTTGAGCGGTTGCCGCACAATTCAGGGCAAAAAGAGGATTGTTACTACCAACGTCGAATGGTTTATCGGGTCTGGTACAGTTACAAACAGCCCATACAAAAACAACTATTCCACCGAGGTAACAAAGATGAGTGCGGCTTCCCTGTATCCCGTTCGTCCCGAGGTAGCGGCCACCACGTTGACCGATGAGGCCACCTACAAGGCCATGTACCAGCAGTCGGTGATCAACCCGGACGGCTTCTGGCGCGAGCAAGCCCAGCGCCTCGACTGGATCAAGCCCTTTACCAAGGTCAAGCAGACCTCCTTCGACGACCACCATGTCGATATCAAATGGTTTGCCGACGGTACGCTGAACGTCTCCTACAACTGCCTCGACCGTCATCTGGCCGAGCGCGGCGATCAAGTGGCAATCATCTGGGAAGGCGACGATCCTTCCGAACATCGCAACATCACCTACCGCGAACTGCACACCGAGGTCTGCAAGTTCGCCAACGCCCTGCGCGGTCAGGATGTGCACCGTGGTGATGTGGTCACCATCTACATGCCGATGATCCCCGAGGCCGTGGTGGCGATGCTGGCCTGTGCCCGCATCGGCGCGATCCACTCGGTGGTGTTCGGTGGCTTCTCGCCCGAAGCCCTGGCCGGGCGGATCATCGACTGCAAGTCCAAAGTGGTGATTACCGCCGACGAAGGCCTGCGTGGCGGCAAGCGGACGGCGCTCAAGGCCAATGTCGACCTGGCGCTGACCAACCCGGAAACCGCCAGCGTGCAGAAAATCATCGTGTGCAAGCGCACCGGTGGCGACATCGCCTGGCACCAGCATCGCGACATCTGGTACGAAGACCTGATGAAGGTTGCGTCGAGCCATTGCGCCCCCAAGGAAATGGGCGCCGAAGAGGCCCTGTTCATCCTCTACACCTCCGGCTCCACCGGCAAGCCCAAGGGCGTGCAGCACACCACCGGCGGTTACCTGGTGTATGCCGCACTGACCCATGAGCGGGTGTTCGACTACAAGCCGGGCGAGGTCTACTGGTGCACCGCCGACGTCGGTTGGGTCACCGGCCACAGTTACATCGTCTACGGGCCGCTGGCCAACGGCGCCACCACCGTCCTGTTCGAGGGTGTGCTGAACTATCCGGACATCACCCGCGTGTCGAAAATCATCGACAAGCACCAGGTCAACATCCTCTACACCGCGCCAACCGCGATCCGCGCCATGATGGCCGAAGGGCAGGCGGCCGTGGCCGGCGCCGATGGCTCCAGCCTGCGCCTGCTCGGTTCGGTGGGCGAGCCGATCAACCCCGAAGCCTGGAACTGGTACTACAACACGGTCGGCCAGCAACGCTGCCCGATCGTCGACACCTGGTGGCAGACCGAGACCGGGGGCGTACTGATCAGCCCATTGCCGGGCGCAACGGCGCTCAAGCCGGGCTCGGCGACCCGCCCGTTCTTCGGCGTGGTGCCGGCGCTGGTGGATAACCTGGGCAACCTGATCGAGGGCGCGGCCGAGGGCAACCTGGTGATTCTCGATTCCTGGCCGGGCCAGGCGCGGACCCTGTACGGCGACCATGACCGTTTCGTCGATACCTACTTCAAGACCTTCCGTGGCATGTATTTCACCGGTGACGGCGCCCGTCGCGATGAAGACGGCTACTACTGGATCACCGGTCGCGTCGATGACGTGCTCAACGTCTCCGGCCACCGCATGGGCACGGCCGAGATCGAGAGTGCCATGGTCGCCCACCCGAAAGTCGCCGAAGCGGCCGTGGTCGGTGTGCCGCACGACATCAAGGGGCAGGGCATCTATGTCTATGTCACCCTCAACGGTGGCGAGGAGGCCAACGACGCGCTGCGCATCGAGCTGAGAAACTGGGTGCGCAAGGAGATCGGCCCGATCGCTTCGCCGGATGTGATCCAGTGGGCGCCAGGCTTGCCCAAGACCCGTTCCGGGAAAATCATGCGGCGTATCCTGCGCAAGATTGCCACGGCCGAGTATGACGCCCTGGGCGATATCTCCACCCTGGCCGACCCGAGTGTGGTGCAGCACCTGATCGATACGCACAAGACCATGAACGTCGCCTGATAGTTACAGGTGTCGTCCAGGCCCCGCCCGGCTACTTGCCGCGCGGGGTTTTTTTCATTCGGGCGATTTAGCGGCTGCGTTTTCAAAGCCGGGAGAAATCGGCTAACAAAAAGAAACGTCCTACTGTTACTTGTGAATTCTCCGGTAACCAATGCTGTCACCGGTGATGCACAATTTCGGGTCGAAGCGACACATTGAGTGAGGGTTTCGGGGACTTTTACGAGCCATTTTTAACAAGATTGCTCGCTGGACTTGCCGGATTAGAGGGCTTTGCCAATAATAGGCCCGCAAATTGCTTTATAAACAGGTTTTATTTCTTTTGCTTTCGCATAATCTGCGCGGGCTGTCAATTCTTCCAAGTCACATTTCCAGCGCTTCTGTAACTAGTTGTCGCATTGAAGAAATATCGACTTCGGGGCTGTCGTTAAAATGCTGATCACTGGCTCGTGGCGTTCTGACACCCGTCGGCACGCGCAGGGCACTGTATTTCTCTGCTGTACTCATTCGCATATTGGGCTTGCCGCTCACTCTGCCTTGTTTCGCCCTTTACCGATGGAGTCCTGAGATGAAAAAACTCGCGTTTCTTGGCGCCCTGGCGCTGTCCGTGCTGTCGCTGTCGTCCTTTGCCGATGAAAAGCCGCTGAAAATCGGTATCGAAGCCGCCTACCCTCCATTCGCCTCCAAGGCACCGGACGGCAGCATCGTCGGTTTCGACTACGACATCGGCAATGCCCTGTGCGAAGAAATGAAGGTCAAGTGCGTCTGGGTCGAGCAAGAATTCGACGGCCTGATCCCTGCACTGAAAGTGCGCAAGATCGACGCGATCCTGTCTTCCATGTCGATCACTGAAGATCGCAAGAAGTCGGTCGACTTCACCAGCAAGTACTACAACACCCCGGCTCGCCTGGTGATGAAAGAAGGTACTCAGGTCAGTGACAGCATGTCCGAACTCAAGGGCAAGACTGTCGGAGTGCAGCGCGGCTCGATCCATGATCGCTTCGCCAAGGAAGTTCTCGCGCCACTGGGTGCCGAAGTCAAACCTTACGGTTCGCAGAACGAAATCTACCTGGACCTGGCCGCTGGCCGCCTCGACGGCACTGTGGCAGACGCTACCCTGTTGGATGACGGCTTCCTGAAAACCGATGCAGGCAAGGGCTTTGCTTTTGTCGGGCCAGCCTTTACCGATGTCAAATACTTTGGTGATGGCGTAGGTATCGCTGTGCGCAAGGGTGACAAGGCCAATCTGGACAAGATTAACGCCGCGATCGCTGCCATTCGCGAGAACGGCAAGTACAAGCAAATCCAGGACAAGTACTTCGCGTTCGATATTTACGGCAAGTAAATATGTCGCAGCGGTAAGTCCGAAATGGCGCAAGCAACAGGATCGCTGAAGTTTGCGCCATTTTTTCATCCCAACTTTCGAGGACCTGAATCATGTTGAAAGGCTACGGGGCTGTCATCCTCGATGGCGCATGGTTGACGCTGCAGCTCGCCTTGTCATCCATGGCCCTGGCCATTGTTCTGGGTCTGATCGGTGTCGCGCTGCGCTTGTCGCCGGTACGCTGGCTGGCCTGGCTCGGTGATCTCTATGCCACGGTCATCCGTGGGATCCCGGACCTGGTGCTTATCTTGCTGATTTTCTATGGAGGCCAGGACCTGCTCAACCGCGTGGCACCCCTGCTGGGTTACGAGGACTACATCGACCTCAATCCGCTGGCGGCCGGTATCGGTACCCTGGGCTTCATCTTTGGGGCTTACCTGTCGGAAACCTTCCGTGGTGCCTTCATGGCCATCCCCAAGGGGCAGGCCGAAGCGGGTTCGGCGTATGGCATGAGCAACCTGCAGATTTTCTTCCGGGTGTTGGTGCCGCAGATGATTCGCCTGGCGATTCCCGGCTTCACCAATAACTGGCTGGTATTGACCAAGGCCACGGCATTGATCTCGGTCGTCGGTCTGCAAGACATGATGTTCAAGGCCAAGCAGGCGGCGGATGCCACGCGCGAGCCTTTTACCTTTTTCCTGACGGTGGCGGCCATGTACCTGGTGATTACCAGTGTCTCGCTGCTGGCCCTGCGTTACCTCGAGAAGCGCTACTCGGTAGGCGTAAAGGCGGCTGACCTATGATTTTCGACTACAACGTCATCCTCGAAAGCCTGCCGCTGTACCTGAACGGCCTGCTGACCACGCTCAAACTATTGGCGCTGTCCTTGCTGTTCGGTCTGTTGGCAGCCGTGCCGCTGGGCTTGATGCGGGTTTCCAGGCAGCCGCTGGTCAACATGACGGCCTGGTTGTACACCTATGTGATCCGCGGCACGCCAATGCTGGTGCAGTTGTTCCTGATCTACTACGGCCTGGCGCAATTCGAAGCGGTACGCGAGAGCTTCCTCTGGCCATGGCTGTCGAGCGCGACCTTCTGTGCCTGCCTGGCCTTTGCCATCAACACCAGCGCCTACACCGCCGAAATCATCGCTGGCAGCCTGCGGGCCACCCCGCACGGCGAAATCGAGGCTGCCAAGGCCATGGGCATGTCGCGGGTCAAGATGTACCGGCGCATTCTGCTGCCATCGGCCCTGCGCCGGGCGTTGCCGCAGTACAGTAACGAAGTGATCATGATGCTGCAGACCACCAGTCTGGCGTCCATCGTGACCCTGATCGACATCACTGGCGCGGCCCGTACCGTGAACGCCCAGTACTACCTACCGTTCGAGGCCTACATCACCGCGGGCGTGTTCTATCTGTGCCTGACCTTCATTCTGGTCCGGATGTTCAAGCTGGCCGAACGCCGCTGGCTTGGTTACCTGGCGCCGCGCAAGGGCTAATGGACATGCAGCGCCCGGTCAAGCTGGCTGGGCGCCAACCTTTTCGTCGCGGGCGTGTGCTCAACGACTGACTGCTTTGTGAGAATCGACAGCATGTACAAACTTGAAGTCCAAGACCTGCATAAACGCTATGGCAGTCATGAAGTGCTCAAGGGTGTGTCCCTGGCAGCCAAGGCGGGTGATGTCATCAGCATCATTGGCTCCAGCGGCTCGGGCAAGAGTACTTTCCTGCGTTGCATCAATTTGCTCGAGCAGCCCCATGCCGGCAGGATCCTGCTCAACAATGAAGAGCTCAAGCTGGTAGCGAACAAGGACGGCGCCCTCAAGGCCGCCGACCCCAAGCAGCTGCAGCGCATGCGTTCGCGCTTGTCGATGGTGTTCCAGCACTTCAACCTGTGGTCGCACATGACCGCGCTCGAGAACATCATCGAAGCGCCGGTGCATGTCCTGGGCATGTCGAAGAAGGATGCGCTGGAGAAGGCCGAGCATTACCTGAACAAGGTCGGCGTGTCCCATCGCAAGGATGCCTATCCAGGGCACATGTCCGGTGGCGAACAGCAGCGCGTGGCCATTGCCCGGGCGCTGGCCATGGAGCCGGAAGTGATGCTGTTCGACGAGCCGACCTCGGCGCTCGACCCTGAGCTGGTCGGTGACGTGCTCAAGGTCATGCAGTCGCTGGCGCAGGAAGGGCGCACCATGGTCGTGGTTACCCACGAAATGGGTTTCGCCCGTGAGGTCTCCAACCAGTTGGTGTTCCTGCACAAAGGGCTGGTCGAGGAGGCTGGCAACCCTCGCGAAGTGCTGGTCAACCCGCAGTCCGAGCGTTTGCAGCAATTTCTTTCGGGCAGCTTGAAGTAGTCGAAATATTTCAAGACTGCCGCTGCGCACCAAAATAGGTCATGCTACGCGCCCTGCGTAGCCTGACCAGGCTCTTTCCCGTCGGAGTGCAGGCTGCTCCGGCCTTTGACACAATTCAGGTTTCGGACCGCACGTCATGACAACCCAGCGAATCGGTTTTCTCATCTGGCCCAGCACCAAAGCCCTGACTCTGGCGCTGGCGGAAGAGGCGTTGCGGGTCGCGCAAAAAGTGCATCCGGATGTGGTCTACGAGCTGCTGTTCCTCCAGGCCGAGCCGCCACAGGAAGGTGCCTGGCGCTTGCCGGGTGAACCCTGGGGCGGGCGCCTGGAAGGCTGTCAGAAGCTTTTCCTGCTTGCCGACGAGCCCCCCGTGGCGCTCAACTCCACGCTGGGCAGCGCGCTCAAGCAATTGGTGCGCGCCGGGTGTGTGGTCGGCGGTTTGTCTGCCGGTGTCTATCCACTGGCACAACTGGGTTTGCTCGATGGCTATCGGGCGGCTGTGCACTGGCGCTGGCAGGATGACTTCGTCGAGCGGTTCCCCAAGGTTATCGCCACCAGCCATCTGTTCGACTGGGATCGCGATCGCCTGACCGCTTGCGGCGGCATGTCGGTGCTGGATCTGTTGCTGGCCGTACTGGCCCGGGACCATGGCGCCGAGCTTGCCGGCGCGGTGTCCGAGGAGTTGGTGGTCGAGCGCATTCGCGAGGGTGGCGAGCGTCAGCGCATTCCGTTGCAGAACCGTCTGGGTTCGAGCCACCCGAAGCTGACCCAGGCTGTGCTGTTGATGGAAGCGAATATCGAAGAGCCGCTGACCACCGACGAAATTGCCCAGCATGTATGTGTTTCGCGGCGGCAGCTGGAGCGGATTTTCAAGCAGTACCTCAATCGCGTACCAAGCCAGTATTACCTGGAACTGCGCCTGAACAAGGCCCGCCAGATGTTGATGCAAACCAGCAAGTCGATCATTCAGATCGGCTTGTCCTGCGGTTTCTCCTCCGGGCCGCATTTCTCCAGTGCCTACCGCAACTTCTTCGGCGCGACGCCGCGTGAAGACCGGAACCAGCGGCGCAGCAGCAGTCCGTTTGAGTTGTCTTCGGCGCCAGCTGAGCGCGGTTGATTTATCCTGAATGAAGGCCCTTCGGGCCTTATCGCTGGCAAGCCAGCTCCCACAGAGTTCTCCAAGCTACACGGGTAATCTGTCTGGCAAAAATCCCTGTGGGAGCGAGCTTGCCCGCGATCGGCCGCAGAGCGGCCGTCCTCTCTGATTTCCGTTAAACTGCGCCTTTGCGAAGTTATTTGTCGCATTGCCGCAACCCTCGGTAAAACAGGGTTTGGCGCTATAAGAAGTTGTCGCTTGGCGGCAAGGCCAAGCTGAAATCAGTCCTTACAATCCCCTCATCGCTAGCCAGTTCCAGGCAGGCGTTCCTCTTCAGGAGACTCCGATGTCCGTTGAGCAAGCTCAAGTGCAACGCGCCGATTTCGACCAGGTAATGGTCCCCAACTACGCTCCCGCGGGTTTCATTCCCGTGCGCGGTGCGGGCTCCCGAGTCTGGGATCAGGCGGGCCGAGAGCTGATCGATTTTGCCGGCGGTATCGCCGTGAACGTGCTTGGTCATGCCCACCCGGCATTGGTCGGTGCGCTGACCGAACAAGCCAATAAACTGTGGCATGTCTCCAACGTCTTCACCAACGAGCCAGCCCTGCGCCTGGCCAAGAAGCTGGTCGACGCGACCTTCGCCGAGCGCGTGTTCTTCTGCAACTCCGGTGCCGAAGCCAACGAAGCCGCCTTCAAGCTGGCGCGCCGTGTCGCTCACGATCGCTTCGGTCCGGAAAAATACGAGATCATCGCCACGCTCAACAGCTTCCACGGGCGTACCCTGTTCACCGTCAACGTCGGTGGCCAGTCGAAGTACTCCGACGGTTTCGGTCCGAAGATCACCGGCATCACCCACGTGCCTTACAACGATCTGGACGCGCTCAAAGCTGCGATCTCGGACAAGACCTGCGCAGTCGTGATCGAGCCGGTGCAAGGCGAGGGCGGCGTGCTGCCGGCCGAGCTTGCGTACCTGCAGGGCGCCCGCGAGCTGTGCGACCAGCACAACGCACTGCTGGTGTTCGACGAAGTGCAGACCGGCATGGGCCGCAGCGGCGAACTGTTCGCCTACATGCACTACGGTGTCATCCCCGACATCCTGTCCAGCGCCAAGAGCCTGGGCGGCGGCTTCCCGATCGGCGCCATGCTGACCACCGAAGCGCTGGCCAAGCACCTGGTCGTGGGCACCCACGGCACCACCTACGGCGGCAACCCGCTGGCATGCGCCGTCGGCAATGCGGTCATCGATGTTATCAATACCCCCGAGGTGCTGGCTGGCGTCAAGGCCAAGCGCGAGCGCTTCAACACCCGACTGGAAAAGATCGGCCAGCAATACGGACTGTTCACCGAGATCCGCGGTTTGGGCTTGCTGATCGGTTGCGTCCTGAGCGATGCCTGGAAAGGCAAGGCCAAGGACGTCTTCAACGCTGCTGAAAAAGAAGGCCTGATGATTCTTCAAGCCGGTCCCGACGTGGTGCGTTTCGCCCCGAGCCTGGTGATCGACGATGCCGACATCGACGAGGGCCTGGATCGCTTCGAACGCGCAGTGGCGAAACTGACCCAGGCCTGATCCGGCTGCGGCAACCTTCGGCGGCCTGCAGGGCCGCCGGACCTGACTCCCATACCGAGTGCGTGATTGCGCACCCGGTCCCCTGTTCCCTCGTGTCGGCGGATGCCGGCCTGATTTCCTTGAAAGGAGTGACACCATGCTGGTGATGCGCCCCGCGCAAATGGCTGATTTGGGCGAAGTACAGCGTCTGGCTGCAGACAGCCCGATTGGTGTCACCTCCTTGCCCGACGATGCCGGTCGCCTGAGCGACAAGATTGCCGCTTCCGAAGCGTCGTTCGCTGCCGAAGTCAGCTTCAACGGCGAGGAAAGCTATTTCTTCGTGCTCGAAGACAGCGCGACCGGCCGGCTGGTCGGCTGTTCGGCGATCGTGGCCTCGGCCGGCTATTCCGAACCCTTCTACAGCTTTCGCAACGAGACTTTTGTGCATGCTTCGCGCGAGCTGAAGATCCACAACAAGATCCACGTGCTGTCGCAGTGCCACGACCTGACCGGCAACAGCCTGTTGACCAGCTTCTATGTGGTGCCCGAGTTGGTTGGCACCTCCTGGACCGAGCTCAACTCGCGTGGCCGCCTGCTGTTCATGGCCAACCACCCGGAGCGGTTTGCCGACTCGGTGGTGACCGAGATCGTCGGCTATAGCGACGAGAACGGTGATTCGCCGTTCTGGGACGCGATCGGGCGCAACTTCTTCGACCTCAACTATGCAGAGGCCGAGCGCCTGTGTGGCCTGAAGAGCCGCACCTTTCTCGCCGAATTGATGCCGCACTACCCGATCTATGTGCCGCTGCTGCCGGACGCCGCCCAGGAGGCGATGGGCCAGGTGCACCCGCGGGCCCAGGTCACCTTTGACATCCTGATGCGCGAAGGCTTCGAGACCGATCACTACATCGACATCTTCGACGGTGGCCCGACGCTGCATGCGCGGGCGTCGGGGATTCGTTCGATTGCCCAGAGCCGGGTCGTGCCGGTGAAGATCGACGAAACCGTGGTCAAGGGCGGGCGGCCTTATCTGGTTGCCAACGGCCAGCTGCAGGATTACCGCGCCGTGCTGCTCGAACTCGATTGGGTGCCGGGCAAGCCGGTCAACCTGAATCTTGAGACAGCCGAGGCCCTGGGTGTCGGCGAGGGCGCCAGCGTGCGCCTGGTAGCGGTTTGATACCTGGTATTTACCGGTCGAGTTCTGCGGACGCCCTGGGGCGTTCGCCTGAGGAGAAAGCATGATCGTTCGTCCCGTACGCAGCAGCGATTTACCTGCGCTGATTGAGCTGGCGCGCAGCACCGGCACCGGCCTGACCACCTTGCCGGCCAACGAAGAGCGCTTGTCGCACCGTGTCGGCTGGGCCGAGAAGACCTTCCGTGGCGAGGCCGGCCGCGGCGACGCCGATTACCTGTTCGTGCTCGAGGATGACAACGGCCAGGTCGTCGGTATCTCCGCCATCGCCGGTGCCGTGGGGCTGCGTGAACCCTGGTACAACTACCGGGTCGGCTTGACCGTGAGCGCCTCGCAGGAGCTGAACATCTACCGCGAGATCCCGACCCTGTTCCTAGCCAATGACCTGACCGGCAACTCGGAACTCTGCTCGCTGTTCCTGCGCAGTGATGCCCGCACCGGACTCAACGGTCGCCTGCTGTCCAAGGCACGCATGCTGTTCATCGCCGAGTTCCCGGAACTGTTTGGCAACAAGATCATCGCCGAAATGCGCGGCATGTCCGACAGCAATGGCCGCTCGCCGTTCTGGGAAAGCCTGGGGCGGCACTTCTTCAAGATGGAATTCAGCCAGGCCGATTACCTGACCGGCGTCGGCAACAAGGCGTTCATCGCCGAACTGATGCCGAAATTCCCGCTGTACACCTGCTTCCTGTCGCCAGCGGCGCGCGAGGTGATCGGTCGCGTGCACACTGACACGGAGCCGGCCTTGAACATGCTCAAGAGCGAAGGTTTCAGCTACCAGGGGTATGTCGACATTTTCGACGCGGGCCCTGCCGTGGAATGCGAAACCAGCAAGATCCGCGCGGTGCACGACAGCCAGGCGCTGGTGCTGGCCATCGGCACACCGGGGGACGACGCCACGCCGTTCATCATCCACAACCGCAAGCGTGAGGACTGCCGCATTACTGCCGCACCTGCACGTCTGGCGGCCGGTACCCTGGTGGTCGATCCCATGACGGCCAAGCGCCTGCGCCTGAGCGCCGGTGATCAGGTTCGTGCCGTGTCAATGTCCGCTGCCCGGGAGGCCAAGTAATGAGTTCGTTATACATCGCAGGTGCGTGGCAAGAGGGCCAGGGCGAGCCACTCGAATCGCTCAACCCGGTCACTCAGCAGGTGATCTGGAATGGCAAGGGTGCTTCTGCCGCCCAGGTCGATAGCGCCGTCAAGGCCGCTCGCGAGGCATTTCCAGCCTGGGCGACGCGTCCGCTCGAAGAGCGCATTGCCATCCTTGAAGCCTTCGCCGCGAGCCTCAAGGCCAATGCCGACGAACTCGCCCACTGCATCGGCGAGGAGACCGGCAAGCCGCTCTGGGAATCTGCAACCGAAGTGACCAGCATGGTCAACAAGATTGCCATCTCGGTGCAGAGCTACCGCGAACGTACCGGTGAAAAGAGCGGCCCTCTGGCTGATGCCACCGCTGTACTGCGGCACAAGCCGCACGGGGTCGTGGCAGTGTTCGGCCCGTACAATTTTCCTGGCCACCTGCCCAATGGTCACATCGTGCCGGCATTGCTGGCCGGTAACAGCGTGCTGTTCAAACCCAGCGAGCTGACACCGAAAGTCGCTGAGCTGACGGTCAAGTGCTGGATCGAGGCCGGCCTGCCGGCCGGTGTGTTGAACCTGCTGCAAGGCGCGCGGGAAACCGGCATCGCCCTGGCCGGCCATCCGGGGATCGACGGGCTGTTCTTCACCGGCTCCAGCCGTACCGGCAACCTGCTGCATCAACAATTCGCCGGCCGCCCGGACAAGATCCTGGCGCTGGAGATGGGCGGCAACAACCCGCTGGTGGTCGATCAGGTCGCCGACCTCGATGCCGCCGTCTACACCATCATTCAGTCGGCTTTCATCTCGGCCGGCCAGCGTTGCACCTGCGCGCGTCGCCTGTTGGTGCCGCAGGGCGCCTGGGGTGATTCACTGCTGGCGCGTCTGGTCGAAGTGGCCAAGAGCATTGAGGTCGGTGCATTCGACCAGCAGCCGGCGCCGTTCATGGGCTCGGTGGTTTCGCTCGGCGCGGCCAAGGCCCTGCTCGATGCCCAGGCGCAAATGCTTGCCAATGGCGGTGCGGCCCTGCTGGAAATGACCCAGCCACAGCCAAAGGCGGCCTTGCTGACGCCGGGCATCGTCGACGTAACAGCAGTGGCCGAGCGGTCGGACGAGGAGCTGTTCGGGCCATTGCTGCAGGTGATTCGATATGCCGACTTCGATGCGGCCATCGCCGAAGCCAACAACACGCAGTACGGCCTTGCCGCCGGACTGTTGTCCGACTCTGAGGCGCGTTACCAACAATTCTGGCTGCAAAGCCGGGCCGGTATCGTCAACTGGAACAAACAGCTGACAGGCGCAGCCAGCAGTGCGCCGTTCGGTGGCGTCGGCGCCAGCGGCAACCACCGCGCCAGCGCCTATTACGCGGCTGATTATTGTGCTTACCCGGTTGCCTCGCTGGAAACCGCCAGCCTGAGCCTGCCTGCAACCCTGACCCCAGGCGTAAGGCTTTGAGCCTTCCTATAACAACAGGTCCACGGAGCCGTGCCGATGAAATCGTTTGAAGTCAATTTTGATGGCCTCGTAGGGCTGACCCACAACTACGGCGGATTGTCCTTCGGCAACGTTGCCTCGCAGAGCAGCAGCCAGCAGTCGTCCAACCCGCGTGAAGCGGCGCGTCAGGGCCTGGCGAAAATGAAGGCGCTGATGGAGATGGGCTTCCAGCAAGGCGTGCTCGCCCCCCAGGAGCGTCCGGATGTAGCGGGCCTGCGCAGGCTCGGCTTCGCTGGTACCGACGCTCAGGTGATCGAGCAGGCGGCCAGGCAGGCGATGCCGTTGCTGGTTGCCAGTTGCTCTGCGTCGAGCATGTGGGTGGCCAACGCCGCCACCGTCAGTCCGAGTGCCGATACAGCCGACGGGCGGGTGCATTTCACGGCGGCCAACCTCAACTGCAAATACCACCGCAGCATCGAGCACCCGACCACCAGTCGCGTGCTGGGGGCGATGTTTGCCGACCAGAAGCACTTCGCTCACCATGCCGCACTGCCGGCGGTGGCGCAGTTCGGTGACGAAGGCGCAGCCAACCACACGCGTTTCTGTCGCCGATACGGCGAAGCGGGCGTCGAGTTCTTCGTGTACGGTCGCAGTGCGTTCGACAGCCGCTATCCCGCGCCGCAGAAATACCCGGCCCGGCAGACCCTCGAAGCCTCCCAGGCCGTTGCCCGGTTGCATGGCTTGAGCGAAGAGGGCGTGGTCTTCGCCCAGCAGAACCCGGCCGTCATCGATCAGGGCGTATTCCATAACGACGTTATCGCGGTCGGTAATGGTGAGGTGCTGTTCTACCACGAGGATGCCTTTCTCGACACCGAGGCAATGCTCGCCGAACTGCAGGCTAAACTGGCTAAACGCGGTGGCACGTTCAAGGCCATCTGCGTGCCTCGGGCTGAAGTGACGGTCGAAGACGCCGTGCGTTCATACCTGTTCAACAGCCAACTGCTCTCGCGCGCCGACGGCAAGATGCTGCTGATCGTCCCGGAAGAGTGCCGTGGCAACGAGCGGGTCTGGAACTTCCTGCAGCGTTTGACCGCCCAGAACGATGCGGTTGCCGAGGTCAAGGTCTTCGACCTGAAGCAGAGCATGCAGAATGGTGGTGGTCCGGCTTGCCTGCGTTTGCGCGTGGCACTCAATCAAACGGAACTGGCGGCCGTCAATCCAGGGGTTATCATGACGGCGCCGTTGTATGACACGCTGACCCAATGGGTCGACAAGCACTACCGCGACCGTCTGGCCGAGGCTGACCTGGCCGACCCGCAATTGCTGCTTGAGTGCCGCGCGGCATTGGATGAACTGACCCAGATCCTTAAACTGGGTTCGGTGTATCCATTCCAACTCCAACCTTGAAAGAGAATTCGACATGTCCGACGCCCTGCAGCTGATCCTTGAAGACACCGACGGCACTCAGCTGGAAACCTCCTGCACGCGCTTTGCCGTGGTCTGGCAAGGCAAGGAAGTGTGGATCCAGCAGGATGGCCGTGGCCAGCTGCTGATCGGCGTCGACGTCGAAGAAGACGACGCCGAATATGCCAACCTGCTGTTGCGTCCGTTGGCAACCAATCTGGTCAGCCTGCAACTGGAAATGGAGCCGGCCGACGCTGGCGATGATGACCACGTCCACGGTCCTGACTGCAAACACTAAGGATGTAAGCCTATGCTCGCCCTCGGCAAGTTGCTCGAACTGACCCTCGCCGGTCGTGAACCGGCGGAGAAGACTCAGCTGACTGTCGACGGCGTGCGTATGCGCTGGCTCGGCGAAGGGGCGCTGGAAGTGCGCCCGCCAGACGCGCGGGACACCGGCATGGACTTGCTGTTGTCGGCCGGTATCCACGGCAATGAAACGGCGCCCATCGAATTGCTCGATGAGTTGCTGCGCGGCATTGCCCGCGGTGAAATCAAGCCGCGTGTTCGCATCCTGTTCCTGTTCGGCAACCCCGAAGCCATCCGCAAGGGCGAGCGCTACATCGAGCAGGACGTCAACCGACTGTTCAACGGTCGCCATGAGCTGTCCAGTGGTACCGAGGCGCTGCGTGCCTGCGAGCTCGAGCGCCTGGCCACGACCTTCTTCAGCGTGCCCGACCGCACCCGCTTGCACTACGACCTGCACACCGCGATTCGCGGCTCGAAGATCGAGCAATTCGCCCTTTATCCGTTCAAGGAAGGTCGCCGTCATTCGCGTACCGAACTTGCGCGCTTGCATAATGCCGGGATGGATGCGGTCTTGCTGCAAAGCAAGACGTCGATCACCTTTACCGCGTATACCTATGAAAAGCTCGATGCCGAGGCCTTTACCCTGGAATTGGGCAAGGCGCGGCCGTTCGGGCAAAACCAGCAGGTCAATCTCGAACGGCTCGAGGCTGGCTTGAAGCACATCATCGAAGGCACCGAGCCGCCATTGGACAGCACGGCGCTCGATGGTTTGCAGGTGTTCAGCGTGGCCCGGGAAATCATCAAGCACAGTGATGCTTTCCGGTTGTATCTGCCGGCGGATATCGAGAACTTTGCGGAATTGTCCAAGGGCTATCTGCTTGCCGAAGACCTGGCCGATACGCGTTGGACGGTTGAGGAGGAGGGGGCGCGTATTATCTTCCCCAATCCCAAGGTCAAGAATGGCTTGCGCGCGGGGATTCTGATTGTGCCAGCTACGCCTGATAGCCTGACGTAGCCGGAATTTCACTCAGGTGTAACTCAAGCGCAGCGGCAAGCCCAGTTCCTGGCGCAGTGCATTCTCGCTGAATGGCGCCGGGTTGGTGTCGGTCGGCGGTGTCAGCGGGTCGTTGTCAAAATCGAATGGCGGCTCACCCGTCGGCAGGCCGATCACTTGATTTTCGTGGTTTTGAAGCACAGTGCCGTTGACGTGGTTCCAGGCATGGCAGAGTTCGTGGTGCATGATCACTACCGGTGGGAGGTTGGGTCGTTCTGCCAATGGATTGTAAAGGATGACTGCGGCTTTGGTCGGCGTGCCGTGCTTGCCATCGCGGATGTGTGGGTCACCCTCGCTCCGCTCAGGGATAAAATGCACGTTGTCGGTGATGCCTGACTCCTTGATCAGGATTTTTGCGCCGGAGTCGTCCAGAGATTTGAGCAGCGGGTAGGCAGTCGCAGTGGTCCTGAGCAAGCGAAGAATATCTTCCACGTGGGTTTTGAACGTATCGCTGCCTTGAATGCTCAAGGCGCGGGTGCCGACATCGTTACCCTGCAGGACATGCAGCTGGGGCAGATGTTTTACCACAACAGGCGGAGACACGAAGGCGGCCCGCGCAGGGGGCAGTTGATTTGAATCTACATTGTCATCTTCATTGGCGCCAATGACCTGGCTCTTATCGGTGTCTAGGAAGAAAACGTCCTTGCCCGGGCCGGCAATGATCAGGTTCTCCCCGCTCACCGCTTCGACATCGCCATGGCCAGCGCCGATGATCAAGGTGTCATCACCTTCGCCGGCTTGCAGGAAGTTCTGCTCGGCAGCGCTGTAAATGAAGTCGTCACCACTGCCGCCGTGAATGATCGCACGCTGTTGGCCGGTTGCCAGTATTCGGTCGTTGCCAGGGCCTGTGTCTACCCAGGTTGAGCCATGGGTCAAGCGCAACGAATCGTTGCCTGGGCCGCTCAGTACTGTCGAAGGTGTGCTTTCGATGTTGATGGTGTCATCCCCTGGCCCCGTATCGACGATAACCGGGTTGCTCAGGGCTGATTCAATACGCACGGTGTCGTTACCGGCCCCGGTACTGATTGCCAGCACTTCATCGGGAAGCAGGGTGAACTCATAGATGTGCTGGCCCATCTGCATCAGGATGCCTGAAGCGCTGCCGTGGATCTGCAGATGGTCGCCGTTGCCCATCGTGATGATAGACAGGCTGCCGCTCTGGCGGCCTATTTGAAGGCGTGCGTCCCGATAGGGCAGCGGATGATCGGCAGCGCGGGGTTGTTGGGTGCTGGAAACTTTGATAATGCCAGGGTTGATCATGGTGTTTCTCCTCGTTGATCGAATAGTTAGCCAAGGGGCTGACGTTCGAAAGATAAGCGGAGAAAAAACCCCGGGGCGGTAGTTAATTAGTGCCCGGCCGGACGTGCTGGCATCCGGTCGGGGCAGGTGGGCCTCAGACCGCGCGCTTGTGCGGTGTTTCGTTGCGACGCAAGGCACGGACCTTTTGCAGTGTGTCTGCGCAGGTCTTCGCAGCTTCCGCGCCCTTGTGCACGAAGTGCTCGAAGAAGAACTTCTGGTGCTCTTCACCGGCATGGAAGTGATGTGGTGTCAGTACGACCGAGAACACCGGTACTTCGGTTTCCAGCTGGACCTGCATCAAGCCGCTGATCACCGACTGGGCGACGAATTCGTGGCGGTAGATACCGCCATCCACGACCAGGCCTGCAGCGACGATACCGGCATAGCGGCCGGTTCTGGCCAACAGCTTGGCGTGCAATGGAATTTCAAAGGCGCCGCCGACTTCGTAAAAATCGATATCGCTTTGCTGGTAACCCAGCTTGATCATTTCATCGACGAAGCCTTGACGACTCTGATCGACAATATCCTTGTGCCAGCAGGCCTGGATAAAGGCGATGCGCTCGTTCGGGTGGCTTTTGCTGTCGATTGCTGTGGGTTGCATCTACGTTGACTCCTGTTTAATAAAAAAACAGGGCATGTGGATCGAATGGGATTCAAGGGTGCGTAAAACGGCGAAAGCCTTGAGCGACTTGCGGCGGGCACGGCCCTTGGGCGTCAATCCCGTTCTCTCTTCATCCGGACTATGACCGTCGGCCCCGGAATCACACCGGGTCTGCTGACCTTGCAGGGCTTGCCCTTCAAGCGCTCGCGGGCTATGCGCATTGCGCGCAATTACCGCCGGTGGGGAATTGCACCCCGCCCTGAGAACGTTACCGCCATGTGCTGGCGGCGTAGCTTTTTTACCATATATTTTGCGAATGTGAATAGGTCGCTAACGAAATAGCGTCGATTGAATGCCGTTTCATCCGGCCGCACTTGATAAAACTGTGTGCATAACCTCCAAATGGTGGTTTGCAACGTATAAACACACTGTACCGCGGCCTCAGGCCCGATATAATGCGGCCCTTTGCCGTCGTTTCGTCAATTTGACGCAGGCCGTCGTCTCCGTGGAAGAACCTATGAAAAGCGCAGAAATCCGAGAAGCCTTCCTTCGCTTCTTCGAAGAGCAAGGCCACACCCGTGTCGCCTCCAGCTCTTTGATTCCGGGCAATGACCCAACCCTGCTGTTTACCAACGCGGGGATGAACCAGTTCAAGGATTGCTTCCTGGGCCAGGAAAAGCGTTCCTACACCCGTGCCGTCAGCAGCCAGAAGTGCGTGCGCGCCGGTGGCAAGCACAACGACCTGGAAAACGTCGGCTACACCGCGCGTCACCACACCTTCTTCGAAATGCTGGGCAACTTCAGCTTCGGCGACTACTTCAAGCGTGACGCCATCACCTACGCCTGGAACTTCCTGACGTCCGAGAAATGGCTCAACCTGCCCAAGGAAAAACTCTGGGTAACGGTCTACGCCAGCGATGACGAGGCTTACGATATCTGGACCAAGGAAGTCGGTGTTCCGGCCGAGCGCATGGTCCGTATCGGCGATAACAAGGGCGCGCCTTACGCGTCCGACAACTTCTGGACCATGGGCGATACCGGCCCATGCGGCCCTTGCACCGAGATTTTCTACGACCACGGTGCCGACGTCTGGGGTGGCCCGCCCGGCTCGCCGGAAGAAGACGGCGACCGTTACATCGAAATCTGGAACAACGTCTTCATGCAGTTCAACCGCACTGCCGATGGCGTGCTGCATCCACTGCCAGCACCGTCGGTGGATACCGGCATGGGCCTGGAGCGGATCAGCGCAGTGCTGCAGCACGTGCATTCAAACTACGAGATCGACCTGTTCCAGAGCCTGCTGGTCGCGTCGGCCAAGGCCATCGGTTGCACCAACGATGCCCAGGCATCGCTCAAGGTAGTTGCCGACCATATCCGTTCCTGCGGCTTCCTGATTGCCGACGGTGTGCTGCCGTCCAACGAAGGCCGTGGCTACGTGTTGCGCCGGATCATCCGTCGCGCTTGCCGCCACGGTAACAAGCTGGGCGCCAAGGGCAGCTTCTTCTACCAGATCGTCGCGGCCCTGGTTGCCGAGATGAGCGAAGCATTCCCCGAGTTGAAATCGCAGCAGGCGCACATCGAGCGCGTGCTCAAGGCTGAAGAAGAGCAATTTGCCAAGACCCTGGAACAGGGCCTGAAGATCCTCGAGCAAGACCTGGCCGACCTCAAGGGTACCGTCGTGCCGGGTGCGGTGGTGTTCAAGCTGTATGACACCTACGGCTTCCCGATGGACCTGACCGGCGACATCGCCCGTGAGCGCGAGCTGACCCTCGACGAAGCCGGTTTCGAACGCGAGATGCAAGCCCAGCGCGAGCGTGCCCGTTCGGCCAGTGCTTTCGGCCTGGACTACAACAGCCTGGTCAAGGTCGATGAAGCCACGCGCTTCACTGGTTACGTAGCCACTGCTGGCAGTGCCAAGGTCGTTGCTCTCTATAAAGAAGGGCAGGCCGTCGAGCTGCTGAACGAAGGCGAAGAGGGCGTGGTCATTCTCGACCAGACGCCGTTCTACGCCGAGTCCGGTGGTCAGGTCGGCGACTGCGGATATCTGCAGGCCGGCGCTGTCCGTTTCGACGTGCTTGATACCACCAAGACCGGCGGCGCTTTCCTGCATCACGGTGTTGTCGATACCGGTAGCCTGAGTGTCGGAGTTCAAGTACAGACCCAGGTCGACGCAGAGGTCCAGAAGGCGACTTCGCTGAACCACTCGGCCACGCACTTGCTGCATGCCGCACTGCGCCAGGTACTGGGCGATCACGTTCAGCAGAAGGGCTCGCTGGTCGACAGCCAACGCCTGCGTTTCGACTTCAGCCACTTCGAGGCCATCAAGCCTGAGCAAATCAAGGCGCTGGAAGACATCGTCAACGCCGAGGTGCGCAAGAACACCGAAGTGGAAACCGAAGAAACCGACATCGAGACAGCCAAGCGCAAGGGCGCCATGGCGCTGTTCGGCGAAAAATACGGCGACAGCGTTCGCGTGCTGAGCATGGGTGGTGACTTCTCCGTCGAGCTGTGTGGTGGTATCCACGTCAATCGCACCGGTGATATCGGCCTGTTCAAGATCATTAGCGAAGGCGGCATTGCTTCCGGTGTGCGTCGAATCGAAGCCGTCACCGGCGCAGCAGCGCTGGCTTACTTGAACGCCGCTGAAGATCAGCTCAAGGAAGCCGCGCAACTGGTCAAGGGCAGTCGCGACAACCTGATCGACAAACTGTCGGCGGTGCTTGAGCGCAACCGCCTGCTGGAGAAACAGCTCGAGCAACTGCAGGCCAAGGCTGCCAGTGCAGCCGGTGACGATCTGTCGGCTTCGGCGGTTGACGTCAAGGGCGTTAAAGTCCTGGCAGCGCGTCTCGACGGTCTCGACGGCAAGGCGCTGTTGGCGCTGGTCGACCAGTTGAAGAACAAGCTGGGGCAGGGCGTTATCCTGCTCGGCGGCGTTCACGAAGAGAAGGTCGTGCTGGTTGCCGGCGTGACCAAGGATCTGACCGCCAGCCTGAAGGCTGGCGATCTGATGAAACAGGCAGCCGCGGCTGTTGGTGGTAAAGGTGGTGGACGTCCTGATATGGCGCAGGGTGGCGGTGTCGATGCCGGCGCGCTTGATGCAGCGCTGGCCTTGACCGTGCCGTTCGTCGAGCAGGGCATCTGAATCACTCACCAGGGCCCGTTGTCTAGTAGCGGGCCTTGGCGCTTTTGCATGGTTTGATTGTTTAATGGGCGCCCTTCACGGGCTGAGGCGGCTTTGAAATGGCTTTGATCGTACAGAAATTTGGAGGCACCTCCGTCGGCACTGTCGAGCGAATCGAGCAGGTAGCCGACAAGGTTAAGAAATTCCGCGAAGCCGGCGACGACCTGGTGGTTGTGCTGTCAGCCATGAGTGGCGAAACCAATCGCCTGATCGATCTGGCCAGACAGGTCAACGATCAGCCGGTTCCGCGTGAGCTGGACGTGATTGTTTCCACCGGTGAGCAGGTGACTATTGCACTGCTGGCCATGGCGCTGATCAAGCGTGGCGTGCCAGCGGTGTCCTACACCGGCAACCAGGTGCGGATCCTGACGGACAGCGCGCACAACAAGGCTCGGATTCTGCAGATCGATGACCAGAAGATTCGTGCCGACCTCAAGGCCGGTCGCGTTGTGGTCGTAGCCGGTTTCCAGGGTGTCGACGAACACGGCAACATCACCACCTTGGGTCGCGGTGGTTCCGACACCACTGGCGTGGCGCTGGCCGCTGCGCTCAAGGCTGACGAATGCCAGATCTATACCGATGTCGACGGTGTCTATACCACTGACCCGCGCGTCGTCTCGCAAGCACAACGTCTGGACAAGATCACTTTTGAAGAGATGCTGGAAATGGCCAGCCTCGGTTCCAAGGTGCTGCAGATCCGGGCGGTCGAGTTCGCCGGCAAATACAACGTCCCGCTGCGCGTACTGCACAGCTTCCAGGAGGGTCCGGGCACCCTCATTACCATTGATGAAGAGGAATCCATGGAACAGCCGATCATTTCCGGCATCGCTTTTAACCGCGATGAAGCCAAGCTGACCATCCGTGGCGTGCCAGACACCCCCGGCGTGGCCTTCAAGATCCTCGGCCCGATCAGTGCCGCGAACATCGAAGTCGACATGATCGTGCAGAACGTCTCGCACGATAACACCACCGACTTCACCTTCACCGTGCACCGCAATGACTACACGGCCGCTCAAGCGGTCCTGGAAAACACTGCGCGCGAAATCGGTGCCCGTGAAGTCGTTGGCGATACCAAAATCGCCAAGGTGTCCATCGTCGGCGTCGGCATGCGTTCGCACGCCGGTGTTGCCAGCCGCATGTTCGAGGCGCTGGCCAAGGAAAGCATCAATATCCAGATGATCTCGACCTCGGAAATCAAGGTGTCGGTCGTCATCGAGGAGAAGTACCTGGAGCTGGCGGTGCGTGCACTGCACACCGCTTTCGAACTGGACGCACCTTCCCGCCAGGGCGAGTGATGCGTTTGCCTGAGGGCGCGGTCTGACCGCGCCCTTTCGTTTTTTTGGGCAGGGTGTTCTTTTGCGTACCCTGGTCAATACTTAGGCGTAAGCCTGTGGCCACCCTGGCTGTAGGCTGATGCCCTTTTTTTGCAGACTGTTATCCCTGAACTCAATCCGGAAGGAGATAGGTAATGCTGATACTGACTCGTCGGTGCGCAGAAAGCCTGATTATCGGTGATGGAGAAATCACTGTGACCGTGCTCGGCGTCAAAGGCAATCAAGTGCGAATCGGTGTGAATGCCCCCAAAGAAGTGGCCGTACACCGTGAGGAAATCTACCTGCGCATCAAGAAAGAGAAGGACCAGGAACCAAGTAACTAATTTTTATCGATTTTTTTTGAAATTTTAGTTTGCAAACGGGGAAAAGGCTGGTTATTATACGCCCCGTGTTGCGGAGAGGTGGCCGAGTGGCCGAAGGCGCTCCCCTGCTAAGGGAGTACACCTCAAAAGGGTGTCGGGGGTTCGAATCCCCCCTTCTCCGCCATTATTTGTGTAGGGCGTTGTAATCTGGCTTCTTCGGTAAGTTGTTGAAACTAAACGAAAAAGTGGTTGGCAAAGAGATTTAACGATCTATAATGCGCAGCAACAAATGCACTCGTAGCTCAGCTGGATAGAGTACTCGGCTACGAACCGAGCGGTCACAGGTTCGAATCCTGTCGAGTGCACCATTTAAGAAGTTGTTTTTCGCAAGGAAAGTAACTTCGGCTTCAGCCAGTGGTGATCTGGTTTATCAAGTACCAACCCTGCACTCGTAGCTCAGCTGGATAGAGTACTCGGCTACGAACCGAGCGGTCACAGGTTCGAATCCTGTCGAGTGCACCATTTAAGAAGTTGTTTTTCGAAAGGAAAGTAACTTCGGCTTCAACCAGTGGTGATCTGGTTTATCAAGTACCAACCCTGCACTCGTAGCTCAGCTGGATAGAGTACTCGGCTACGAACCGAGCGGTCACAGGTTCGAATCCTGTCGAGTGCACCATACAACAGAAAGCCCGCATTCAATGCGGGCTTTCTGCTTTCTGCTTTCTGCATTTAATTTTTTGTCGCTCGGTCCCGGGCAATGAAGATTCTGTCATCAGCGCCCAACCCTTCTGCTGCTAACCTTGTGCTGTCAGAGATCTGATCGGTCTTTTCTTGCGCGCCTGTGTGTTTTTTCCGCTTCAGGTTTCGTCGCACTGAAGTGTTCGGAAGACGCTAAGCAGTGTGTTGCAAGCGATTGATCCGGCCAAGATTTTCAACGCCCTGACACGCCAAGCGGTGTATCATTGCGCCCGTCAGCCCCGCCGGGGCTTGTGGAATACCTCCATGGACTTACCCAGTAGTTACTCAATAGCTCGTTTTAACAATCAAGAATTGACTGATTGAACCTCCTGGCGTGCTCCGCTGCTGGGAGTGGAGTTCGCCTATGACTGAAATCGAAGTAAAGAAAACTCAAGAAAGCCTGCAGGACCGTCTTGCTCAGGTCGTCGAGCTGCTGCATCGTCAGCGCGTCGTCGAAGACCTGACTCATCGCCAGGAAGGTCATCACCAGGACCTGGTAGAAAACCTGGTCCACCGGCAGAACCTCGTCGAGTTGCAGCGCAAGCTCGATGACCTGCACTCTGCCGACGTTGCCTACATCCTCGAAGCCTTGCCGCTGGACGATCGTCTGACCGTCTGGCAACTGGTCAAGGCCGAACGCGATGGCGACATCCTTCTCGAAGTATCCGACTCGGTCCGGGAAACCCTGATCGCCGACATGGATGATCACGAGATCCTGGCTGCGGCCAAGGAGATGGATGCCGACGAACTCGCCGACCTGGCCCTCGAACTGCCCCGTGACGTCGTCCATGAGCTCATGGAGACCCTCGATGCCCAGCAGCGCGAGCGTGTGCGTTCGGCGCTGAGTTACGACGAGGACCAGGTCGGCGCGTTGATGGACTTCGAGATGGTGACCATCCGCGAAGATGTCAGTCTCGAAGTGGTATTGCGCTACCTGCGCCGGCTCAAGGAATTGCCCGGCCACACCGACAAACTGTTCGTGGTCGACTACGACGGCATCCTCAAGGGCGTGCTGCCCATCAAGCGGTTGTTGGTCAACGACCCGGACAAGCAGGTGGCTGAGGTCATGGCCAATGACCCGGTCAGTTTTCACCCGGAAGAAGACGCCTACGACGCCGCCCTGGCGTTTGAACGCTACGACTTGATCTCTGCCCCGGTAGTGGACAAGGACGATCGCCTGATTGGCCGCCTGACCATCGACGAAATGGTCGACCTGATCCGCGAAGAGAGCGAAAGCGAAGTGCTCAGCATGGCCGGTCTGCGTGAAGAAGAAGATATCTTCGCCTCGGTCTGGCGTTCGTTGCGCAACCGTTGGGCCTGGTTGGCGGTCAACCTGATCACCGCCTTCGTGGCTTCGCGGGTGATCGGCCTGTTCGAGGGTTCCATCGAGAAGCTGGTGGCCCTGGCAGCCTTGATGCCGATCGTGGCCGGTATCGGTGGCAACTCTGGTAACCAGACCATCACCATGATCGTTCGGGCCATGGCGCTCGACCAGGTCAGCCCTGGCAATACCGCTCGGTTGATGCGCAAGGAGCTGGCTGTCGGGCTGATCAATGGCCTGCTCTGGGGTGGGGTGATCGGGGTCGTCGCTTATCTGCTGTATGACAGCTGGTCATTGGGCGTGGTGATGACCGGGGCGATGACGCTCAATCTGTTGCTGGCCGCCCTGATGGGGGTACTGATCCCGATGACGCTGGTGCGCCTGGGGCGCGACCCGGCCATGGGCTCGAGCGTCATGATTACGGCGGTGACCGACAGTGGTGGCTTCTTTATCTTCCTGGGGCTGGCTACGATCTTTCTGTTGTAGGCCCACTAGTTCGGATGCCGGCTGTTGTGGGCCGGTGTCCGAAAGAAGCAAAACGTATATATTGCAGATATGAAAAAGCCAGCGCTAAGCTGGCTTTTTAGTTGAAAGTGTGACGAGTCAGGAAGCGTCGGCAGACATTTCGGCATCGTGTGCGATCAAAGAGACCAACGCATTTTGTTGGCGGTGGGAGAGTTGGCGGAAACGCTGAAGCAGTTCGCGTTCATGCAAGGAAAGCTCGGGGCTGTCCAGGCGCATGCTCAACTCTTCGCCCAGTGCGCCTTCCTGAATCAAGCTTTGCTCCAGGCGCGCGATGATCTCGGAGTTCATGCTGCGATGATGATTACGAGCGACCTCGGCAATGCGCTCACGCATACCGTCGGGAAGACGTACGACGAATTTGTCAGCGGTGCGGCTGGAATAAATAGCCTGTTTCATTGGGCGCATATAATTGACCGGTTTAGTTCAGGGGAAGCGGTTCTCGAAATTGGCCGCAAGATGTGGTTACGACCACCGTTACGGAAAATTGTTCAACCTGAATTGTGAAAGAGGCGCTTATGATGCCTCAATGCCGCCGGTCCCTTGGCGCCAATTCTGTGACAAATATTGAACTGAATAAAGGCGATTTGCCAGCACCAATTATCAGAAATGTGTACTGGTTTGAAAAGTTTTCATATCGCCACTCATCCGAAGCTGTCGCCGGGTTGATCCGAGAGGTGCCCTGGCTCGTATGAATGCTGTCAAATGCACGAAAACGCGCGAGCTACCCTCTGTTCAGCATAGTGTCTGACGGTCGCGCTGCAAGCACTGAGGAGCCATTGGCAAATGACAGGTAGACTCATCTATTTGACGGGCCCTTCGGGTTCCGGCAAGGACAGCCTGATAGAGGCCGCACGCGCGCCCCTGCAACAGCGCAATGTCGCTATCGTGCGGCGGGTGATCACCCGTTCGGCCGAAGCCGTGGGTGAGGATGCCCTTGGCGTTTCCCCTCAGCAGTTCGAACAGATGCGTCAAAAGGGTGACTTTGCCATGCACTGGAAAGCCAATGGGCTGGACTATGGTATCCCTGCGCAAATCGATGACTGGCTGGCCGAGGGTCGTCACGTACTGGTCAATGGCTCGCGCGCCTACCTGGCGCAAGCGATGGCGCGTTATCCACGGCTGCTGCCGATTCTGCTGACGGTCGATAATTCGGTGTTGCGCCATCGTTTGTTGGGGCGTGGCAGGGAGAGCATCGAAGATATCGAGCGTCGGCTGGCGCGCAACCAACGCTTTGGCCAAGAGGGTGGTGCTGTGGATGAGGCAGGCATGCAGATCCGGTCGCTCGATAACTCCGGTTCCTTGAGCGACGCGGTCATGGGGCTGATGAGTCTGCTGGATGCAGAGGGGGTGAACTCAGTGCAGCAAAGGGTCGAACTTGATCCGGCGGCCCTTGACCAGCGCCAGGACAAATAGCACGGCAAACATTGCACAGGCTGTACCCAGAACGTCGCTGGCGGTACCGGTTTCCAGTGGCAGGGCGATGGCCACGAGCAAGCTGGTCAGGGCCAGTAAAAGAAACAGCAGAGCTGATTTCGACATGCAGTTCCCCTCAGAAGGTAAAGCGCTCGGTTTGCTCGGCCAGCAGCGGTTGAGCGTAGCTTGGCTGGTTCGTCATTATAGGACGCTGGGCCGATGTAGCATTCATGACGGCCAGTTGCGGTTTCATGACAATCTGCATGTGAGGATAGATCACGGCGATGTCTTCGTCGTTGGCTGACTGCAACTGAAAGGTGACAAGGGCCACCACGGCAAGGGCGTTGAGAAGGCAAAGAGCGCTGTTCATTTGGTGTTCTCCGCAGGGTGAGGGCAACCAAACCTTTTCTGTATAGCTCAGTACAGCAGGCATCGTGCCAAGCCGGAACTTCCAGAAAACGCCTACAGATCAAGCAGATGACAGGGGTGCGAAAGACCGGAGCCTTGCATTCTGCAATGATGGCTATCTGATGGATTGCAAAATGCACGACCATTTTTCGATATGATCCAGGGCTAGCGCGATCCTCGGGACCGGCTGTGGTCCAGGGCGGGGGAGGCCTGTGCCGATACGGGCTACAGTTAAAAAGCCCATAGACGACATGACAAATGCTGGCTTGCTGGTTAACATGCTCGCCGTCCATCGCCGCGCGAAGCCCTTTGCGCAGCTCTCAGTGTCTCAGTAGCTCAATTGGATAGAGCATCCCCCTCCTAAGGGGAAGGTTGGCAGTTCGAACCTGCCCTGGGACACCATATCTTGTTGGCTTTTCCATCTTCAGCACCCGCCAGTCTCAAAAAATAGTCACTACTTCTTATTGCCTCGGCAGTTGGGCGCGCCGGAAAGTTAAGCATTTGAAGTCTAAAGAGAAAATTTTAAATTTCTTGAAATAACTGCTTGACGGGCTCGGTGGTATCTGTAGAATGCGCATCTCGGTTGAGACGAAAGAATCAACCAGCCGCTCTTTAACAACTGAATCAAGCAATTCGTGTGGGTGCTTGTGAGCTCAGACTGATAGTCAGAAAGATTATCAGCATCACAAGTGGCTACATGAGCAATCATATAGTTCATTTTGAGATTGCTGAGCCAAGTTTAGGGTTTTCTCAAAACCCAAGCAGTATTGAACTGAAGAGTTTGATCATGGCTCAGATTGAACGCTGGCGGCAGGCCTAACACATGCAAGTCGAGCGGCAGCACGGGTACTTGTACCTGGTGGCGAGCGGCGGACGGGTGAGTAATGCCTAGGAATCTGCCTGATAGTGGGGGATAACGTTCGGAAACGGACGCTAATACCGCATACGTCCTACGGGAGAAAGTGGGGGATCTTCGGACCTCACGCTATCAGATGAGCCTAGGTCGGATTAGCTAGTTGGTGGGGTAAAGGCTCACCAAGGCGACGATCCGTAACTGGTCTGAGAGGATGATCAGTCACACTGGAACTGAGACACGGTCCAGACTCCTACGGGAGGCAGCAGTGGGGAATATTGGACAATGGGCGAAAGCCTGATCCAGCCATGCCGCGTGTGTGAAGAAGGTCTTCGGATTGTAAAGCACTTTAAGTTGGGAGGAAGGGCATTAACCTAATACGTTGATGTTTTGACGT